>NZ_CP163435.1:2208088-2523529 GCF_041051975.1 Streptomyces sp. R21 | reverse complement strand
ATCCGCTGCTGCTCACGATGATCGCGTACCTCTACAGCTACGAGTACGCGGGGACCGGCCAGGTCCTGCCGCACAACCGGGCCGACTTCTACGAGCAGGTCATCGTGAGCCTGCTGCGCGACCGGCAGCGCGACGCGCACTTCGTCCAGCCCGTGAAGCGGGCGGCACTCCAACGGCTCGCGCTCGCCGCGCAGGACGTGCCGCCGGACGCGTACGACCGGCTCGCGATGCCCTACGACAAAGTGCTGCCGGTGCTGCGCGAGACCCTGGAACGCTACGGACGCCCGGTCGACGGCGCCGAGGACATGCTCGGTGAGATCGTCGATCGCAGTGGCCTGCTGCTGTCCGTCGACAACGGCGAGCGCTTCCAGTTCGCCCACCTCACACTCCAGGAGTACCTGGCCGCCACGGCCCTCGCCGGCGAGGCGGCCGCGCTGCGGGAGCGTTACCGCCGGGACCCGGAGGTCTGGCGCGAGACGGTCCGGCTGTGGTGCGGCGTCGTCTCCCGTGACTGTTCCCATGTGGTGCGCGAGATCCTGGCCGCCGATCCACTGCTCGCCTTCCAGTGCCTGGCCGACGCGCAGGTCGTGGACGAGGCGCTCGCGGACGAGATCGTGACCATGTTCCTCGAACGCCTCGGGAACGGCGCGGCACCGGCCGAGGGGAGCGAACGGGACGCCGTGGTGGCCGCGTTCGGGCTGGTGGCGGCGGACCGGCGGCCGCGAGGGGTCGCGGTGTTCGAGCTGCTGCGGGCGACGGCGGAGCATTCCGACGACGCCGGGCGGGCTCGGGCTGCGCTCCATGCGCTGGCCGCCACGCATCTGCCGCGCGCGGCGCGGTTCCTGGCGTCGCGGCTCACGCAACTGCCGGAGGCGAAGGCCGCGTTGGCTTCGATGGGGGATGTCGCGGTGGCCGCGGTGCACGACCGTGAGCTGGATCTGCCCGGTGAGCTGGTCGCGGAGATGCTGTGGGCCATCCGTACGCCGAAGGCGATTCACTCCCTTGGGGAACTGCTCCGCTCGGACGACCTCGCTATCGCACACGACGCGGCGTTCCGCCTGGCCGATCTGGTGAGGGACCGTGAACTGGCGGTGGTCCAGAGGAACATCTCCAGCGAGCTGGCCTGGATCTCGCGCTACCTGCCCGGCTGGGGCGAGTTCTTCTGGGTGACGGGGCCTTACCGCGAGCGTGGCGACTGGCTGGGGTCACGGGGCATCTTCAGCGTGGTGGCCAAACTCCTTCGACAGGCCGCCGAGTCCGGTGCGACCCCGCCACCCGGCGTGGAGCCCGACCCTCGCATCGTGGTGCCGCTCGCCCTGGTGGACTACGGCGGTGCCGGGCCGAGGATGCTGAGCCTGCCGGACGAGCTCGTCGACCCCACGCTCTACGCGGACCTGGACGCCTTTTTCGGCGATGCCGGAGGTTGGGCCCGGTCGTTGGGTCAGGGCCGACGCGGATTGGCCCATCTCGGAATCCGTGTATTTTCCTTCGGTGCTCCGGACGAAACCGGTGCCGAGCTGGGACGCCGCCTGGTGGCGGCGGCGGGCCTGTCCGAGGCGCGCGTGAGACTGCTGGGGTGGCTCCGGCCGGACCTGTGCCTGTGTGCCGTGCGACTGCTCACCGACACCGGCATCGCACGCCATGAAAGCTGGCGGTCCGGCACCACACGCCTGAGGGAATCCGAGTTCGCCGTCAGGTTCTCCGCACTCCTGGCGCTGTACGTGATGCTCTCGATCGCCCCCTGGGCCAGGGCCGGCGCGGTTCTTGTGGGCGGCTGGTCATGGGGCGTACAGGGCTGGCTGGGCATCGCCTTCCTGGCCCTGAACGTGGGAGGCCCGGCGTACTTCCGTTTTCTCGGGGCTGGGCGACGCCTCTGGGCTCCTCTGGATCCTGCCAGGGGAGCATTGGCCAGGGAGAACGACGACCAAGCCAGACGACGCGAGCTCTGGACCGGGACCGTCTGCGTGGTGCCGCTCGGCGCCTGCATCGCCCTGGCCGAATGGTGGGGCACCTGGCCATCGACTGCCCTCGGCGTCGCGCTCTTCACCGGTGTCATCGTGCTGCTCACCCCGCTGGCGACGCCTCGCGCACTGGAGAAGTTCCTCGACGAGGGGCTGCCCTCCAGGGTCCTGCCCCTCGTCCAGGAGTGACCCGCTACGCCCCCGGCCAGGGCCCCGGCGCCGCCACGTCCGGCTCCTCCTCGACCTTCGTGTCGAAGAGCTTGAAGCCGCGGCGCAGGTAGTTGTCCATCGCGTGCTCGCCGTCCTTGCTGCATGTGTGCAGCCAGACCCGCTTGGTCTCGGCGCGCTCCGGCCAGCGCTCGGCCAGGTCCCAGGCGCGGGCGGCGCCGTACGCGAGGAGGTGGCCGCCGATGCGACGGCCCCGGAAGGCGGGGATCAGGCCGAAGTAGACGATCTCCACGGTGCCGTCGTCCTGCGGGTCCAGCTCGACATAGCCCGCGGGGGTGCCCCGGTCGTAGGCGACCCAGGTCTCCGCGCCGGGCCGGTCCAGGACCTCCTGCCACTGCGCGTAGGTCCAGGCGAGCCGGTCGGTCCAGCGGATGTCCCCGCCCACGGACGCGTAGAGGAAGCGGCTGAACTCCGGCGAGGGCACCTCGGAGCGGACGATCCGGACGTCCTCCTCGGGCGCCATCGCGGAGATCAGGTCGGTCGGGGCCGTCTGCTCCAGGGACCATGTGGTCACAGTGACGTTGCTCATCGGGCCAGGGAATCATCTTCCCCGGTGACCTGTCGAAAGAGGTCGGTCACTGAGCTACCCGAGGGACTCCTCGACCGAGGTCAGCGGGACCGCGTACAGCGCGCCCTTGGGGGAGAGCGTCCACAGCTCGCCCGTCTGCTGCCAGTACGACAGCGAGCGGGTGCCCCGGCCCCAGCAGGCGTGCGACTGGTCCGCGGAGCACTCGGCGGCCTTGGCGCCGCTGGTGTTCTGCCGCCAGAGGGCGTCGCGCGGGTCCGAGGCGCGGTCGACGTACCAGTCGGGCCCGCTCGCGCCCTCGGCCCGGTGGGAGAGGACGGCGGACACGCCGGTGGCCTTCGTCTCGTAGGCCTCGCTCGCCTCGACGCGGCCGAAGGCGTCGCTCGCCAGCAGACCGCCGCCCGCCGTGTCCGTGCTGAGGCTGAAGGGGTAGCGCCACAGGCGGGTGTGCCGGTCGCTGCCCGCGCGGACCCGCTCGCTCGCGACCAGGCTGTCCGGTGCCGAGCTGCGATCGAGGGAGAGCGCGCCGGGACACGGGGTGCCCCGGTCCGTCGTCGGGTCGCAGCGTCCGCCGGTCGGGGTGTACGAGCCGATGGCGGGCAGCACGTACTGGTAGCCGTGCGCCGCGTAGCCCCCGGCCACCTTGCCGATCGCACCCCCGCCGGCGTCGGCCCTCAGGATGCGGTGCAGGTCGAAGACGAGGAGGCCGCCCGCGCGGTCCGTGCCGCTCTCGGCGGTGACGATCAGCTTGCCCTGGTACCAGACCATGCCGGACAGCCGGGAGCGGACCGCCGTGAAGTCCTTGCCGCCGTCGGTCGGGGCGACGAGGAGGATCCAGCGGTACGTGAGACGGTCCGGGTCGTTCGCGTCGATGACGGCGATCCTGGCCAGGCTCCTGTCGCGCGCAGGGGTGCCCGCCGCGCCGGCCGTGCGCGCGCTGTGCGTCCAGCCCGCCAGGATCACCCGGTTCTCGTCCCACGCGCCGTCGTCGTCGGCGTCGCCGGAGGTGGTGACGGCCCGCGGCACCCAGCCCGGATTCGTCGTGTCGGCACGGTCCCAGCAGTACGCGCGCGTGGCCGTCGGTTCGACGGGCAGCGCGGCCGTCTCGGCGGCGTCGCAGCCCGCCCGGTCCCGCATCACGTGATCGGTGCTCGCGAGGACCCCGGCGACGCCGACGTTCCCGCCCATCCGCCGCGTGAGCGTGTCCAGCGTGTTCGTGTCGACCAGGTTCTCGTGCAGCCGGAGCGGACCCGCCTGGGACACGGACGTGAGCGCGCCGGGAGCCCCGCTGCCGGAGGCCTGGGAGGTGCTGATCAGGGTGGCGGCCGCGGTCAGCGCGAGCGCGGTTCCGGCGAGGGTGGCGCGCAGCGCCTGGCCCCTTCTGCGCCGGCGATGCCTTCCGCGGTGTTTCATGCGTCCTCCCGAAGGCCAACTGCCTCTCACGCTCAGGGCGTTGACGGAGAGGCGGGTGGGGGGCCTGGAAGAGGATGCTACGTCAGGTGACCGCAGGTCTGGTCGAAGACCCCGTAAATAGGGGAAGATCTCGCCGCGCCATGTCACCCCCCGCATCCACGGTCCACCCATGTTCTGGAGGATGTGCATGACACGCCGACACTCCCGCGTGCTGCTCACCACGGCCACCGTCACCGTGGCCCTGGCCACCCTCGCCGCCCCCGCGACGGCGTCCGCCGACCCGCAGGCGCGCGTCTTCATGGTCAACCCCGTCCAGTCGTCCGGCGAAGAGACCCTCACCGACCAGAAGGACTCGGCCACCGCGGTCCCCGACTCCGCGTACGCCCTGGCCGCCCTCCGTAACCTCGACTCCTCCGGCGGTCTGTCCGGCAAGTGGGTCTACGTCAGATCGGACACCGGCGCCTCCGCGAAGACCGCGGACGTGGGCACCTACACCCGCAAGGACGACCAGTTCGAGCAGGTCATGGCGTACTTCTGGGTCAACGAGGCCCAGGAGTACCTGCAGAGCCTCGGTTTCGGCAGCGAACTGCCCGGCGCCAACAACCGCGCCCAACCGGTCCGCATCAACCAGTGGGGCGCCGACAACTCCTTCTTCACCGACAAGAAGGCCGAGATCCGCTTCGGCAAGGGCGGTGTCGACGACGCGGAGGACGCCGAGGTCATCGTCCATGAGTACGGCCACGCCGTGCACAACGCCCAGGTCCCCGGCTTCGGTACGTCCGAGGAGGCGGGCTCCATCGGCGAGGCCTGGGGCGACTATCTCGCGGTCTCGGTCGGCGCCTACGCGGACGCCAAGTACGGCTGGCCGCGCAGGACCGACCTCGCCTGCGTCGCCGACTGGGACTCGACGTCGTACACCTCGGCCGTTCCGCACTGCCTGCGGCGCGTCGACGGGAACAAGGTGTACGGCGACAAGGTCGGCGAGGTGCACGCGGACGGCGAGATCTGGTCCCGGGCGCTCTTCGACATCCGGGGCGCGCTGGGCGCACGCGAAGCCGACCGGATCATCGTGAACGCGCAGTTCGGCTTCGCGCCCGACACGAGCTTCACGGACGCGGCGCTGACGACGATCGCCACGGCCCAGAAGATGTACGGCAAGTCCGCCGCGGACACCGTGCGGGCCGCCTTCCGGGCACGGGAGATCCCCGGAGTGTGACCTGAGGGCGGCGGCCGCGAACTGCGCAGCCGCCGCCCGGGAGTTACTCGGGTCGCTCAGAAGGGGTCCGTGCCCAAGGTCGCGCCGCGCCACCGCCGTACCACCGGTGCCGTCGAGTGCGGCAGCAGGTCGAGGGGGTCCTCGGGGAGGACGACCTCGACCTCGGCGTCCTCACCGAAGCGATACGGCCGGTGCTCAAGCAGCGCCCCGAGATACCGGCGTACGCGGGACATCTCCGCGCGGACCGTCACCGTGCGGGCGGGGTCGCCGAACAGGTCGTCGGCGAGGCCGGAGGCCGTGCGGCCGGTGGGGTGGACGGCCAGTAGGTACAGCAACTCGGCGTGCCGGGGGCTCAGTTCGTGGGTCCAGGCGCCCGAGCCGGACGACACGGTCACCGACCAGCGCCGTGGATGCGCCAGGTCGAGCACGATCCGCGTCGCACCCCGGGGCGCCGGCTCGTCGCCTGCCCGGATCAACCAGCCGCCGGGCAGCGGCTCCACCGAGCACAGGCCGATCTGCGGCAGCCAACTCCGCCCGGCGGACAGGTCCTTGGGCAGCGACAGCCGGTTCGTGTACGCCATCCCGGTGACCGCGGCCGTCCAGCCGTCCGTGTCCACGGCCAGCGCGCGCCCGCCGAGCCGCGCCAGCACCGGCGCCGCGATCGCGCGCAGCCGCTCCAGCGAGGTCAGATGCCGATCCCGCAGCCGCGCCTCGGCCAGCTTGGCCACCGAGTCGACCAGAGCGAGCGTGGCCGGGTGGAGGGTCTCCAGCGGGCCGCTCACGTCCACGACGCCGATGAGGGAACCGTCGCGCGGATCGGTGATCGGCGCGCCCGTGCACGTCCAGGAGAGGTGGGTGCGCACGAAGTGCTCGGCGGAGAACACCTGGACGGGGCGGCGGGCGACCAGCGGGGTGCCGACACCGTTCGTGCCGACGACGTCCTCGCGCCAGTCCGCGCCTATCTCGAAGCCGTGCCCGTCCGCCTTGCGCAGCACCGACGAGCAGCCCTCCCGCCACAGCACCCGGCCCTCGGCGTCCGCGACGACCATGATGTGCTGCGCCACGTCCGCGACCGACAGCAGACCGTCCCGCAGCACCGGCATGACGTGCCGCAAGGGCGAGGTCCCCCGGCGCCGCTCGACCTCGTCGCGGCTGAGCAGCCCGGCCCGGAAGTCGTGGTCCGGGTCGACGCCGCTGCGCCGCATCCGTTCCCAGGACGCCTCTATCACCGGGCGCGGCGTGACCCGGGTGCGCTGCCCGGAGAGCGTGGCGCTGCGCACCTCGCCGAGCACTCGGGCCGCCTGCGCGGCGTCCAGGGCGGCGAGCTGCTTCACGTCTATCGGCGATTGCACCACTGGATCCTCCCGGACGGCCCTGCGAACAACCGGTTGCGCGGCTCTTTTCGGCCAAGCTCTCCAGCCCCGCGCTGACCGCGGTTCTCATAGTGCCGCCCGCCGGGGGCGGAGGGACACCGTCCGGCCACAGACGGCAGAAAAGTTGCAACCCCCTGCAACCCTGGCGAACAGCCGTACGGAGTCAGAAACTTGAACAACGCCGCCTGTACGGCGTCCGTGCTCCTTGAACGGGGCCAGTGAGCGGGGGTGGTGCCGTGTCGGCGCAGCACCACCCCCGTACAGCTCAGGTCCTGTCGTCCTGGGAGACGGGCCGGGCCCGCTCCACCACGGCGGCCAGATCCAGACTGTGCGGCAGCGTCCCGAACGCCGAACCCCAGTCGCCGCCCAGCCGCGAGGCGCAGAACGCGTCGGCGACCTCCGGGGGCGCGTACCGCACGAGCAGCGACCCCTGGAGCACCAGCGCGATGCGCTCCACCAGACGGCGGGCGCGGCCCTCGATGCCCTCCAGGTCCGCGAGTTCGGTCAGCAGGTTCTTGATCGCCCCGTCGAGGCGGTGATCGGCGCCGCGCGCCAGACCGACCTCCTGGAGGAAGGCGTTCAGCGCCTGCGGTTCCCGCTGCATCGCACGCAGCACGTCCAGCGCCTGCACGTTGCCCGCGCCTTCCCAGACGGAGTTGAGGGGCGACTCGCGCAGCAGCCGCGGCATCCCGGACTCCTCGACGTACCCGTTGCCGCCCAGGCACTCCGACGCCTCCACCACCAGCGGCGTACAGCGCTTGGTCACCCAGTACTTCGCCGCCGGCACCGCGAGCCGCAGGAACGCCCGCTCCTGCTCGCCCCCGTCGTCGTACGCCGCCGCCAGCCGCAGCGCCAGCGTGGTCGCCGCCTCCGACTCCAGCGCCAGGTCCGCCAGCACGTTCCTCATCAGCGGCTTGTCGAGCAGCCGGCCGCCGAAGGCCTCCCGGTAGGTCGAGTGGTGGACCGCCTGCGCGACGGCCTGCCGCATCAGCGAGGCCGAACCGAGCACACAGTCCAGCCGGGTCGCCGCGACCATCTCGATGATGGTGCGCACTCCGCGCCCCTCGTCCCCGACCCGGCGCGCCCAGGTCGCGTCGAACTCGACCTCGCTGGAGGCGTTGGAGCGGTTGCCGAGCTTGTCCTTCAGACGCTGGATGCGGAACACGTTGCGGGTGCCGTCCTCCAGCACGCGCGGCACGAGGAAGCAGGTCAGCCCGCCCGGGGCCTGCGCCAGCACCAGGAACCCGTCCGACATGGGCGCCGAACAGAACCACTTGTGGCCCGTCAGCTCGTACGTCTCCCCGTCGGGCAGGGGCCGCGCCGACGTCGTGTTGGCGCGTACGTCGCTGCCGCCCTGCTTCTCCGTCATGCCCATCCCGAAGAGCACGCCGGCCTTCTGACCGGCGGGCCGCAGCCCCTGGTCGTAGATCGTGGAGGTCAGCCGCGGCTCCCACTGCGCGGCCAGATCCGGATCCGTGCGCAGCGCGGGCACCGCCGCGTGGGTCATCGACAGCGGGCAGCCGTTGCCCGCCTCGACCTGCGTCCAGACCACGAAGGCGGCCGCGCGCCGGACATGCCCACCGGGCCGCGACCAGGCGGCGGTCAACCCCGCCGAGACGCCCTTGCCGAGCAGCCGGTGCCAGGACGGATGGAACTCGACCTCGTCGACACGGTGGCCGTATCGGTCGTGCGTACGAAGCTTCGGCGGGTTCTCGTTCGCGAGCACCCCCCACTCCTGGACCTGCGCGGAACCGGACGTACGTCCGAGGGCCGACAGTTCGTCGCGCGCCTCGTCGAGGAGCGGCGGGTCGAGATGCCGCTCGACGGCCTCCACGAGGGCTCGGTCGGCGGAGAAGACGTCATAGCCCACCAGGGGCGGAACCTGGTTGGTCACTTCGTGCGTGCTGGCTGCCATGTCTGCGAACCTACTCCTCGGTACTGGCAGGTCACCAGGTTCCCGGGCGCGGCGCGGCACCGCAGGACCGCGGCCAGTGCACCGGAGGGTGAGTGGGGCCCGGCACTGCGGATACCTTTAGGGCGTGCAGCCAGCAAGTGAACCACCCGAGAGCCCCCGCGGCCGTTTCCACCGGGCCCGTGCCCTCTACCGGAACGTCTCCAAGCGCAGGACCGCCTGGCTGCTGGTCAAGGACACCGTCAACTCCTGCATGGAGTACCGCATCCTCGGCCTCGCGGCCGAGGCGGCCTTCTTCACGCTGCTGTCCGTGCCGCCGCTGCTGCTGAGCATGATCGGACTGCTCGGCTACGTGGATTCCTGGACCGGCGCCGACTCCATCGCCAGCCTGGAGTCCAACCTCCTGGAGGCCTCCCGCACCGTCCTGTCGGACAAGGGCGTCGCACAGATCGCCCAGCCGATCCTCGACGACGTGATGAAGGGCGGCCGCCCCGACGTCATCTCCCTCGGCTTCCTGTTCGCCCTGTGGTCCGGCTCCCGCGCGGTGAACGTCTTCATCGACACCATCACCGTCATGTACGGCCTCGACGGCACCCGAGGCATCGTGAAGACCCGTCTGATGTCGTTCCTGCTCTTCATCGTGGCGCTGATCATCGGCTCGGTCGCGCTGCCGCTGATGGTCGCCGGACCGGACGCCGTGGTGAAGATCGTGCCCTGGTCGACGACGGTCGTGCAGGTCCTGTACTGGCCGGTCGTCATCGTCCTCTCGGTCGTCTTCCTGACCACGCTGTACCACGTGTCCGTGCCCGTGCGCTCACCCTGGGTAGAGGACGTACCGGGCGCCCTGGTCGCCCTCGGCATGTGGGTGCTCGGCAGCTTCCTGCTCCGCATCTACCTCACCAGCACCGTCGAGGGCCCCACGATCTACGGCTCGCTCGCCGCACCCGTCGCCGTCCTCCTGTGGATCGGTGTGTCCGCGTTCGCGGTCCTCGTCGGCGCCGCGGTCAACGCCGCCATCGACCGCGTCTGGCCGGCCGCCGCCACGGCCGCCGCCCGCGCCGCCAACGAGCGGCTGCGCCAGGAGCAGGCCGCCGAGTACGTGGCCCGCGCCGCGGCCATCCGCGCCGCCGACTACGATCCCGACCCGGACGACCCGGACATGCCCTCCGAGTTCCCGGAGCGCTGGTCCCGCTTCCTCCCACCGGAGGACGTCACGTCCCGGCTGCGCACGCATGCGAAGAACACGCATCATCATCCGCATCCCCATCCGCGTGACCACGGGGACGGAGAGTCTCGGCAGCCGGGAGAGTGAGGATCCGGGGAGCGGTGCTCTCCGGGTGGTCACTCCTTCCAGGCTCCCGCCGGCGCGGCCTCCCGGACGAAGTCCGCGAAGTCGCGCGGCTCGCGGCCCAGGATCTGCTGGACTCCCTCGGAGAGGTGGGAGTTGCGGCCGTCGAGCAGGCTCTCGAAGAGGTCCACGAGGAACTCGACCTCCTCGGGCGGCACCCCGAACCCCGCCAGATTCGCGCCGTATTCACGTGCGGTCACCGGCGTGTACGTCACCTCGCGGCCCGTCGCCTTCGAGATCTCCGCGACCGCCTCCCGGAACGTCAGCAGCCGCGGCCCCGAGATCGCGACCTCCTCGCCGACATACCGGTCGCCCGCCGTGAGCGCGGCCACCACGACGTCCGCGATGTCCCGCACGTCGATGAACGGCTCCCGCACCTCACCCGCCGGGAACACCAGTTCCCCGTGCCGCAGCCCCTCCACGAGCGGACCCTCGCTGAAGTTCTGCGCGAACCACGCCGCCCGTACGACCGTCCAGTCCGCGCCCGACTCCTTCAGCGCCTCCTCCGTCGGCCGCGCGCGCTCCTCGCCCCGCGACGACAGCAGCACCAGCCGCCGTACGCCGAGACCGACCGCCTCCGCCGCGAGCGCGCCGACCGCCGGGGCCGCCGCCGGCGAGCCGACGTCCGACGGGTAGACGAGGTACGCCGCGTCGGCGCCCCGCAGCGCGTCCGCCCACGTCGACCTGTCCTCCCAGTCGAAACCACGGGCCCGCGACGCCTCCCGCACCGAGAGCCCCGCGGCGCGCGCCGCCTGTGCGACCCGGCGGCCCGTGCGCCCCGAAGCCCCTGTGACCAATACCGTCATGTCCCGCGTACCTGCCGTGTTTTCCGTCATGCCGTTCAGTCAACTGCCGTGTCCGGGACGGGAACATCGCTGAAGGACTCATTCCCATAAGCCGACGTCTACGGAGCCCGGCCCTGTGCGTTTACGCTGACGCCATGGACGCTCTCGCAGGCCTGCTGGAAGGCCCCCGGGCCAGGGGCGCCTTCATGATCCGCGCGTGCTTCGACCCGCCGTGGAGTGTGCGGGTGGAGGATCGCGCCCCGCTCACGGTCGTGCTCCAGGTCCGCGGCGACTCCTGGATCGTGCCCGACGGGGGAGACCCGGTACGGCTGCGGGCCGGTGACCTCGCGATCACCCGCGGTCCCGACCCGTACACCTGCGCAGACGACCCGGCGACCCCGCCACAGGCCGTGATCCTGCCCGGCGGCGAGTGCACCTACCCCGACGGGCGGTCCCTGAAGGGCCACTGGGACCTCGGCGTACGCAGCTGGGGCGACCGGCTCGACGGGTCCACCGTGATGCTGATCGGGACGTACATGATGCAGGGCGAGGTCCACGGGCGGCTGCTGGACGCCCTGCCGCCGCTGCTGACCCTCACCCCCGAGGTGTGGGAGTGCCCGCTCACGCCGATCCTCGCCGAGGAGATCGTGCGCGACGAGCCCGGCCAGGAGGTCGTCCTCGACCGGCTGCTCGACCTGCTCGTCATCGCCGCGCTGCGCGCCTGGTTCTCGCGCCCCGAAGCCGAGGCGCCCGCCTGGTACGGGGCGCTCGCCGACCCCGTCGTCGGGCGGGTGCTGCGGCTGTTGCAGGACGACCCCGCCCACCCCTGGACGGTGGCCACCCTCGCCGCCAAGGCCGGGGTCTCGCGCGCCGCGCTGGCCCGCCGCTTCAGCGACCTCGTGGGTGAGCCACCCATGACCTATCTGACGGGCTGGCGGCTCGCGCTCGCCGCGGACCGGCTGCGCGAGAGCGACGACACACTCGAAGCGATCGCCCGGCAGATCGGGTACGGCAGCGCGTTCGCCCTGTCCAGCGCCTTCAAGCGGGTGTACGGAATCAGCCCGCAGGAGCATCGCGCGCGGGCGGCGTAGCCTGGCGTACGTGTACACGCAAAGGGCATCCCGGCTGGCCGGTGCCGTCGTGTGGACGAACACCCCGTCGCGCGGCGGCGTGGGGCGCGTGCTGCCCGACGGCTGCATGGACCTGCTCTGGCACGAGGGACGACTGCTGGTCGCGGGACCCGACACACGCGCGTACGTCGCCGAGGGCGCCCGGGGCGTCTGGTCGGGCGTGCGCCTTTATCCGGGAACGGCTCCGGCCCTGCTCGGCGTGGAGGCGCACGAGGTGCGCGACCGGCGCGTGGAACTCACCGACCTGTGGCCCGCCGCGCGCGTCCGCCGCCTCACCGCCCGTGTCAACGCGGCCGCCGACCCGGCGAGCGGCCTCGAAGAGCTGGCGCTGCGGCTGGCAGCGGACACCCAACCCCCGGACCCGCTGCTACGACACCTCGTGAGGGCCCTCGACGCGGGCCGCTCGGTCGGGGCCAGCGCCGACGAACTCGGCCTCGGCCCCCGCCAGTTGCACCGCCGCTCCCTGGCCGCCTTCGGCTACGGCCCCAAGACGCTGGCCCGCGTACTGCGGCTCCAGCGTGCGCTGGGGCTGGCCCGGGGCGGGGTGCCGTTCGCGGAGACCGCGGTGCGCGCCGGGTTCGCTGATCAGGCTCATCTTGCCCGGGACGTACGGGAGTTGGCCGGACTGCCGCTCGGTCGGCTACTGGGATAGCGGCTATCGGGGCAGTGGCTAAAGGGGCAGCGGCTATTGGGGCAATGGCTATTGGGGCAGTTGGGCGAACAGATCGACGCCGTTGCCGTCCGGGTCGTGCACGACCGCGTACCGCATCCCCCAGAACGCGTCCCACGGCTTGAGCTCCCCGTGGTACCCGGCGCCGACCAGATCCTCGTACACGGAGTCCACCTCGGCGGGCGTCCCGCACATGAAGGCGAGCCCGGTCCTGCCCCCGCCCGAAGGCGGCTGCCACCCGGCATGGAAGGAGCGGACGGTCTCCTCGGTGTCCAGGGCGAGCCTCAGCCCGCCGGGCAGTTCGGCCTCGACATGCGGCTGCTCCTCGGAGCCGTCGGGGAAGGCCAGCCCGAGGCAACGGTAGAAGGCGAGCGAGGCGGCCATGTCGGAGGCCACCAGGCCGATCACGGCGAATTGTGGAGTCATGCCGTCACCGTAGGCAGGGGGCCGGGTGCCGGTCTTGAAGGAATCGGACAGGATGAGGGCATGATCCGTACCGTGCGCGCCTTGTCACCGTTACTGCTGCTGCCCGTGCTTCTGCTGACCGGCTGCGGCACCGAGAAGGCCGGAGCCGGCGCCTCCACGCCCACTGCGGATCAGGCCGAACTCGACGCCAGGGCAAAGGCGTTGGGCATCGCCCCGGAACTCGTCTACATCACCGAGGTCCCCGGCTTCACCCTGGCCCAGCAGTCCGTCGGTGTGTCCGGCGACGACGGCTTCTCCGCCTCCTACTGGTCGCAGAAGGCCGGCGCGGTGCTCCGGCTCTGGGTCGACCGCGGCACGATGACCGCGGCCGGCTGTCCGAAGCAGCCGGTCGCCGAAGCGGCGCCCGGGGACAGGACCACCTGCATGCGGGACGGGTCCGCCTGGTACCGCAGCGCCGGACAGCACAGCGAGTACGCGGTGCCCAAGAAGGACCACATCGTGTGGATCGATGCCGATCCCCGGGTCCCGCGCACCACCCTGCGCAAGGCGGCGCTCGCCGCCCACCGTCCCTCCGCCACCGAACTCGCCGATCTCCTCCCACCCGCCCCGACGGCGACACCCACCGCCCCCGTCCAGCGCGGCGACCTGCCGCCGAACGGCGACGGAGCCCCGAACAACGACGTGCCGAACGAAGGCGGTTGATCAGCCGTTTGGGCGAGGGATGCGGCGAGGAGGGATGCGGCGGAGGTACGGGCCGGACGAAACCCCGTAGACCAGCGCAGGACCCGGGCCGAGCGAGGGTCTGCTAGCCCTCCCGCGCCCACGAACGCAGCTTCTCCGGGTTGCGGACCACCCAGATCCGGGTGACCCGCTCGTCGGAGATGTCGAACGAGGCCACGGTCGCGATGACGCCGGCACGCTGGGCCACCAGGCCCGGCGCACCGTTGACGGAACGCTCCACGAGTTCCAGCCCGGGCGCCTTGTCGGCGATGGCGACCATGTACTGGGCGATGCGCGCGCCGCCCTCGACCGGGCGCAGGACGGTACCGACCATGCCGCCGCCGTCGGCGGTCATCACGGCGGCCGGGTTGAGGAGACCGACGAGGGCCGCGATGTCCTTGGTCTCCCATGCCTCTTTGACCTGCCTCACCACGTCGGCCTGGCCGGTCGCCGTCACCGGAGCGCGCGCGACACTCACCCGCCGCCGGGCGGAGGCCGCCAGTTGCTTGGCGGCCGCAGGGGTCCGGCCGAGAACGCCGGCGATGTCGGCGAACGGGTACCTGAAGACGTCGTGCAGGATGAACGCCACTCGCTCGGCGGGCGTCATCGATTCCAGGACGACGAGGAAGGCCATGGTCACCGACTCGTCCAGGACGATCTGGTCGGCGGGATCCGCAGGCCCGGCGGATTCGGCGCCACCCGCGTGGTTCCACTCGGTGCGGTCGGGCAGCGGCTCGGGCAGCCATGCGCCGACATAGCGTTCACGGCGGGCCCGCGCCGAGCCGAGCAGGTCCAGGCAGATGCGACTGGTGACCGTCGTCAGCCAGGCGCCCGGGGACAGGATCTCCTCCTGCCGACTTCGTGGCAGTCCGTACCAGCGTGCGAAGGCATCCTGCACGGCGTCCTCGGCCTCGGTCACCGAACCGAGCAACCGGTAAGCGATATTGATCAGTTGGCGTCGCTCGCCGGCTATCCCGTCCGCGCTGGTCCCGACAGTCCCCATGCCCCCGCCCGCCCCTCGCCTTACCTTTTGCCGGCCCGCGTCGTCGGGCTGGTGAGACCTTATCGATCTACTGCCCGAGGGCGGGAAAAGGGGACTGTGACATGGCCACTCAGGTGACGGCGACGGCGCCGGCGAACGCGCGGCGCAGCGCCTCGTTCCTGCGGATCGCGATCGCCCTGCAGACCCTGACCATCTTCCTTCAGGCGGTCTCCGCCGGACTGCTGCTGACCTCGTCCTACGGAGAGACGCTGCACAGTGTCGGAGCCCGTGTGATGTACGGGGCGTCGATGCTGTACCTGCTCGCGGCGGTGCTGGCGTGGAAGCCGGGCGGCGGCTCGCTCCGGCCTGTCTGGCACGCGACGGGTTTCCTCGTGCTCGCCTCGGTCCAGGTCGTGCTCGGCATCGCGCACGTTCCGTCGGTCCATCTCCCCCTGGGCGTCCTGATGTTCGGTCTGAGCGTGCTGGCGCTGGCCCGGCCGGCCGCGGGGAGGGGCTAGAGCGGCGGGGCCGTGCTCGAGCGGTTCACCAGGCGGGTGGAGAGTTCCGTGCGGGTGCTTTCCGGGCGGTCGCCCGCCATCATCCGTACGAGAAGGTGCACGGCCGTCGACGCCATCTCCGACAGGGGCTGGCGGACCGTTGTCAGCGCCGGTGAGGCCCAGCGGGCCTCGGGCAGGTCGTCGAAGCCGACCACACTGATGTCGTCCGGCACCCTCAACTTCCGCTCGGCCAGGGCCTGGTAGACGCCCAGCGCCATCTTGTCCGAGCAGACGAAGACCGCGGTGGGCGGCTCGGGCAGGTTGAGCAGCTCCACCATGCGGCGCTGGGCGCCGTCCTCGCTGAAGTTGCCGTAGCGGATGTACTCGGGGCGGTGCGGGACCCCGGCCGCCGCCAGGGCGGAGCGGTAGCCGGAGACGCGGGCGCTGCTGCACATCTTGCGGCGGTAGCCGCCGATCACGGCGATGCGCCGGTGGCCCAGCGTGAGAAGGTGCTCGGTCGCCGTCACTCCGCCCTGCCAGTTGGCCGCGCCCACCGACACCACGCCCGGCGGCGGCTCGTGCACCGGGTCGATCATCACGAACGGGATGCGGTGCTGGTCGAGCCAGGTGTACTGGGCCGGCGTCAACTCAGCCAGGTTGAACAGGACTCCGGCCGAGCCGCGGGAGGTGAGCTTGTCCTGCCAGCCGCGCTCCGGGTGTCTGCCCCGGGTCCGGTTCAGGCCCGCCGAGACCACCACCTCCAGGCCCGTGTCGTGCGCCGCTTCCTCGACGCCGTGCAGCACCGCGCCGGACCAGGAGTTGTCCAGCGAGTGCACGACGAGGTCGACCATGCCGGCCGCCTTCGCCGCGTCGAAGCGGGGCCTGCGGACATAGCCGAGCCGGTCGAGCGCCGCGGTGACTCGGCGACGGGTCTCCGGTGCCACGTCCTCCCGGCCGTTGACCACCTTCGAGGCGGTGGGCACGGACACCCCGGCCTCGCGGGCCACGACGGCCAGTGTCGGCCCGGTCGTCACGCTCCCGCCACGCGCCATCGCGACTCCATCTCTCAGGCCCCGTCCCGAGGGCGACGAAATTTTCGAACAGCGTCGCTCGCCGCGTCGGCGCCAGAAGCCGTATAGCAAGCGCTTCCTACCCTAGACCTGCCGCAACACGGCGTGAAGAAGCAGGGATTCATGGATTCATCAGCGGAAGGGCTCGGCGAAAATCTCGAAATATCGAACGTCAGCCGGGCTTGCACGTCAGACGGAAGTTCGTGAAATCGGCGGTGAAGGCCGCGTCCACCAGGTCGTGGGCGTGCAGGGCGACGAAGGAGCCGGTGAAGCGCAGGCGGGGGCCGTGGTCGTCGGAGAGACGGGCGAAGTCGAGTGGCGGGCCGATGGGGGTAGGCGTCTCGTTCCGGACGTACCAGAACTGGGCGGCGGCGCCTTCGACGGTCACGCCCAGGGTGGTCGAGGTGTGCGGGTCGACGTCCGCCACGGCCACTTGTCGGGTGGATTCCGGGTCGCGTTCCGAGAGGCTCAGGACCGTGCGGCCTCTGCCCTGCCACTGCTGGCCGCGCTGCGGCTCGCCCTCGGGCTCCGCCCAGGTCAGGTCGAGGGTCAGGAACGACTCGGTGTTGTACCAGAGGGCCAGGCCGGCTGCCTGGGTGAAGGTGCCTGGTCTCGCCTCGATCGTGACCTCGGCCTCGGCGCTGTGTTCGGTGATGCGCCTGGCCAACAGGCTCTGTTCCCACAGGGATTCGGGGCCATGGCGGCCGCGCAGTCTGATCCAGCCGGGGCGTGCTGTGGTGTCGGCCCAGGAAGGGTCCGGGTAGCCGCGCAGGGTGCTCCATGGCCAGGACAGATCGCTGCCATCGGGGGAGGGAGAGAGGGAGGGGGAGGGCGCTGGGCTGTCGGGGACGTCCACGTCGGTTGCGGGGTGCCAGCCGCCTTGCCGTAGGCGGGGCCAGCCGTCTGCGTCCCAGGTCACCGGCTGGATCGCTGTCTCGCGGCCCAGGGGGCAGCGGGGGCCCTCAGCGGTGTCCAGGGGGCGGGCTGTGAGGTGGCTGAGGAACCACTCGCCGGTCGGGGTCTGCACCAGTTCCGCGTGGCCTGCCTTCTGGAGGGGGTGCGACGGATCGTCCCGTGAGGTGAGGAGGGGGCGGCCGTCCAGTTCGTAGGGGCCGGTGATGTTGCGGCTGCGTGCCACCAGGACGCCGTGCTCGAAGCCGGTTCCGCCTTCCGCGAGTACGAGGTGGAACCAGCCGTCGCGGTGCAGCAACTTCGGGCCCTCGATGAGGCGTTCGTGCTGGAGGAGCAGATGCGTGTCGCCGAGGGGGGTGAGGGTGTCCCGGGCCAGTTCGGTCAGGACGATGCCGGCGAAGCGCTTCCCCTCGGGGCGGTGGTCGCTCTGCATGTTGAGCAGCCACAGGCGTCCCTCGTGGTGGAAGAGCGCGGGGTCGAAGCCATGGCCGGCCACCCGGCGCGGGGCGGTCCAGTTGCCGTCGACTTCCGTGGCTGTGGTGACGTATGTGTCGAGGTCGAAGTAGCGGGTGCCGACCGAGCGCACGATCGAGTAGACCATCCAGAAGCGCTCGCCGTCCCAGCTCAGCGAAGGCGCCCAGATGCCTCCCGAGTCGGGTACCCCGGCCAGGGAGTCGCCCGGGACCGCGCCCCGGACGTGGCCCGCGTACTCCCAGTGGGCGAGGTCGCGGGAGCGGTGGATCGGGATCGTGGGGAACCACTCGAACGAACTGGTGGCGATGTAGTACCAGTCGCCCGCCCGGACCAGCGAGGGGTCCGGGGCGAAGCCTCGGATGACGGGGTTGTGCGCCACGGTCACGTGAAGTCTCCCCGGAACATGGTCACTTGAGGGCTCCCAGCGTCACGCCTGTGCGCCAGTAGCGGCGCAGCGCGGTCATCATCACGGCGAGCGGGACGATGGACAGCAGCGCGCCGGTCAGGACCAGGCTGGTCAGGTCGACGCCGGACTCCAGCCGTTTGCCGGTCCAGTTGTACAGGCCGATGTTGAGGGTCCAGTTCTCCTCGCCGCGCAGCACGGTCAGCGGCAGGAAGAAGGCGTTCCAGGTCTGGACGAAGGCGAGCAGGAACACGGTGGCGCCGCCCGTGGTCATCATCCGCAGCACGATGCTGAAGAAGATCCGCAGCTCACCGGCGCCGTCCAGGCGGGCCGCCTCCAGGAGTTCGAAGGGGATCGAGGACTCCGTGTACACCTTGGCCAGGTACACGCTGAACGGGTTGATCAGGCACGGGATGAGCATCGCCCACGGGGTGTCGACCAGCCCGATCTCCGAGAAGAGGAGATAGAGGGGGAGGGTGAGCAGGGCGATCGGGATGAGGAAGGAACCCACGACGCACGCGAACACCACGCCCCGGCCCGGGAATTCGAAGCGTGCCAGGCCGTAGCCCGTCGCGAGCGCGATGAGCGTTCCGCCCAGGGAGCCGACTCCGGCGTACAGGAACGAGTTGGCCGTCCAGCGCAGGAAGATGCCGTCGTTGTAGGTGAAGAGCTGATGCAGGTTGTCCCAGAGGTGCATACCGGAGAACCAGAGCCCGCTTGTCTGGTACAGCCCGGTGCGGTCCTTGGTGGCGGCGACGATCAGCCAGTACACCGGGAAGAGACTGTAGGCGCTGGCCAGGATCAGGCCGACCAGGACGAAGCGCTGGCCGCCCCTGCCGCGGGCCGCGCGGTCGGGGTGGGTCAGGCGCCGGACGGGGCGCGTCGGGGGCCGCTCGGTGGTGTCTTCGCTACGGGTGTCCGTCAGCATCGTCAGTCGGCCTCCTTCGAGGTCAGCCGGTAGAAGAGGAAGGAGGCGATGCCGAGGATGAGGGCGAGCAGCACCGAAAGGGCCGCGGCGTAGTGGTAGTTGCCCGCGTTGAACGCCTGGTTGTAGATGATCATGATGGGCGTGAAGCTGTCGTCGACCGTCTGCGGGGTGACATTGCGGAACAGCGCGGGCTCGTTGAAGATCTGCAGCATCTGGATGACCGACAGCATGCCGGTCAGCACGAGCGCTCCGCGTACGTGCGGGATCTTGATGCTCAGGGCGACCCGGAGTTCGGAGGCGCCGTCCAGTCGTGCGGCCTCGAACAGCTCACGCGGTACGCCCTGGAGTGCCGCGTAGATGATCACCATGTTGTAGCCGATGCCGTGCCAGGTCAGCAGGTTGCCGATGGACGGCCAGACCATCGAGGGCGCGAAGAAGTTCCAGGAGAACCCGAAGAGGTCGCCGATCGGTGTCAGCGGACCGACGTCCGGGCTGTAGAGGTTGATCCACACGATGGCGGCGACCACCCCGGGGATCATGTACGGAATCAGCAGCAGGATCCGGAAGCGGCCGGCCGCCCGCGAGGTGAGTGCGTCCAGGCACAGAGCGAGCACCAGGCTGACGGCGAGCATCACCGGGATCTGCACACAGGCGAACAGGACAACCCTGAGTACGGAGTTGAGGAACGCCGAGTCGGTCAGGCCGTGCTGGTAGTTGTCCAGACCGACGAACTTCTCGGTCGCACCGCCGAGTCCGAGCCCCGACTGCTGCTCCAGGAACAGCGACTGGTAGACGGCGTAGCCGATCGGAATCAGGTACAGGAACACGAAGCCGAGCTGGAAGGGCACCGTGAAGGCGGCGCCCTTCCAGCGCTGGGAGCGGATCATCGGGCGGGCCTCAGCTCTTGACGCTGATGCCGCGGGACTTGAGATCCTTGACCGTCCACTCCTGCATGTGCGCCAGCAGATCGGTGACCTTCTGCTCCTTGTTCATGACCTTCGCCCAGCCGCTCTGCAGCTCCGTGAACATCGCGGTCCAGTCCGGGCCGAAGGTCCAGTCGGTGGTGACCGTGGCCAGGCTGTCCGTGACGGTCTTCCTGCCCGGCTCGTAGTTGTCGCCGAGCAGCTTGTCGGAGATCGCCTCCGAGACGTACGAGTCGCTGTCGGCCAGCGCGGGCATCACGCCGTTGCCGGTCTCCGGGCTCGCCATCGTCTTGACCGCGCCGGTGTCGGTGGACATCCACAACGCCGCCTGAGCCGCCTGCTGTTGGCTCTTGCACTGCTTGGTGACCAGCGTCAGCCCGCCGCTCTGGTTGGTGCCGGCCGGGGTCTTGGCCGCCTCGCCGTCGAACGTCGGCCAGGGGGACAGCGCCCACTTGCCGTCGGACTTGGTGAAGTTCTGCACCATGCCGGCCATCTGCCAGGTGGAGATCTGCCGGGTCGCGGTGCCGCCGTTGTCGTAGTTGCGCTGTACGGCCGCGTAATCCGCGAAGGAGAGCTTGGAGTTGAGTCCGTTGTCGATGATGTCCTGGATCACCTTCGCGGCCTTGAGGCTGCCCGCGTCCTGGAAGTCCACCTTCCACGCGTTGCCGTCGATGGCGTACCAGTGCGCCCCGGCCTGCATGGCGAGCACCTCGAGCGTGCTCGGGTCCTCACCGGCGTAGTTGGTGATCTTGATGCCGTGCTTCTTCAGCACCTTGCCGGCGGCGATGAACTCGTCCCAGGTCGCGGGCGCCTTCAGGCCGTACTTCTTGAATATGTCGGTGCGGTAGATGGTGAACGCGGGGGCCGAGCTGGTGGGAACACCGTAGATCTTGCCCTGCACCCCGGCACCGGCCCACGCACCGGCGTTGAACTTGTCCTTGCTCGACTCGACGTACTGGGTGATGTCGGCGAGTGCACCCTGCGAGACCCATGTGGTCACGTACTCGGCGGTGTTCTGCACCAGACAGGGCGCGTTGCCCGCCTTGACGGCGTTGGTCAGCTGCTTCTGCATGGTCAGCTGATCGGTGACCTTGGTGTACTTGAGCTTGATGTCCTTGTGACTGGCGTTGAACGCCTTGACAACCGCTTCCTGGCCGTTGGCCCAGCCCCAGAAGGGCAGGGTGACCGGCCCGGAAGACCCTGAATCCGCGTCGTCTCCGGAGCCGGACCCGCCGCATGCGGCGAGCAGGCCTGTCAGCGCGAGGCCCGCGACGGCGGCGCGGACGACCCTTCTGCGGGGGCTGGTGGAGTTCATCTGACCCTGATCCTTCGGAGTAGGTGTTCTCAGAACGAAAGGACGGCGGCTCAAGCAGAAGCTGTAGAAAGCGGTTGCCGTGGACGGTAGGCCTATCCGTCTCCCCGGAGCAAGAGGTCCCCGGAAAATTGTTACGCGGGGTTGTCCGGGAGGTTAGGTCGGAGGGGTGGGGAGGGGTGTGCGCCGGGCGGGAATTTGCGCAGGCCAGGGGTGTTTTGGGGAAGCATGGGCCGCCTGCCTCGGGTGCCGTAAGGGTTGCGGGGCGGGCTGGGATACGGTCGGAAAACGTTTACGTAACAGGGTGGCGGGATGCGCTACGGGCGTCGGCTCGGCGGGCAGACGGACTGTCGTACGACGACATGGGTGCCCAGCACCAGGTGGTCGCCGTCCCCGCTCCGGCGGCGGCCCGCGCCGCCCTCGCGCCGGTCGGCCACCGCGCGCAGCGCGACGCGGCCCATTTCCTCGTAAGGGACGTGCACAGTGGTCAGTTGGGGTGTGAGCTGGGAGGCCAGCGGGATGTCGTCGTAGCCGACGATCGAGACGTCCTCGGGTACCCGGAGTCCGGCCGCGCGCAGTGCCTGCATCGCGCCCGCGGCGACCACGTCCGTGCCGGCGAGCACCGCGGTGAAGTCCGGTGTGTCGTGCAGAGCCGTCACGACGGCCTCGTAGCCGTGCTCGTAGTCGTACGGGCCGTGCCGCACCATGCCCGGGTCGAAGGGCACCCCGTACGCCTCGAATGCCCGCTCGGCACCCCTCAACCGGCCCTGGGCAGTGGTCAGTTCGGCGTGTCCCGGCAGCACGAGTACGCGGCGGTGCCCGGCCGACAGCAGATGGCTGGCCATCGCGTAGGCGCCGCCCTCGTTGTCGTAGTCGACCGTCGTCGCCGGCACGTTGCCCTCCAGTGGCGGCCTGCCCACCAGGACGAGGTGCGAGCCGGCTGCGTCCAGCGAGCGGGCGAACCGTGCCATCCGGACCTGGTACTCGTCGAAGTCGTACGCCCCGCCGAGGAGCACCACCGCCGCGACGCCCTGCTGGCGCATCATGTTGACCAGCGCGAGCTCCCGCTCCGGATCGTCCCCGGTCGTGCCGACCAGCGACAGCCAGCCGCGCAGCGAGGCCGCGCCCTCGACGCCCTTGGCCACGTGGGCGAAGGCGGCGCCGGTGATGTTGTTCAGGAGGATGGCCACCGTCGGGGTGCCGCCGCCGGCCAGTGAGCGGGCGTGCGCGTTGGTGACGTAGTCGAGATCCTTGACGACCTTCATCACCCGGCGGCGCAGCTCCTCCGACACCGGGTAGTTGCCGGACAGGACGCGCGACACGCTGGCGACCGAGACGCCCGCCCGCTCGGCCACGTCCCGGATGGTGGCGCGTCCCGCGGGGTCGCTCGACACCTTGCGCTGGTTCACCGTGGCGACTCCTTGACCGTGACGACTGCCGCCGAGGCGACTCTCCCGCCGGACGGGCCGGGGTCCCGAACCCCGCCGGTGGCGAAACCGTATCCCATCGTTTCCGGGCGGCCGGGCGCGCGGCGGATGCGGTGGACGCCGCGGTCAGGCGACACGGGCCAGGTCCGCGCGCCGGACCTCGTGGACCGGTGGCTGTCCCGCGGCCACGCGGGTCAGTTCGTCGGCGACGATGCCCCCGAGGCGCGCCAGCTCGTTGCCGAGGGAGCCCGCGATGTGCGGGGTGAGGAACACGTTGGGGAGGTTGTACAGCGGGGAGCCCGCGGGCAGTGGCTCGGGCTCGGTGACGTCCAGCACCGCGCTGAGGCGGCCGGAGAGCAGTTCATCGGTGAGGGCCGCGGGATCGACCAGGGCGCCGCGCGAGGTGTTGATCAGTACGCCGCCGTCCTTGATGAGGGCGAGCCGGTCGCGGTCGAGCATGCGGTAGGTCTCGGGGATGTCGGGTGCGTGCAGGCTGACGATGTCGCTGCCGCCGAGCAGGTCCTCCAGCGACAGGGGTTCGGCGCCGAGTGCGGCGGCCTCCGCGGTATCCACGTAGGGGTCATACAGCGAGACGGCGAAGTCGAACGGGCGTAGTAGTTCCAGCAGTCGGCGGCCCACGCGGGAGGCGCCGATGATGCCGATCCGGCGGCCGAGGTTGCCCGTGGCCGCGGTCTCGGCGGCGGTCGGCTGGGCGTGGGTGGCCCGGAAGCGCTCGCGGTGGACGAAGGTGTCCTTGCCGAGGAGCAGGATCATGCCGAGCGTGTACTCCGCGACGGGGAGCGCGTTGCCTGCGGCCGCGCTGGCCACGGTGACGCCGCGATCCCACAGCGTCTCGCCGACCAGTGAGCGGACGGAGCCTGCGGCGTGCAGGACGGTGCGCAGTCGGGGTGCCGTCTTGAGTGCGTCCGCGTCCAGGCGGGGGCAGCCCCAGCCGGTGATCAGTACCTCGGCCTGGGCGAGCGCCTCGGCCGCGTCGGGGGCCGCGAAGTCCCGCACGACGAGATCGGTGTCGATCTCGGCTACCTCCTGGAGTCGCTTCATGAGCGGGGGAGGGAAGAGCAGGGGGAGGTGCACCGGGTCCATCGCGAACACGACCCTTGGGGGGTGGGCGCTGGGCATGACTCTCCTGAGGTACTGGGAAACAGTTTCAGAAAGCGTCTTCTACCGTAGGTCTGCGGTGAGGAGCGGGTCAAACAGTGTGGGCGTTTGCTGGCGAGGGCGCCTTTCGCAGTTCGGTCCGGTGGGTGGGTCGGGGCCGTGCCGGTACGTTCTGCCCGTCGCCGCGTGGGCGTACTGCCCGGGGTTGATACACGGCGGGACTTGGCGGGCGGTCTGCTACGCGACGGGCAGGAACGTACCGGCACGGCCCCTTCCGTCGGATTGCGGCTGCGGGCCGTCGTCAGTGTGGGTGCGTGACCGGCAACCGGTTTCTGAGAGTGTCGTCTAACTGGCTGCTCGTGGCTTGTTGGTCCCGTCGTCTGCCGGTTCGGTGGTGGGAACAAGTTGCCTGCGCACTGGGCGCTCTCGGGCCAGCTTCCCTCTGGCTTCGCATGTCGCCGGGGGTGACCAGTCTTTTCGAAAGTTCGTCAGGAGTCTTGACGGGGTTTCCGGGCAGCGAAGAAGCTCTGCGCACCTGTCGTGGCAACCGGTTGCCCTTGGAGAGGCGTGCTGTCCTCGGCTGGCTGGTGGCCGCTCAACTCGAAGCAGAAGGTGAGGCGTTCATGCGCTCGCAGGCCGGGGCTCCTCCCAGTCGTCGCAGGTTTCTCGGGTGGTCGGCGGGTGCTGTCGCGGCCGGCGGCGGGGCGCTGAGCGGCTGTGCGCTCCAGGTGTCCAGTGGGGTGAGCGGGTCGGGCGAGACCGTCACCGTGATGGTCAAGTCCGGGGAGATCACCCCTGAGCAGGCCAAGCAGGCGCAGAAGGACATCGGCGTCAAGATCGTCCTGGTGAAGTACGACCTCACCAAGTTGATCGCGATGATGACCAATGGCCATCCGCCCGATCTGGTGCGCGGCCTCGGGGCCGTGGACGCGCCGTATTTCGCGGCGCGTGACGTGATGGAGGATCTGGATCCGTACTTCGCCAGGAGCAGTGTCCTCAGGGCCGGTGATCTGGATCCGGTCAACGATCTGTGGCGGTATGACGGGAGGGTCCAGGGCAAGGGGCCGCGCTATGGGATGGCGAAGGACTTTTCCCAGGACTCCATGTATTGGTACAACACCTCGCACTTCGACAAGGCGGGCGTCGACTATCCGTCGGAGTCAGAGCCGGTCACGTATGGGGAGTGGCTGGAGAGCGCCAGGCGGCTGACTCGGCGGAAGGACGGCCAGACGACCGTTTTCGGTGGCAGCTACAACGGGGTGCTCACTCCCAACCTGCTGGCGAGCCTGGCGGTGGCCGCGGGAGGGAGTGTCTTCAGTGACGACTTCTCGCGTGTGGACTTTGCCGCTCCCGAGGCCCGCAAGGCACTGGGGTGGTACATCGACTACTGCCGGGCCAAGGTCGGGCCGAGTCTGATCCAGCCCGATCCCAACACCTGGGACGGGCCCACCTATCAGGCGAACCGGATGGCCATGTCGAACGCCGGCTACTGGCTCGGCGGGCTGATCAACACCGACAAGAAGCTGGCGCAGGTGTCCCGTCTTGCCCCTGCTCCGGTGTTCGAGGGCGGGAAGCGGGTCAGCTCCTGTCAGGCCGGCACCGGTTTGTGGATGCCCAGGAAGGCGCGGAACAAGGACGCCGCGTGGCGGGTCTTCGAGTGGTTCTTCGGTGAGGGGCCCGCGAAGGAGCGCGCTGCCGGTGGTTGGGGCATTCCCACGTTGAAGTCTCTGCGATCGCTGATGCCTGATCAGGAGACATATCAGAAGCGGGTGTTGAGGGTTCAGGAGGCCGAGCTGAAGCACTTCTCGGTGATCGCCTTCACCCCGTACGCCACGGCGGACTCGCTTCTTGCGATCTTCAATCAGATCGCCCCGGCCGCCATGAGGGGCCAGATGTCCGTCGACGCCCTCGCGAGGCAACTGAACTCGGCCATGAACGAGCAGCTGAAGCGTGGCAAGGAGCAGGTGGGATGACCGTCGAGCAGATCTCCTCCGTCAAGGACCATCGGCCCGACCAGTCCGCGGGCGTCGGTGGCGCGCGTTTCGCGGAGCGTCCGCGGACCTCCATGACCGCGCGCAGGCACCGGGCGTTCTACATGTTCGCCTCGCCCT
Source organism: Streptomyces sp. R21 (assembly GCF_041051975.1). Classification (GTDB taxonomy): domain Bacteria; phylum Actinomycetota; class Actinomycetes; order Streptomycetales; family Streptomycetaceae; genus Streptomyces. The sequence continues at coordinate 2,497,663 of NZ_CP163435.1, read as the reverse complement.
GGATCGCCGGGTTCCTGCTGCTGACCATCGCCCCGATGGCGTACGCGCTGTGGCTGAGCTTCACCACGTTCGACGGGATCTCGCCGCACTGGCGGTACGTCGGGCTCGGTAACTACCGTGAGCTGCTGTCGGATTCGGTCACCTGGGACTCCCTGGGACGCGCCGGACTGTTCGCGGTGACCTCGGTGCCGCTGTCGATCACCGCCGGGCTCGGGCTCGCCGTTCTGGTCAACCGGCCGCTCAAGGCGCGTGGTCTGTTCCGCACCCTGCTCTATCTGCCGGCCGTGGTGCCGCCGGTCGGCGCGGGAATCGCCTTCAAGCAGCTTTTCGACCAGAACTCCGGTGCCGCCAACGGTGTGTTGAACATCTTCGGCGTCGATGCCCTCGGCTGGCTCGCCGACCCCTACGCCCGCTATGTGCTGTTGATGACGGTGCTGTGGAGCGCCGGAAACATCATGATCATCTCGCTGGCCGGGCTCCAGGACGTGCCCCGCGAGCTGCACGAGGCGGCCCGCATCGACGGCGCGAGCGCCTGGCGGACCTTCCGCAGCATCACCGTGCCGCTGCTCTCGCCGGTCCTGCTCTTCCAGACGGTGACCGGCGTGATCGCCTCGGTGCAGACCATCATGCCGCTGCTGCTGTCCGCCGACGGCACCACGGGAGGCGTCACCTCGATCCCGCAGTCCAACTACCTCTACATGATGCATGTGTTCGCGGAGTACTTCGCGCTCGGCCGCTACGGCTACGCCTCCGCACTGCTGTGGGTGCTCTTCGTCCTGATCCTCATCGTGACCGGACTCATCTTCAAGGCCACGTCCGGCGTGGTGTTCTACAACGTCGAACCGGAGGCGAAGAAGTGACCGCTGCCGACCTGCCCCCCAAGTCCCCGGCCGGTGTGCGGCTGCGGGTCAACCGCCTCGTCCTCTACACGGTCCTCGTCGCCCTGACCGGACTGTTCGTCGGCCCGTTCGGCTGGCTCGTCGTCTCCGGCCTCAAGACACCGGCCGAACTGGCCGCGTCACCCGTGCACTGGCTGCCGCACCCGTTCCAGTGGCACAACTTCGTCGACGCCTTCGACCTCGTCGACTTCCTCGGCTACGCCCGCAACTCACTGATCATCGCGACCATTTACGCCACCCTGGTCACGCTCAGCTCGGCCTGGGTCGGCTTCGGATTCGCCCGACTGAGCGCACCCGGGAAGAAGACGCTGTTCGGCGTCCTGCTCGGCTCGATGATGCTGCCCCAGATGATCACCCTCCTGCCGACCTACCTGATCTTCGCCAAGCTCGGCATGGTCGACACGTACTGGCCATGGGTGCTGTGGGGCCTCGCCGCCGCCCCCTACCTGGTCTTCCTCTTCCGGCAGTTCTTCGCCGGGCTCCCTCGTGAGCTGGAGGAGGCCGCGATCGTCGACGGCTGCGGATACGGCGCGATCTTCTGGCGGATCTTCCTGCCGCAGTCCTGGCCGGTCCTGTCCGCGAGTTTCGTGATCGCCTTCACCTGGACCTGGGGCGACTACATCGCCCCACAACTGCTGCTCTCCACGGACAAGTCCACTCTCGCGGTCGCCGTCATGTCCGCCTACGTCACGCCCGCCGGAACGCCCGTCGCCAACCTGCAGGCCGCGGCCTCCGTGATGTACGTCGTCCCCATCCTGCTGATCTTCCTCGTCGCCCAGCGCGGATTCGTCGGCGGCATGTCGACCTCCGGCCTCAAGTAGCCCCTCTTTCCGGCCTGTTGCAAGGAGTCACCCATGAACACGCCCCTGTCCCGGCGCACCGCCCTGCAAGCCGCAGGCGCCACGGCGCTCGCCGCCGGTCTGTCCGGCCTGACCGCCACGGCGGCCCGCGCGGACGACGACAACTCCGCCCCGAAGCTGGTCACTTACCCCCGCCCGTCGACCATGCCGACCAACACCAGCTTCAAGGTGCGCGTGCGCACCGCCCCCGACGGCGACTGGGCGACCCTCGACATCTGGCGGCCGCAACTGGAGGAGATCAACGCCACCACCGGCTCCGGCAAGGTCCTCAACACGTCGATGGTGTACTTCGACTTCCAGGGCTGCGTCGAGATCGAGGTGACGTACCTCAAGGGCGGCACCACCAAGGCCCGGGTGAGACCGGACGCGCTGGGCATCAAGCCCGAACTCGGCGGAGACACCCTGGTGTTCACCCTGGACGAGCCGCGTGACGTGGTCGTCCAGATCAACGACGAGATCTTCGACTGCCTGCACGTCATCACCAACCACATCGACCCCAACCCGCCCTCGGCCGACGACCCCGACGTCCTCTACTTCGGCCCCGGCGTGCACACCGTCACCGGAAACGTCCTCACCGTCCCCAGCGGTAAGACGGTCTACCTCGCGGGCGGCGCCGTCCTCACCGCCCAGGTGTTCTTCAAGGACGTGGAGAAGGCCTCCCTCACCGGGCACGGAATGCTCTACGGCGGCCCGGGCGGGGTCCTTTGCGAGGGCAGCAAGAACATACGCGTCCAGGACGTCATCATCATGAACCCCAACGGGTACGCGGGCACGTTCGGCGAGAGCGAGAACGTCCATGTGAGGAAGGCGCGTTCGTTCAGCTCGAAGGGCAACGGCGACGGTTTCGACGTCTTCTCCTCTACCGGTGTCGTCTTCGACGGCTGCTTCATGCGCAACTCCGACGACTGCTTCGCCATCTACTGCCACCGGTGGGACTACTACGGCGACACCCGCGACATCACCATCCAGAACTGCACCCTGTGGGCCGACGTCGCCCACCCCATCAACGTCGGCACGCACGGCAACACCGACGCCCCCGAGGTCCTCGAGAACCTGGTCATCAAGAACCTCGACATCGTCGATCACCGCGAGCCCCAGATGGGCTACCAGGGCTGCATCGCCCTCAATCCCGGCGACTCCAACCTGATCAGGAACGTGCACATCGAGGACGTACGGATCGAGGACTTCCGCTGGGGCCAGGTGATCCATATGAGGGTCATGTACAACACGAAGTACAACACCTCGGTCGGCCGCGGCATCGAGGACGTCTACGTCAAGAACCTCAGCTACACGGGCACCCACGCGAACCCGTCGCTGTTCCTCGGCTACGACGCCGACCACGGCATCAAGAACGTCACCTTCGAGAACCTGGTGATCAACGGCCTGGTCGTCGCCGACTCGATGAAGAAGCCCAAGTGGTACATGACCACCGACTCGGTGCAGTGGTACTACAACGAGCACGTCACCAACCTCACCTTCCTCACCACCGCCGAGGCGGAGGCGGCCGCCCAGTGACCACGCTCAGCCGCCGCGGCCTCATCCAGGCGTCCACGGCGCTGCTCCTCGCCGCGGGCACGACCTCCCTGTCCGCGCCCACGGTCCGGGCCGAAACCCCAGGCACCACCGCGGAGTTCACGTTCGCCCACCCCGGCCTCCTGCACACCGCAGGCGACCTCGCCCGTATGAAGGACGCGGTCGCCGCCAAGCAATCGCCCATCCATGACGGCTACTTGGCACTCGCGGCGCACGCCCGCTCCTCGGCGTCGTACCCGGTCCAGAACACCGGCCAGATCACCTCCTGGGGCCGCGGCCCCTCCAACTTCATGAACCAGGCCGTCGCAGACTCGGCCGCCGCATATCAGAACGCCCTGATGTGGTGCGCGACCGGCGAGCGCGCGCACGCCGACAAGGCCCGCGACATCCTCAACGCCTGGTCGGCGTCGCTGACCGCGATCACCGGCGCCGACGGCCCGCTCGGCGCCGGGCTCCAGGCCTTCAAGTTCGTCAACGCGGCCGAGCTGCTGCGGCATACCGGTTACGACGGATGGGCGGACGCCGACATCGCCCGCTGCGAGGAGTCCTTCCTGCGCGTCTGGTATCCGGCAGTGTCCGGCTACATGCTCTACGCCAACGGCAACTGGGATCTGACGTCCATTCAGACCATCCTGGCCATCGGCGTGTTCTGCGAGAACCGGACCCTTTTCGAGGACGCGTTGCGGTTCGCGGCGGCGGGCGCCGGTAACGGCAGCGTCCTGCACCGCGTCGTCACCGCCGACGGCCAGGGCCAGGAGTCCGGCCGCGACCAGGGCCACGAGCAGCTCGCCGTAGGCCTGTTGGGTGACGCCGCCCAGGTCGCCTGGAGCCAGGGCGTCGACCTGTGGGGCTACGACGACCACCGCATCCTCGCGGGCGCCGAGTACGCCGCCCGCTACAACCTGGGCGGCGACGTCCCCTTCATCCTCGACCTCGACCGCACCGGCAAGTACATCAAGACGGCTGTCTCGGACAAGGGCCGCGGCACCCTGCCGCCGATCTACGAGATGTACTACGCCCACTACGCCGGTGTCCGCGGCCTCGACACCCCGCACACGAAGGCCGCCGTCTTTCGCGGCACCGGTGGCGCCCGCGTCGTCGAGGGCAGCAACGACGACCTGCCGAGCTGGGGCACCTACACCTACGCCGGTGTGACGGCCTCACCGCCCACCGAGCCGACACCTCCGGCGGGCCTCACGGCGGCAGGGGAGGACGGGTCGGTCACCGTCAACTGGCTGCCGTCCGCGGGGGCCACCGCCTACACCGTGCGCCGGGCAACCAAGCCTGAGGGTCCGTACGAGACCGTCGCGACCGGTGTCGACCAGCCGACGTACACCGACGACGGCGCGCGCACGGGACGGACGTACTACTACACGGTCATCTCCTCCAACGCCCGTGGAATGAGCGGGAGTTCGCTCCCGGTAGCGGCTTCCGCCGGTCTTCCGCGACCCTGGTCCACCCGCGACGTGGGCGAAGTGAAGACCCCCGGCTCCGCTCGCTTCGACGGCGAGCGGTTCGTGCTGGAGGCGAGCGGCACCGCCGACACCCACCGGCTCGTCCACCTGCCGCTGCGCGGCGACGGCACGGTCACCGCGCGGATCGTGTGGCCGCTCAGCTCGCAGTACTCCAAGATCGGCGTGACCCTTCGCGGCTCGCTCGACGCGGGCGCCGCACACGCCTCGATGCTCATACAGGGACTGCCACTGCACACCTGGAGCGGCGTGTGGACCGTGCGGCCGAAGGCGGGGGCGGCGACCTCCGCCACCGGCAGCACCCCCGTTCCGCCGTCCCAGCAACAGACGATCACCACGTCCGCGTCCTTCCCGATCTCGAACCTCGGCACCCTGCCGGAGTCGGCGACCCCGCTGGAGGCCCCGCATGTCGAGGGCGCGGGCGACGGCTACCGGCTGCGGAAGCCGTACTGGGTGCGGGTCACCCGCAAGGGCGGCCGCTGCACCGGTTTCCTGTCCCCGGACGGCATCCGCTGGACCGAAGTCGGCTCCACCAAGGCTGAGTTGGGCGGCACGGTGTACGCCGGCCTCGCCCTCACCTCCTGCCTCGGCGTCGACGAGGAGTACGCCGAGACCGGCACCGGAGCCTTCGACAACGTCAGCGTGACATCGTCGTCCGGCGACGTCTGGACCCCGCCCCGGCCCGCCCGGTCCACCACGGACCTGCGGTCCACCGCCGGAGCCGACGCGGTCGAACTGGCCTGGACCGACCCGGACTTGTCGGCTCGCTACCTGGTGCTGCGCGCGGCGCGCGCCGACGGACCGTACGAGACCCTCGCCACCGGCGTCGGCCCGGTCGGCTTCGGCACCCACATCCGGTACGCGGACGCGACGGGGGCGCCCGGAACGACGTACCACTACGCCGTCGCGAAGACCGGCACCGGCGGGCGCGGCCCGCTCTCGGAACCCGTCGAGGCGCAGATGCCTACCCCATCGGTACCGGAAATCACCTCCGCCACCGAGGTGTTCGCGAACCAGGGTGCCGAACTCCGGCATCTGCTGCGCGCCTCGCACGAGCCCGTTCGGTTCACAGCGGACAACCTGCCCGACAGCCTGCGACTCAACAGACGCACCGGCCTGATCTGCGGAACCCCTACCGACACAGGCGAGTTCACGGTCACGACCACCGCGGGCAACGCGGCAGGAACCGCGTCCGACACCCTCACCGTCACCGTCGGTACCCCGCCTCCCGCCCCCTGGACGTACGGCGATCTCGGCGACCCCATCCTCGACGACCGCGCCCTGGGAACCCTGGGCGTGGTCGCCATCCGTACTCCCGGCAGCACGTCGTACGACGGCGGGACGTTCACCGTGCGCGGTGCCGGCGTCGATCTGAACGCCAACGGCCAAGGGATGACAGGGCAGTTCGTACGGCGGACCGTCAGCGGCGATTGCGAGATCACCGCCAGGATGCTCTCCCGTACCGGATCAACCACCGACCGTGTGGGCCTGCTGATGACCAAGTCGCTGTCGCCGTTCGACCAGGCGGCCGGGGCGATCGTCACCGGCGGGACCACCGCACAGCTCATGCTCCGCAAGACCGTGGCGGGAGCCTCCGCCTTCACCGGCAACGGAGCCGTCCAACTCCCTTGCCTGCTGCGGCTGAAGCGCGCCGGGACCGCCTTCAGCGCAGCGCTGTCCACCGACGACGGCGCCACCTGGACCTCCCTCGCGGAGGGCCAGATCCCCGACTTCGGTGACGCCCCCTATTACGTGGGTCTCGTGGTCTGCTCCCGCAGCCCGCTGACCCTCGGCACGACGCAGTTCGAGCAGGTGAGCATCGCCCCCACCTAGATTGGAGATGCACTGCCATGAGCCGCACCAACCCCCACAGGCAGGGCAAGCACACGCACGTCAGCCGCCGCGGTCTGCTGAAGACCGCCGGCGGACTCACCGCCGCCCTCGCCGTCGGCGCCTCCGCGTCGGCGGTGAGCGGCGGTACCGCGGACGCCGCACCCGCGACCTTCACCCACCCGGGCATGCTGCACGCCTACGGAGAGCTCAACCGCGCCAAGGTCAGGGTCGCCGCGGGCGACGACCCCTGGCTCTCCGGCTGGAACCGGCTGACCGCCAACGGCCACTCCGCCAGCACCTGGACGCCCAACCCGCAGGCCACCGTCATCCGCGGCGGCACGGGCGAGAACTACGGCATCCTCTACAACGACATCCACGCCGCCTACCAGAACGCCCTGCGCTGGAGGATCGCCGGTACCACCGCCAACGGCGACACCGCCGTGAAGATCCTCAACGCCTGGTCGGCCAGACTCACCACGGTCACCGGCAACGCCGACCGTTTCCTGGCCGCCGGGATCTACGGCTACCAGTTCGCGAACGCCGCCGAACTCATGCGCGGCTACAGCGGGTTCGACCTCGACCGGTTCAAGACGATGATGCTCGACGTCTTCTACCCGCTCAACAACCAGTTCCTCACCGGCCACAACGACGCCTGCATCACCAACTACTGGGCCAACTGGGATCTCTGCAACATGAACTCGATCCTGGCCATCGGCATCCTGTGCGACGACGCGGCCAAGTACGACCAGGCGGTCAACTACTTCAAGACCGGCGCGGGCAACGGGTCGATCACCCACGCCGTCCCGTTCGTCCACGAGAGCGAGGGGCTCGCCCAGTACCAGGAGTCCGGCCGCGACCAGGGCCACACCATGATGGGCATGGGGCAGCTCGGCGCCTTCTGCGAGATGGCCTGGTCCCAGGGGGACGACCTCTACGGCTACGACAGCAACCGGTTCATGAAGTGCGCCCAGTACGTCGCCAAGTACAACCTCGGACAGGACGTGCCCTACACGACGTACACCTGGGGCACCGGCCAGAACTGCGCGCAGCAGTCGCAGACCGTGATCTCCTCCGCGAGCCGCGGCCAGGTCCGTCCGGTGTGGGACATCCTGCACTACCACTACGCCGGCAGACGCGGCCTCTCCGTCCCGTACATCACCGCCATCGCCGAGGCCGGCCGGCCCGAAGGCGGCGGCGGTGACTACGGCTCGACCAGCGGCGGCTTCGACCAGACCGGCTTCGGCACTCTGATGTACGCCAAATAGGCGACCGGACGCCCGTCCGAAACGCTCCCGATGCGCGAGCCGGAGGTGATGTGATGCGCTGACGTGAGGAGTCGGCGCGGTGCTGAGTGAGGAGCTGGTGGCCGAATGGCGGTGGACGCGGTGAACTCGCAGGATCCGGTGGTCACCACCCCGTACGGAGCGGTGCGTGGCCGGTACGAGAACGGGATCGCCGTCTTCCGCGGCATCCCGTACGCGGCGCCCCCCTTCGGCCCGCGCCGCTTCCGGCCCCCCGTTCCTCCCGGGACCTGGGACGGAGTGCGCGACGCGGGTGCGTTCGGGCCCACACCGCCCAAGCCGCCGTACTCCGAGGCGTTCGCCCGTCTCCTGCCCGACCCCGTCGTGCCCGGTGACGACTGCCTCAACCTGAACGTGTGGACGCCCGAGCCGGGCCCGGGCGCCCGGCTGCCGGTCATGGTGTGGATCCACGGCGGCGCGCTGACCCGCGGCTCCTCGGCCGTCCCCGTCTACGACGGACACGCCTTCGCCCGCGACGGCGTCGTCCTGGTGTCGGTCAACTACCGTCTGGGCGTGGAGGGTTACGGCCTCTTCCCGGACGCCCCCGCCAACCCGGGACTGCGCGACCAGCTCGCCGCCCTGGAGTGGGTGCACGAGTCGATCGAGCGGTTCGGCGGCGACCCGGACCGGGTGACCGTCTTCGGCGAGTCGGCCGGCGCCATCAGCATCGGCGCGCTGCTGGCCACGCCACGCGCAGAGGGCCTTTTCCACCGGGCCGTCCTGCAGAGCGGACCGCCGGAGGCGGCGGAACGCGACAAGGTGCGCCGGATGGTGCGCCGGATGGCCACCCGGCTGAAGATCCCCGCGACCGCCGAGGCGTTCGCCGCCGTCGACCGCGATCTGCTGCTGCGCACCCAGGCCGACGTCGGCAAACTCAGCAGCCCCGTCCTCGGCGGACCCGCCTTCGGCATCGTCGTCGACGGCGACCTGGTCCCGCGCGATCCGCTGGAGGCCCTGATCGAGGGCGGCGCCGCGCCTGGCGTCGAACTGCTGCTGGGCTGGACCAGCGAGGAGTACCGGCTGTGGCTGGTGCCCGGCGGCCTGCACGAGCGCGTCGACCGGCTGGGCCCGGTCGCCCTCGCCGGCGCCATGGCCCGCTGCCACTGCGGCACCGAGGTACCCCGCGGCTACCGGATCCTGCACCCCGACGCCGGCACCGCCGACCTCGTGGGCCAGCTGGTCACCGATCACCTCCTGCGCGTCCCCCTGCACCGCCTCGCCGATTCCCGCCAAGTGCCGTGCCACGTCTACGAGTTCGCCTGGCCGTCGAACGTCCCGGACCTCGGCGCCTGCCACGCCCTGGAGCTGGGCTTCGTCTTCGACACTGCCGCAGTGCCGGAGTCGGCCAAGCTCGCGGGCGAGGGCGCCCCGCAGGAACTGGCCGACGCGATGCACTCGGCGTGGGTGCGGTTCGCGGTCGACGGCGACCCGGGCTGGCCCGCCTGGGACGCCTCGCATCCGGTGGGCGTCTTCACCGCCGGAGAACCCACCGTCGTACGGGGTCCGCGTGACGGCGAACTCGCGCTGTGGGAGGCCGAGTCGGCGAGGCTCGCCAGCTCTCCGCAAACCACACCGGCATCGGTCCCTGTTGCCGGTCCGCCGACGCGTAGTACGGCGCCGCTGTCGGTCGTACGGCGTCTTCGGCGCTCCGGGGAAGCTCGGCGGCCGTGAGGGGGTGCTGGATGGTGGTCGGCGCGCTGTGCGGGGGTGAGGTTCGGAAACCGGTTTCCAAGGGGGACCGGTATCTGGGAGTGACCGGTTTCCGGAGGTGACGGCTTTCCGAAGGTGACCGGCTTCTACTGGCCTCCCGGAGCCGCCACCGAGTCGCGGACCACGACATGGGTGCCGAGGAGCAGGTGCTCGTTCGGCGCGTCGGGGGTGCGGCCGAGGGCGGTGCGGACGGCGAGGCGGCCGAGTTCCTCGTAGGGGACGTGGACCGTGGTCAGCGGGGGGTGGAGGTCACGGGCGTACGGGATGTCGTCGTAACCGGCGAGCGAGACATCGGCCGGAACCTGCAGCCCCGCCTCGTGCAGCGCGGTCAGCGCGCCCGAGGCGACCATGTCGGTGGCGGCGAACACAGCGGTGAACTCCAGCCCCTGGGCGAGGGCTTGACGCATCAGACGGTGCCCGGAGTCGCGAGTGAAGTCCCCGGACAGCCGCAGCGCCGGGTCGGGGTCCATGCCGCGGGCCCGGTGGGCGGCGAGATAGCCGCGCTCGCGGCCCTGCGCCGTGCTGTTGTCCGGCTTGCCCCCGAGGAAGAGGACCCGCTCGTGGCCCTGGGCGAGAAGGTGCGCGCACAGGGCGTAGGCGCCGCCCTCGTTGTCGTACTCGATGACCGTCACCGGTGTCCCGCGCTCCAGCGGTGGCCGCCCGCACAGAACGAGCCGCGACCCGGCCGAGGCGAGGGAGTTGGCGATGCGCGCCATGCGCTCGCGGTACTCGCCGGTGTCGGCGGCGCCGCCGACCAGGATCACCGCCGCGGCACGCTGGGCGCGCATCGTCTCGATGAACTCCAGCTCGTGCTCGGCGTCGCCGTCCGTGCTGCACACCAGGCACAGATGGCCGAGCCGGGTCGCCTCGCGCTCCACGCCGTGCGCCATGTGCGCGAACGACGGGCCGGTGATGTCGTCGAGCACGAACGCCAGCGTCGGGGTGCCGACTCCCGCGATCGCCTTGGCGCGGGCGTCCGCGACGTAGTCCAGCTCACGGACCGCCCGCATCACCCGCGTGCGGGTCGCCGTGCTCACCGGGTAGTCGCCCCCGAGCACGCGCGACACCGTCGACGCGGACACTCCCGCGCGCGCCGCCACGTCCCTGATCGTGAGCCGTCCCCCGGCCTCCACGTTGCTCTTCCTGGTCATCCCCGCGCCCCTCTCCGCCACCCCGGACGACGCCTTGGTCCGCCGCCCGGCCCACCCCTCGGGAACTGCGGCAACACGAGGGCAACCGGTTCCCGAGGCGGAGGCTAGCAGGGGGAGGGTGCGGGGGAGGAGGGCTGGGGAAAGAGGTGACGGGGTTCGGACGGGGTCCGTGTCGCACGGGAGGGGTTCGGCCGCCTGCGGGAGCCGTTCGGACCCCTTGGGCCCCTTGCGGGATCCGTCTTCCTGACCCCCTCGCCTCAGCTCTCTCCCATGTCTCCCAGTGCCTCGGAGATCCCCGCGATGGCGCCCGGCCCCACCCGGCAGCACCCCCCGATCAGCCGGGCTCCACCGCTCCGCCATCCCGTGACCTGCTCGGCGGCGAAGGTGGAGCGCCCCGCCCAGGCACGGGCTTGGGCATCCCAGGTCTCTCCGCTGTTGGGGTAGACGACGACCGGCTTCCCGGTCACCCGGGCGGCGGTCTCGACGGCGCCGTCCACGTCCTCGGGCGTGCAGCAGTTCACGCCGACGGCGAGGACCTCGTCGGCGTCGGCGGCCAGAGCGAAGGCCTCCTCAAGAGGCTGCCCGGCCCGCGTACGGTCACCGGCGACGCTGTACGACAGCCAGGCGGGCACTCCGAGGCCGCGGATCGCCCGCAGCAGGGCCTCGGCCTCGTCGGCATCCGGCACGGTCTCCAGGGCGAGCACGTCCGGGGCGGCCGCGGCGAGCACCTCCAGACGCGGCCGGTGGAACCGCTCCAGCTCGGCGACGCTCAGCCCGTACCGCCCCCGGTACTCCGACCCGTCCGCCAACATCGCCCCGTACGGCCCGACCGACGCGGCGACCCACAGCGGCCGGGCGACACCCTTCGCGTGCGCACGGCGGGCGGCCTCGCGGGCCAACTCGACGCTCAGGCCGAGGAGTTCGGCGGCCCGATCGGGCGAGATGCCGCGCTTGGCGAAGCCCTCGAAGGTCGCCTGATAACTGGAGGTGATCGCCACATCGGCGCCCGCCTCGAAGTACCCGAGATGCGCCTCGACGATCGCCTCGGGCCGCTCCGCAAGCAACCGCGCCGACCACAACTCGTCACTCAGATCATGGCCGGCCGACTCGAGCTGGTTGGACATGCCGCCGTCCAGCACGACCGTGCCGGTGGCGAGGGCATCGGCGAGGGTGCGCGGGCTGTCGCTGAGGGTGTCGCTGCTCATGTCATGACGTTAGTCGAAGGGGAAGGACGGGGCGGATTCTGTCCGTTATGTGGGCGGAATGCCCATGATGTGGGATCCCCAGGCCCAGGAGACGGGGTGTCGGGATCGTGCGACCGCCCTCCTGAAGAGGGTGTCGCAGGGTCGAATCCTGCCGGGGGCACCAGTGCAAAGGCCCCGGACTGATCTTGGCCCGGGGCCTTTGACATTTACAGCTGACATCAACGAGGGCGGTCACTGAGCCCGGTACCAGGCAAGGTGTCGGCGCCTGGGCCCGTCAGGGAACCGGTGGCGGATTCGTCAGTGATCTCAGGCAGCCGATGCACTCGAGGCTCTGATAGGCGCGGCCCAGTGCAGCACGCCATGCAGTTCACCGCGCGGTTGGTCGCGACCGCTTCCAAGCGCGCCACGGCCGAGTGATGATCTCGCGGTAGGTATGGTGCGACGGGTGCCGACCGCAGTGCTGCAATACCCAGTTCTGGGGTTCGGCGAAGTCCTCGCTCGGTGGTGACGTCTCGCCGTCCACGACACACTGCATGGCATACGTCGTCGGCTCGGCGTCAGGTTCACGGTCGGGTTGGAGCGTCCAGGTCTCGTACCGCAGAACCGCTCTCGTGCTCACAACCCCCACCTTCCGTTGGCCACTGCCACCTTGGCCCTGATCTCCTCCGCCTGGGTGGGCTCACGCAGATGCTCAGCCGGGACGTCCCATTCCTTGCCGCCCTGCGGAGGCCGAAGCTGGACGTATGGACCTTCGTGTCCCATGACGACGCCAACTTGATCATTGCGCCCGTTGCGCCCGAGCGCATGAGCCCATCCCTACGCCGGCGCCCCGGTAGCGCCGAACAGGCGAAGGCCCCGGCCGTATCGACCGGGGCCCCGCTCATGTGGTGTCCTGTTGTCGGATATAGAGGTGCGCCCGCCCACCGGGCGCATGCCTCAGCCGATCGTCACGCTGACACCGTTGGCGATCACGATCAGTACCACCGCGATGACGCCCGCCGTCACCAAGATGCTGATCAGGCGGACCGTCCGGCGCTCCTCCTTGATGGCGAACCGGACGGTCCGCCACCACTCCTTGCCCAACTTCAGCTTCAAGCCGCTCACCTCCCCTGATCCGAAGCTGAGTTGAGCTTCAAGCATGGGTGAGGGCGTTGGTCGCTGGCGTACGCTATGGGGCTCAAAGGAACGTGGTGAACCGTAGTGCACCGTGAGGGTGGCCTCACAGGGGGCGGGGGCGAGTTGGCCGGATCGGCAAGTAGGGTGATCGAGATCCCGGACACGATTCCGCCTGGGCCGTTGCGTACCTGGCTGGAGTGGCTGCGTGAACTCCGCAGGCGTGCTGGCACACCGGCGCTGACGGTTATCTCCGACGCGACGGAGCAGCGGGGCCAAAGGGTGAGCGTCGCTACTATCCGTAGGCTCCTGCGCGGGGAGACTGTCAACGATGGAACCGGCACTGCTGTCGCGTACGCGTTGGCCGAGATGGATTTGCGGCCCGGGGCCAACAGGCCCTCAGCGGACTGGGACGCGTTCGACGTGCAGCTCACGTCGCTGCTGAACGCCGCTCTCGTAGCCCATTCGCAGGGAACTGTTCACGTGCAGTCGAACGCTGACGTGTCGATGCAGGGGCCGGTCGGCACAAGCGTGCTACCGAGGGCCCGTCGCCTGCCGATCTCGGCGCCGGTTTCGCAGAGCCTGGGTCGAGAGTCGATGATCTGGCACGTGGTCGGCCCCAACGGTAAAGACCCGTACGAAATGAGTCCCCCTTCCGACACGATCATTGAAATTATGCGTTCGCTGCGTGACGTCAACAACCCGGGACGCTGGGCGACCCGGTTTTTTGAACTCGTTCTCGACGACGAGGAATCGTTCGCAGAAGCCATGGACAAGGAATACCCGGGATTTTTGCCGACCGAATCTGAAGTTACATTGGCCGTGTTTGAGGGGTTTCGAGAGGCGTTCGTTAGCGAGGAGGGGATCTACCTCGCCCGTCTACAGCGTGGCGAGATGGCGTACGACAGGTTCAGGCATCCGATCTTCGGTGGAGAGGGGCGCGTCGTCATGCTGCTGTGCAGCCAACGGGTAGGCACCCCGGAGTCAATAACTCATCGCTACAGTAGTCAATCGCTGCCCAGGCTCCCCGGGTACGGCGAAACCTTGGTTGTGGAGGTCGTAGGCCGCGTGAGCCCCGTGATCGACCATCTTCACCGCTTAGTGACCCGGTATCCGGCTCCCAGCCTTCCAGAACTGAGGGACGCGCTTTATGCGGCGCCTGGAGTGTGCCGAACGTTCACCTGGGGCCATGTCCGGTAGATGTCCGACTCGGTCGTACGACGGCGGTCGCGCGATGCCGAGGAACAAGCCGAAGCGACGGCTAGCCTTGGCCTCCATCAGCCGGAGCGCCGCGTAGTAGGCGAGGGAGAAGACGGCGACGAGGGCCTGGGACAGGGCCTGTTCATCCACGTGGATGTAGATGCGGGCGAGGAGCGCGGCCACCCAGCCGACGATGACGGGGACGGCGGTGCGCCACAGGCTGCACAGGACGTCGTAGGCGTTCATATCGAGGCTGCTTTCGTTTCCAGCGGCGCAAGGCGCCCTACTTAAAGCGGTGATCAACGCGACTGCTGTACAGCAGCGGAGTACAGCAACCACCGTGGCCGCAGGTGACCGCCAAGGGCCGTCAGCGGCCGACCGACCAGCCCGCTGGCCCCTGATGGTGCCCCTCCCGCCGAGAGTTCGAGACGAAGAGGTCGTGCCAGACCCGTGCCAGATCGTGCGGGGGGCCACGGGGAACACCGGGGGAAACAGTTGACGACCCACCAAGCGCCCACTCCGCTCCGCCACAGGTCAGCAGAGCTCCCGCCCCTAGAGCACCCAAGCTTCCCAAGCTGAGAGCTCGGGGACCTGATGTCTATGTCTCACGCTCGGCCTGACGTGCTACTTCAATGAACGAGTCAACTGAGGCCAGGTAGGCGTCGACGGCTCGGCGAAAGTTTTCGGCCTCGCGTATGTCTCTCTCGACGACGATGAGGCAACCGTAGGCTTCGCCGGAGGCCGCGTGGACTGCCTTCGCCGCCGCTATCGGCTCGGGGCGGCATTCCAACGAGACGACGGCCAGAGAACGCAGGAAGGGCCTGTATGAGTCCCGCAGTTGATCGCGAAGCTCTGTGAGCGACACCGCCCGCGTCTCTTGGTTCTCCACCTCGAAGTACTTGGGGATCCTGAGGTACAGGATCCCCATCTCATTGGCCTGCTCGATGAAATCCAGCTGTGTGGCTCTGCGAGCCTCGCGCTCCCGGGCGACGTGCGCGGCTTGGGCGGCGGCTTGGGCCTGGATGCGAGCAGCTTGGGCGTTGCCCCTGTTCGTCACCCAGCTGGCGACCACCGCCGTGGCGGCGGTCACCACGGCCACCCACAAAGCGCTGTTGTCCATGATGCACAGTGTCTGTGCCCCCGACTGACTTGCACAGAGTGCGCCGGCTCCAGGGCTCGCGCGGGTGGAGCATGAAGCGAGGGGGTTGGTCAGAGAGAGCGGCTACCCGGGCCATGGCATCGAAGCGAGGATCCGCTTCCAGGGCAACCACATCACAACTGCCCACCCTCAGACGGCCTCACACCGTTCAACGCGGACCGTCTCTGGGCCGCCTGGCTGACTGTTATCGGCCGATGCCCACGGAAGCACTGTTCTCGCCCAAGGCATCAGGGTAGTCACGCAGCCGAGAGCGATGGCCACAAGAAAGAGCTATTGGGTGCCGGCATCCGTAACACGCACTATCAACCCGCATACGACGCAGCCTCGAACATCTGCTCCAGCGTCTTCGATACGATCCCCGTAGACCTCCACGACGTCGTGCACGAGGCAGCCATGGCCGGATATGCGGCCGCGCTGAGCGATCTGGATGAAGGCAAGCTTGACGACCAAGTTCGAGAGCGGTCCGAGATCATCGAGTGATACTCCACGCCGCGGGCCGTCTCAGTTTCCGTCTCATTCATCAGCGTTCACGGTCGTTCAGGCGAGACCCGGAGCTGTCCCCGTTTCGGGGGTCAACCGCTCATGAACCCAGGTGAACGCTCCCGAACGACGCCCAACACTCCACCGCCACAGTTGGAAAGCGTGTTGGCTCCAGGTTGACCTCGGACGCAGGTCCTGAACCCGCCCGTTGAGGCTTCAGTGACGGCGTGTGTCGTCCCAGGGAGTTGGATCTCTCGCATCAGGCTGAGGCCCCCGGTGTCGCGAGCCTCGTCCGGCAGCGGTCCGTGGAGCCGGCACGTGGTGGGAACCTTCGATTGGAAGGCGACAGCATTGCCTTCTCTTGCATGGGTGACAATTGTCGTCACCCGATGACAATTGACACATGGGGCGACTGGACCTTGGAATCAAAGGTGGCATGCTAGGGTCCGTGGCAGGCGGCATGTCAACGGCCGACAAAAAGGCCACCCGCTTGCCTTGGAGGACGCGCGGGTGGCCGAGTCCCCAACGAGAGTTAGGAACCGATGCCATTATGGACCAGCACTCTAAAGATCAGCGGACGCCTGCCTCACTGATCGTGACGGGAGTCGCTTACATGGCTGCACTGACAGCAGGAGTCGTGTTGATCAGCACGGGTCAGACCACGCCAGCTGAAGCGTCCCTGTACGTCGCCCCGTTCCTCGGTCTCTATGAGCACATGACCTCCCGGCGATAGTCCGCGGGTGGTTGCTGTACAGCAGCCACAGCAACCGACCATGGCCAACAGGCACCCTGAGAGGCCGAACGGCGACCTCTATAACCCCTGTTGACCGATCTCTGTAGAGCTACGGGTCAGAATTTCTGACATCCACGGCTGATATCAACGACGCCGGACGGAGGCGTACACCAGCGACTCTGTCCGGCCGTCGCATCAGCCGACGACAGCATCCGGAGCAGGCTCGGGCTCGGATAGAACTCCAAAAAGCAGGTGTCGCAGGTTCGAATCCTGGCGGGGGTCAAGGAAGAGGCCACCAACCGACATCGATAGGTGGTCCTTCACGAGCAGTGAACCGCCTCGGGTGTTTGCAAGGTGCCTCACACGGTCGCGTCATGCTCGCGCACCGCGATCCGAGCCAGCTTCGTCAGCATCATGCCGTTGCGGACCGAGACGAAGTAGTTCACGGGGAGTCCGTGCATCCGGGTGCCGGGGCCTCGGAGGGGGTGCCAATCGAGGGTGAAGAGGGTGTGCTCGCCCCAGGGGGTCAACTTCATGGCGATGCGAGCCGCGCCGAAGGGATCTGCCTTCGCTTCCAGTTCCAGACGGTGTCGCGGTTCGGAGATCCGGACGACGCAGGTGTCGTCGAGGGTCAGAGGGCCCGCGCCGACGCGGACTTGAAGTCGGGCACCGACGTCTGGCCAATGCGGGTCCGCGGCGAGGACCTGCTGGGTTCCTGTCACCCACTCCCCGTAGCGGTGGCCGTCGGACAGCAGGCGCCAGACTTCGGCTGGCGAGCTCAGGATCAGACAGCGGTTCCGGGCCATGATCACGCTCCTGGAGGATGGGCAGCCTGGAGGCGCCCCCCGGTCATGGCGTCCCCGGGATCAGGACGCCCGGCGCAGCAGGCGCTCTGCAACGGTGAAGCCCTGCGCGGGAACCCGGCCTCTCCTCGGCTCGACGGGCGGGTCCGGTGCACCGGGTGGTCTCTCCGGCCGTCCCGCGGGCTCGGCTTCCAGCGTCATGCCGACCGCCCCGCCTGCACAGTCCGACAGGTCCAGACGGGTGAGTCGACAGCCGGGGATGATTTTGCCCCGGCGGACGTAGAGCAGCAGCGCACGACGCATCCCATTGCCTGACATCGGCGAATGGCATCGACAGTGGCGGACGACGGTGGACCGGGCCTGTCCTACGAGGACCGGCGGCCTGCGGCGTCCCCCTGTAGGACGCCGTGAGCGAGGGCCTGGCAGTCACGCTCCGCGGCGCTGCTCCTGAACGGCGTTCATGAGGTTCTCGATGGCGGACTGGGTGTCGCGTTCACTTCCGCCATCGATGGCTTCCAGAGCGGCGGCCGCGGCCTCGCGAATGGGGTGGGGGAGTCCCTCGGCGGCTGTGAGGTAGTAGGCGGCCTTACGGCGCGCCACGCGCTCGGCGGTGTCTACCGCGCCGGGGCCGGACAGCGGAAAGACAGCCGCGCTGTATGCGGATATCCCCAGCACCGTCATGTCCGCGATCCCGTCGGCGTACCCGAGCGCGGCGGCCTTCCCGTGGCCTTCCCGGATGGTTGCGATCATTCGACGGCGGGACAGGACCGTGCCCAGAGCGGCGCCGCCTCCCAGGGAAAGGGCGCAGGTAACGGCGAGGAACGGCCCGTCCCAGGCGAAGCCGGTGAATCCTCCGAGGACCGCGAGCGCGACGGTCCACCCGGCTGCTGTCCGGGAGCTTATGTGCTCGGGTGTCGTGTCCATGGTGGCAGTGTCCCAGCCGGTACAGCGAGCACCGGCGCGGGGTCGACCGCCGGCCTCAGACCTTGGGCAGCCGGGGCGAAGACGGGAGGCATGCCGCGCCGTTGAGGCGTCGCGCACCGCGCGGGAATCTCGATCACCGGCGCCATGGCGTGGTCGCAGGACGCCGACCACCGCCGTCCGCGCTACCCCTTCGACACATGCCGCCCGCCCCGCCTCCGTCCCCCGCCCCGCGTCCGCCGGGTCGCCGGGATCAGGAGGCCGCCCAGCAGTCCGAGCCCCAGGGCGTACGGCCACCAGCCGAACCCCTTGGCTGCGGCGGAGGCGCCCGCGGCGCGGGTGTCGACCTCCGACGTTCCGGGCGCCGTGTTCGCGCGGGTGGTCGCCGAGGGGCTCGCGGTGGTGGCGGTGGTCAGGACGACGTCGTTGCCGTCGCCGCCCCGGTAGGTGATGCGGTACGTGGTGTCGGCGAGCTTGACCTTGGCGCCTTCGCGCAACCCGGTGAAGGTGCCGGTGGTCTTCGTGGCGCCGGTGTGGTTGAGCACGGTGATGGTGCGGGAGGGGGACGGGGTGGATCCGGCGGTCGCCAGGTCCAGGTCCCCGGCCAGGCGGACGGCGCCGGTCACCTTCAATGGCCGTCCGCCCAAGACCAGTTCGCCCTTCGGGGTCTGCGTGTAGGAACCGGTCACCGTCGGTCCGCCCGCGACCTCGCCGTCGTTGGTCACCGCGCCCTGGACCGTGCCCTTGCCGGTGAGCGAGGTCGCCACCCGCAGGCCGGCCTTCCGTGCGTCCAGCCGCGCTCCGGCCGAGGTGAGCCGGATCGCCCTGCTATGGGTGAGGGAGGCGCCGGAGGCGAGGGCGAGGGTGCCCTTCGTGATCGTCGTCGTCCCCTTGTACGTCACTTCGCCGCCCGTCAGGGTCGTCGTCGCGGCGCCGGACTGGGTCAGGCCGCCGGTGCCGCCAAGTCGCGACAGGGAAACGGGAGTTGACGTATTGCGGACGACGAGCGTGCCGTTGTTGACGATGGTGCGCCGTACCGTGCCGGTCATCAGCGAGCCGTCGCCGCCGGGGGAGCCCGAGCCGAGCCGCAGCACGGCCCCCTTCTCGATGGTGGTCGAGCCGTCGTAGTGCTGCTTCGCGGCAAACGTGACGTCGTTGCCGGACGTCCCCTTGATCACGACGTCCCCGGCGCCGGGCGCGGCGAGCGTGTCGTGGTATCTGCCGCCGCCGATCGGGGCGCCCAGCGTGACGGGGCCGTTGTAGGCGAAGGTCAGCAAGGAGCGGCGTCCGCTTGCCTCATGGAGGTTGATGTAGACGGTGTCGGCCGTACCCGGCATGAAGATCTTGTGGGTGGTGCCGTCGCCCCACTGGACGTTCGCACCCTCGATGTTGGTGCCGCGCTTGTTCAACTGGTGGGCGATGGCACGCCAGTTGATGCTCGGGTCGCTGAGTGACGGGTCCGTGTCGCCACCTCGGTCGCTATAGCTGTACTGGCCGGTGAGCACGACCTTGCTGCCGGGCCGGGTGTGCACGTTGACGTCACTGCCGTACTCGCGCTGGTAGAAGTCCTGGCGCAGGGTGATCGTCTGGTAGAGCGGGGTGTCGATGATCCAGGAGCCCTGGTTCAGGACGGCGCGGGCGTTGGGCAGCGCCACCGGGTACTCGGGGCGGCCCACCGCCATCCCGGTGCCGTTGTCGATCACTCCTGAGAAGGGGTGGGTTCCGGCGAGGTCGAGCGTGCCCCACATGTTGCGCGGCTGGGTGACCAGGCCCGAGCCGCTGATGGTGCCGATGTTGAAGGTGCGGGTGAGCGAGAGGCGCAGGGTGCCGTCGACGCGGACGTTGAGCTGGTTGAGCTGATAGCCCGGGGTGCCGTACGGGAAGTGGCCGATCAGGCCGGTGCCGCCGCCCGTGCCGTACTGGAGGGTCGCGCCGCGTTCGACGGTGATCGCGGGCGGATCGGGGTTCGTGACCGTCGTGTACGGGTGGTTGCCGCCCTGCGTCCGCACGCTCTGCCGCTGTCGGGACTTCGGGAGCGTGAAGTCGCTGTCCTTGGTGAGGATCAGCGTGCCGCTGCCGCGAACGGTGAGCGTGCCCTCGCCGTGGATCACTCCGTCGTACGTGGTGGTCCCGGCCGGCACGGTGACGACCGCGTCGCCGGTGAGCGCGACGTCCCGGTCGGCGCGGACCGCCGCGGTGACGTCCTGGGTCCCGGCCGCCCGGGCGGTGGCGGGGACGGTGATCGTCAGGGCCACCGCCGCGAGGGCGCCTGCGGCGGCTGCTGTGGTGTGGGGGAGGCTGCGCACGCATAGGAGACGGAGGAAGGGGGCCGCCGATAACAGAAATTTTCGGTTCCCCTCAGTCGCGTCCGACCCGTTGACCTCCCCGTAACACGCACTTACCTTTTCGGCGTTCGGAATGTCAGATGACGTACGACATGTCGAACGAATCGCGTCAAAGCTGTCAGCCGTCCCCCTTGCACCTCGTCGTCCCCTTGCCCCCTCGTCCCCCACCCCCGAGAGGCCCTCCGCATGAGCCGCGTTGACGACCTGCCCGACGTCCCCAGCCGCAGACTGGTGCTGAAGGGCGCCGCCCTGGCCGCGGGCGCGCTCGTCGCTGTCCCCGGTGTGGCCGAGGCCCGCACCGCCTCGTACCCGAGCCCCCTCGTCCGCAACCGCGCCGACCCCCACATCCACCGGCACACCGACGGTCACTACTACTTCACGGCCACCGCCCCCGAGTACGACCGGATCATCCTGCGCCGCTCCCGCACCCTGCGCGGGCTGGCGACGGCCGACGAGTCGGTCATCTGGAAGAAGCACACGAGCGGGCCCATGGGCGCGCACATCTGGGCGCCGGAGATCCACCACATCGACGGCAAGTGGTACATCTACTTCGCCTCCGCGCCCGCGAACGACGTGTGGGCCATCCGCATCTGGGTGCTGGAGAACGACAACGCCGATCCCTTCAAGGGGAGTTGGACGGAGAAGGGGCAGATCAAGACGGCCTGGGAGACCTTCTCCCTCGACGCCACGACCTTCGAGCACAACGGCACGCGCTTCCTCGCGTGGGCGCAGCACGAACCCGGACTGGACAACAACACCGGTATCTTCCTGTCCGCGATGGCGAACCCATGGACTCTGACGGGACCTCAGGTCCGGCTCACCACACCGGAGTTGGACTGGGAGTGCATCGGCTACAAGGTCAACGAAGGCCCGTCGGTCATCGCCCGGGGCGGCCGCCTCTTCATGTCGTACTCCGCCAGCGCCACCGACTACCACTACTGCCTCGGCCTGCTCACCGCCGAAGCGGACAGCGACCTCATGGACCCGGCGAGCTGGTCCAAGTCGCCCACCCCCGTCTTCACCAGCAACGACACGACGAAGCAGTACGGCCCGGGCCACAACTGCTTCACGGTCGCCGAGGACGGCCGCACCGACGTCCTCGTGTACCACGCCCGCCAGTACAAGGAGATCGTCGGCGACCCGCTGAACGACCCCAACCGCCACACCCGTATCCAGAAGCTGGGCTGGCGCGAGGACGGCACCCCGGACTTCGGTATCCCCGTCGCCGACACCCCCGTCCGCAAGCCCGCCGCCACCAGCCGCTTCACGATGACGGCGTTCACCAACAGCAGCGAAAGCAACCTGTACGTCTACGAGTCCGCCGACGCGCTGACGTACTCCCTGCTGAAGGGACCGGCCTACACCCCGCCCGCCGGCCTGATCCGCGACCCGTCGCTCATCAAGCACTCCGACGGGTACTACTGGATCGTCTACACCACCAACTGGACCGGGAACACGATCGGGTTCGCGCGCAGCAAGGACCGTACGAGCTGGCAGTTCGTCGCGAACCACACCCTCCCGACGCCCGGTCTGGCCCGCACCTGGGCGCCCGAGTGGTTCGTCGACCCGGCGAACGGCAGCGTGAACATCGTCGTCGCGCTCGACACCGCCAACAACTCGGTCTTCCGGCCGCACCTGCTCACCGCGAGCGACTCCTCGCTCCTCAACTGGTCGCTGCCGAAGCCGCTTTCGGGCCTCGACAACGCCAACTACATCGACACGTTCGTCGTCCGCCACGGGGGCAAGTACCACGCCATCACCAAGCAGGAGACGACCAAGTATCTGGAGCACGCGGTCGCCGACCGGCTCGCCGGGCCCTACACCTTCACCGGCACGGGCGACTGGGCGGGCTGGGGCAGCTGGCGCGAGGGCCCGGCCCTGGTGCGCCTCGACAACGGCGGATGGCGGATCTATTTCGACGGCTACGCGGAGAAGAAGTACTACTACAGCGACAGCCTCGACGGGCTGCGCACCTGGACGCCGATCCGCGCTTTGCCCGGACTCTCGGGCTTCGCCCGCCACTTCACCGTACTGAAGGAGAGTGTGTGAGATGAGACGTGCGTATGTGGTTCTCCTGGCCCTCTGTCTGGGCCTGTTCGGAGCTCTGGCCACCGCCGGTCCCGCGCAGGCCGCGGCCCAGACCGTCGCCAACGGCACGCAGTTCACGGACAGTTCGGGCAATGCCGTGCACGCGCACGGCGGCGGGGTCATCAAGGTCGGCAGCTACTACTACTGGTTCGGCGAGCACCGCAACGCCGACAACACCTTCCAGTACGTGGACACCTACCGGTCCACCGACCTGAAGAACTGGGAGTTCCGCAACCATGTGCTGAGCCAGTCCAGCGCGAGCGAGCTGGCGAGCGCCAACATCGAGCGTCCCAAGGTCATGTACAACGCGTCCACCGGCAAGTTCGTGATGTGGATGCACAAGGAGAACGGCAGCGACTACAGCGAGGCGCGTGCCGCCGTCGCGGTGTCGAGCACCGTCGACGGCAACTACACCTATCAGGGCAGCTTCCGGCCGCTCGGCGACTCCATGTCCCGCGACATCACGGTCTTCGTCGACACCGACGGCACCGGCTACATGGCGTCGGCCGCCAACGAGAACTACGACCTGCACATCTACAAGCTCACGGCCGACTACACGGGCATCGCGAGCCTGACCGCCAACCCGTGGCCCGGCGGGCATCGCGAGGCCCCCGCGCTCTTCAAGCGGGGCGGCGTGTATTTCATGCTGACTTCGGCCGCCACGGGCTGGAACCCCAACCAGCAGCAGTACGCGACGGCGACCTCACTCGCCGGTCCGTGGAGTGCGATGACGAACGTCGGCGACTCGACGGCGTTCAACTCGCAGACCGCGTACGTCCTTCCGGTGCAGGGCACTTCGGGCACCTCGTACCTCTACATGGGCGACCGCTGGGGCAACTCCTTCGGCGGGACCGTCAACGACTCGCGGTACGTGTGGTTGCCGCTCACCTTCCCGAGCAGCACCAGCCTCAGCATGAGCTGGTCTCCCGAGATCACCGTCGACACGACCGCCGGGACGGTCACCGGCACCAGCGCCACCTACGAGACGCTGACCGCCCGGCACTCCGGCAAGTGCGCCGACGTCCCCAGCCAGTCGCTGTGGCAGGGCGTCGCGCTCGCCCAGTACACCTGCAACGGCGGCACCAACCAGAAGTACTGGTTCAAGTCCGTCGGCAGCGGCTACTACGAGCTGATGACCCGGCACAGCTCCCTGTGCCTGACCGAGAACGCCACGAACGTCACCCAGGAGAACTGCACCACCGCGACCACCCAGCAGTGGTCGGTCACCACGTCGGGCAGCTACGTCCTGCTGAAGTCCCGCGCGAGCGGCGAGTGCCTGGACGTGAACGGCGCGTCCACCGCCAACTCCGCCGCACTGATCACGTACACCTGCAACGGAGGCACCAACCAGCAGTGGACACGGTCATCCTGATGTGACGTCAGCCGATGGGATTCCAGCCGTCCGTGCCCGCCAGGTACTTCTGGGCCGTGTAGTTCGCGGCCTGGGGGTCGGTGAGCTGCGGACGGTTGGAGTTCACGGTCGCACCGGCACCCGTGTTCTTGTACTCGAAGAAGCGGGCGTTCTTCCACGAGTAGCCGCTCATGTCGGTCCAGGGCCCGGCCGTCTTCACGGCCGCCGGCAGCGAGGTCCCCCGGATGACGAACTGTGCCACCGCGTCCGACGTCGGGTGCCAAGGGCGGCCCAGGTAATACGTGTTGGCGGCGGCCGGGCTGGAGATCGTGCTGCCGGTGATCAGAATCCCGTACGTCTTCGCGGAGTTGGTGTTCGGCGCGGCGAGGAAGCCGTTCAGTCCGCCCGCCGCCGCGCCCGAGTTGCGCAGCTGGATGTTGACGCGGTCGTAGACGGCGGTGGCGTTGCCGAAGATGAAGTCGACGTCTCCGGCGATGAAGGAGGAGGAGAAGTACTGCCGGTACTGTCCGGTGGCCGACGGCGCCCAGTTCAGGACCGTGTCCTGGTGTCCGATGAATCGGTCGCCCGTGAACCTCTGCCGGTCGCCCTGCGCGGTGACGGCGACCGCCTGGGTGTCGGTGATCTCCGGGTGCGCGGCCTTGGAGAAGGTGTTCTGGATCGTGACGCCGGTGACGGTCAGATTGTTCGCCGAGAACGTCGCGACCGAACTGCCCAGGGTGCCGTACTTGTTGCCGCTGGAGTCCGTGTACCCGGCGGCCCGGTCGTAGGTGATGACGACGTCCTCGGCGTTGCCGGTGGCGCCCTTGATCGTCAGGCCGGACTTGGACGTCGGCACCTTGACGATCTCCGTGTAGGTGCCCTTCCCGACGGAGATGGTGTCGCCCGCGGCGGCCGCGTTGATCGCAGCCTGCACGGTCGTGTACGTGCCGGAGCCGTCCTTGGCGACGGTGATCACCGTGGCGGCCTGCGCCCTGGGGACCAGCGACACCGCGACGAGCCCGAGGGCCGCCGCGGTGCCGGTCGCGAACGCGACGGTACGGCGTCGGGTGAGGGAGCGACGGTGCCGGTGCTGCTCTGCGGAGTGCGGGTTCGGCTCAGTCATGCTCTGCAGTCGCCGCCCGCCGCCCGGAGGTTGCCGGGGTCAGGCCAGCAGGTCCAGCGCGTCGATCGACGTGCCCGCGCTGAGGTACGACGTGGTGCCCGAACCGCTCACCACGTTGATCTTCAGGATGTTGTACTGGCTGGTGTCCGTCAGCCAGGCGCTGGCCGGAACGCTGTACGTGAACGTGTAGTTGTTGCCCCGGTAGGAGCCGACGGTGAGCGACCGCGTGCTCGGCTGGGTGGGCGGTGAAGGGATCGCCGACGTCCAGGAGTTGACGGCGATCTGCGGCCGGCCGTTCGCGTACGCCGTCGTCACCCCGATCCGCAGCGTGTGCGCGGCCGCCGCCTGCGCCGCCGTCAGCTTGAAGTACACCAGCAGACCGCTGTTGACGTCCTTCCAGATGTACGCCGGGAACGCGGACGTCTCACTGCCACTGCCGATCACCACGTTGCCCGTCCAGGCGGCGGCCCGCGGGTCGGAGGGATGCGCGTACGTCATCAGGTCCGCGTTCTTGAACCCGCTCGGCGTGCCGTCCCAGTTGCCGATCCGCCAGATCGCGCTCGCGTTGCCCGGGTCGTTCGACGACGGGATCGCGATCGTGTTGAGCGTGGTCGTGCCACCCGCCGTGACCGTCACCGAGCCGGTGTAGACGGCGAGTTCACCCTTGAAGACCGTCAGGGTGTACGTCCCCGGCAGCACGCCCGCGATCGAGAAGTAGCCGTCCGAGGAGCGCGCCGAACCCCAGTACTGGGCGGCCGAGTTGGCGATCCCCACCGTGTACGCGAATGCCGTGTCCCGCCCCGAGATGCCGACGCCCGCGACCTTGCCCCGGCCGCCCGCGGCGACGTATCCGGAGATGCCGAGCGAGTCCGCCCAGGACGTGGTCAGGTTGCCGTGGTACAGCGACGAGGAGGGCGCGCCCCCGTCCGTGAAGGCGATGACGTAGGGCCCCTGGAGCCCGAACCGCTGCGCCTCGGTCTGGTTCTCGCCGTAGTACAGGATCTCGTACAGGCCGCCGCCGTCGGCGCTCTGGTGCCGTAGCAGCGAGCGGTAGAACGGGCCGCCGGACGCCTTCTCGTGGTTGCTGCGCACCATCCACAGGCCGACGCTGCCGGTCTTCCAGCCGATGTAGTCGTAGTCGATGACGCGGAGCTTCGAGTAGTGCTTGGAGCGCGTCTGGCCGTCGGACTTCGCGAAGACGTCCGAGGCCTCGATGGTGGTGGGCGCGTAAGTGTAGGAATCGGGCTCGTCGTTGAGGAAGAGGCCCGCCTTGACGCGCACGATGTAGCGGGTCGCGCTGACCGACGTGTCGGCCTTGTTGGTCCACACGTAGACGTTGTTCTCGCCGCTGCGGGCCGCGTAGTAGAGCTTCAGCGTGCCGTACGCGACCGAGACCAGAATCGACGAACCGGACTGTTTGATCGTCACGGTGGAGGTGCCGAGGCCCGACTCGACGTGCGAGTTCTTGCCGCCGTAGCCCTGGTACTCCGTGCCGCGGTAGACGAGCGAGGTCAGGTCGCCGTTGGTCTTGCTGACCTTGAAGACGAGGTTGGCGCCGGTGTCGATGACGTAGTTCGAGCCGTCGTCGGTGTAGCCGAAGGCCGCGGCGGCGGCCGTGCCGGCGAGGGGTCCGGCGAGGGCGGCCGATCCTGCGGCGGCGCTCGCGCCGAGGACGAAGGTACGGCGGCGGACCGATCTGCGGGCGGATCCGGACATGTGGGGGTGCCTCCTTCGGAGGGCGTGGGGGTTTGCGGGTGTCTCGCAGAGTGACAGTTGAATCGATTTCGCGAAAGGGCTTTCACTCGCTTGGAGTTGGCAATCATGTGAAATCGAGCCGAGGACTAGAAAGCGCTTGTCCGGAGCGGTACCGTCCCAGCCGCCAGGTCCCGTCGTCCTGTTGGAGGAGCCGCAGTGAGACGTTTCAAGACCACCCCCGTTGCCGTGCTGGCAGCGCTGACCGCAGTCACCGCCCTGTCGGTCACCCCGGCGCAGGCACAGGCGCATGGGCACGGGCCCGCCCTGGGCCTGGAGAACTGCACGGCGAGCGCATGCCACTTCGCGGTGGCGCCCGGCACATACGACGTGAAGGTGCTCCTCGGCGGCGACAGCGCGGCCAGTACGAGCATCAGCGGCGAGACCCGGCGCTCGCTGCTGCCCGAGACCGCCACCGCGGCCGGTGAGCCCGTGGCCCGCTCCTTCACCGTGAACGTCCGCACCCCCGAGGGCGAACCGACCGGCGCCGACGGCACGGCGGGTCTGGACCTGGCGATCGGCGGCTCGGCACCCGCGCTGGCCGACATCCGCGTCACGCCCGCACGGCACGCCCGCCAGATCTTCCTGGTCGGCGACTCCACGGTCTGCGACCAGCCCGGCGACCCCTACTCCGGCTGGGGCCAGCAGCTTCCCCAGTTCCTCCGCAAGGGGCTCTCGGTCGCCAACTACGCCGATTCCGGGGAGAGTACGGTCACCTACCTCGAGAACCCGGCGCTGTTCCCGACCGTCCAGCCGCTGATCCGCGCGGGCGACCTCGTCCTCATCCAGCTCGCCCACAACGACAAGACCACCGACGAACCGACATACCGTGCGAACCTGGAAACGCTTGTCGCGGGTGTACGTGCCGAGGGAGGGGAACCCGTTCTCGTCACACCGATCGTCCGGCGCTGGTTCAACGCGGACGGTACCTTGAACAACAACACCGCGCTGCTGGTGAACGGCCTCGGCGTGGATCACCCGGCGGTCATCCGCTCGGTCGCGGCGGCCGAGAACGTCCCGCTGATCGACCTGACCGCCAGGACCAAGGCCCTCGTCGAGTCGCTGGGCGTCGAGGGCTCCAAAGCGATCTACCTGTACAACGAGAAAAGGGACAACACCCACACCTCGGTGCACGGCGCCACGGTGTACGCGGTGCTGGTGCGCGACGAATTGGTCGACCGGCATCTGGTGCCGGAGGGCCTGGTGAGGGTGGGATGAGACCCTGGGGCGTCCCGACCGGAACCGGGGCGCCCCAGGCCTGGGCCTGTCCGTGAGGACGGGCCCTACGCCTGTGCCGGTCGGCGGCGCGGGCCCGACGCCTGTCGTGCCTGACCGCCGCGCGGGCCCGATGCCCGTCGTGCCTGACTGCCGCGCAGGTCCGAAGCCTGTCCCGAGCCCGTTCCGAAGCAGCCGCCCCCTGATCGAGACTGGAAGCCTCCCGTGTCCCTTCCCTTCCCTCCGCCGCCGGAAGACCGCACGCTCAGCCCGTACACCGGCTACACGCGCGCCCATTGGGAGGCGGCCGCGGACTCCCTGCTGGCCGCCGTGGCGCCGTACGCCACCGCGGACGGCGCCCTCTACCACCTGCCCGGCGACCGCACGAGCTGGGCGGGGAAGCTCTCCGACGGACTGGAGGGATACGCCCGTACGCTGCTGCTGGCCGCCTTCCGGCGCGACGAGAAGGCCCTGGAGCGGTACGCGGACGGCCTCGCCGCCGGCACCGCGGGCGTCTGGCCGCGCATCACCGACCGCAGCCAGCCGCTCGTCGAGGCCGCGTCCATCGCCCTCGCGCTGCGGCTGACCCGCCCGCTGCTGTGGGACCGGCTCGACGCACCCGTGCGCGAGCGCGCCGCGGGATGGCTCTCGGACGCCCTCACCGCCGAACCCTGGGCCTGCAACTGGGAGTTGTTCCCCGTCACGGTCGGCGGCTTCCTGCGGGAGATCGGCTACGAGCCCGAGGCCGCGAGCGCGGCGATCGACCGCGGCCTCGACCGCATCGAGCCGTGGTACGTCGGGGAGGGCTGGTACAGCGACGGTCCTGGACGGGCCTTCGACTACTACAACGGCTGGGCGATGCACCTGTATCCGGTGCTGCACGCCTGGCTGGAGCAAGACCCCCGCCTGCTCGACCTCTACGGCGGCCGCCTGGAGACCCATCTCGCCGACTACGCCCTGCTGTTCGGCTCCGACGGAGCCCCCATGCACCAGGGCCGCTCCCTCACCTACCGCTTCGCGACCACCGCCCCGCTGTGGCTGGGCGCGCTGACGGGCCGTACGCCGCTGAAGTCCGGCGAGACGCGAAGGCTCGCCTCGGGGGCGCTGAAGTACTTCCTCGACCGGGGTGCCGTCGATGACCGGGGCTTGCTCACCCTCGGCTGGCACGGCCCCAACGAGGCGCTCCTGCAAGGCTATTCGGGCCCGGCGTCGCCGTACTGGGCCAGCAAGGCGTTCGTCGGCCTGCTCCTGCCGCCCGACCACGAGGCCTGGACCGCCCCCGAACAGCCCGGTCCGACGGACCGCACCGACGCCGTCACCCCCGTCCGCCCGCCCAACTGGCTGATCCAGACCACCACTTCGGACGGCCTGGTCCGCCTCCACAACCACGGCAGCGAGGACGTCCGCTACGACCCGTACTACACACGGCTCGCCTACTCGACCGTGACGGAGCCTTCGGCGTCGTACGACAACAGCGTGATCGTCGGCGAGGACCCGACCCGCACGGACATCGAGCCGCTCGGCACGGGCGAGGGCTGGGTGGCATCCCGCCACACCGCGGGCGGCGACGCCCGGGTGACGAGCGTCGTCCTCGCCCGCGGTGCGGCGGAGGTGCGAGCGCATCGGGTGACGGGCGCGGCGCCCGGGACGCCGGTGCGGATCACGGGGTGGGCGGCGGGAGAGGGTGCCCGTGCCGAACTTCTGCCCGCCGTCGGCCTGTTGGACGGGCCGACCGGCCTGACGGGCACCACGGGCGACGGCTCGACCCTGTTCGTCGCGCTGGCCCGGCTGACCGGGGAGCAGGAACCCACGCCCCTCGCGGAAATGGTGTCCGTGCGTGCGGACGGGGCGGACGGGATCGTCGTGACCTGGTCCGGGGGCGGCGGGGCGAGGGTGCGGCTGGGGGACGGGGCGGACCCGGTCGTGGAGGTGAACGGGGGGTAGGGCGCCGGATGAACCCGGGGAAGTCCCGGTGCCCCCGCTCGTGGGCACCGGGACTTGCGTGATCCGGCCGGCGTCAGGGCGTCAAGCGGGCGATCTTCAGGGTGCTCGTCGAGGGCGAGGAGCCCGTGAGCGGCGTCGCGTACGACGGTGTGACGGGTGCGTACGCCCAGGTGAGCGTGGCGTCCTTGTGGATCGCGATGTCGCCCGAGATGCGGGCCGAGACCACCTTGTCCGCCGACTTGGCGGTGCCGTTCCAGTCGACGAGGCGGAGGTGGGTGCCGCTGAAGGTGCCCGTGCAGGTGCCGTTCGCGCACTTGGCGTTCTTCAGGGACTCCCAGGAGACGAGGAGCCGGTCCTTGCCGTACGGGGCCACGTGCACGTTGACGTTCTCGGTCCCGGTGGCGCTCGTGAGGTAAACCGGCTTGCCCGAGGGCGTGTTGCGGTTCTTGAGGAAGGCGACGGCGACCTGGTGCGTCTTCGTCCTCGGCTTCACCGTCCAGCCCCGGCCGCTCGTGTCGTCCGGGTTCTTGGCGGCGGAGGCGGCGCCGCGGGACGCGAACGCGGTGGCGTACCGGCCGGTCGAGGACTTCACCAGGTCGCCGGTTCGTCCCGCGAACGTGCCGCCGCAGTAGCCGGCCCAGCACTGCTCGCGCTGGACGACGGGCGCGGTGTCGGGCGCGCCGATGCCCGTCGACACGAACAGGCCCGAGCGCCAGTCGTCGAAGCAGAGCGAGGTGAACGCGCCGGTGGACTCGGCGTGCAGCGCGATGCCCTCGTTGTGACTGCACCCCCAACTCCAGCCGCCGCTCTGCTTCGAGCCGGTCGGGCTGACGTACGTGAGCTTGTCGCCGTAGTGGCCGTCGGCAAAGCCGCCCGCGCCGTGGACGACGAAGTACGCCCCGTACTTCGTTCCGTTCCAGGCCAGTTGGCCGTCGAGAAGCGGTGCCGTGTCGTTCGACGCCGTCCCCGTGAGCTTCGTACGGAAGGCCTGCGCGCCGTTCTTGTAGCGGATCAGCGCCGCGGCTGTCTCGTTCCACTTGTTCGTGTCGGCGACCCGCGTCAGCAGCGCGAACCCGTCGTTGTGCGCGACAAGCCCGCCGACCTCCTTGGCCCCCTTCACCACCGTGTCCTTCGCGGACCGCTTCCCCGCCGCCGTCAACGGCGTGACGTGCACACCATCGGCCGCGGGCCACGCGACCCGCAGCGTCCCGTCCGGCGCCACCGCGGTCGCCGTACGCGTCCACTCGCGGGTGTTGTTGTAACCCGCGGACAGATAAGGGAATTTGGCGGGCAGGGTGAGAGTGGTGTTGGTGACGGCGAGGGTGCCGGACGCGGCGCCCGCCGCCTTGGCCGTCGACGACGCCTTCGCCTTGGCCGTCGGGGACGCGGAGGCGTCGGCCGTCCGGGAGGGGGACCCGGACGCGGTGGTTGCCGAGTCCGCCACGGCGGAGGAGGAGGCGCCCGTGGACGCCCCGGCCGCGACCGAGCCACCGCTCCCGCTGCCCGAGTCCACCGTCGCCGCCGTCGCGTACCAGGCACCGGCCAGCAGGGCAGCAGCCGCGAGCGCACCGACGACCGGCTTGCGGTTCATACGGCGACGGCGGCGGTGCGTTGTGTGAGGTCTTGCGGTTGTCATGATCCGGGGTTGCCACCGGGGTGGGAAAGGTTGCCGCCATCGGGAGGGCGTTGCCGCCGCCGGGAGATCATCTGGGGCCGGGGCCACACTTCGGCCGGCACCGAACCGTTCCGCCTCTACCGTTCTCGTATGACCGAGAGCAGGCAGGAATCCCCGGCGGAAGCCGTCGTCGGCATGGTGGATCACGTTCTCGACCTGGCGGCCACCTGGACGGACTGGGACGGCAAACCCACCCGCGTGGACGACCGGGTCTACACCCCGCACAAGGCGATTCGTCGTGTGGCGGACCATCTCATCGACCATCTTGCCGAGTTGGAGGCCCGGCTCGTGGGGGAGCCCCCGCAGCCCGACCACTGGCACGCCTCGGCGAGTACGACCGGGGCGGACCTCGCCCCGTTCACGCCCGAGGATCTCGACGAGGCGCGTAGTCGGCTCATCCGGCTGGCCAGGATCTGGGCGAACCGGCTGGCCGTGCTCACCGAGGAGCAGCTCGACGAGTCCCCGGGTGAAGGGTGGTCGTTTCGCGAACTCGCCCTGCATCTGAAGGGATCGACGTACTACGCCGACGGCGTCGGGAGGCTCGTGTGACCCCCTTTGCCGCACTTCACCAGGCCGACACCCTTCTACTGCTGCCCAACGCCTGGGACCACGCCTCGGCAGCCGCCCTTGCCGCCGAGGGCTTCCCGGCGATCGGCACGACGAGCCTCGGTGTCGCCGCTGCGGCCGGCCTGCCGGACGGGACGGGGGTGACCCGCGAGGTGACGGTGCGTCTCGCCCGGCAACTCGGCGGGCAGCCGTACCTGTTGTCAGTCGACGCCGAGGACGGGTTCAGTGAAGAACCGGACGACGTCGCCGAGTTGGCGCGTGAGCTGGCAGCCGCCGGTGCCGTCGGCATCAACATGGAGGACGGTCTCGGCTCCGCCGACCTGCACGCCGCGAAGATCGCCGCAGTGAAGGCCGCCGTGCCGGACCTGTTCGTCAACGCCCGCACCGATACGTACTGGCTCGCCCAGGGAGACGCCCTCGACACCGCGCGCCGCCTCGACGTCTATCAACAGGCGGGCGCGGACGGCGTGTTCGTCCCCGGGCTGACCGATCCGACGGAGATCGCCACCCTGGTGAAGAACCTCGACGTCCCCCTCAATCTCCTCTACTCACCCTCCGGACCGCCCCTCACCCACTTCGCCGACCTCGGGGTCCGCAGGGTCAGCCTCGGGTCCCTCCTCTACCGGCGGGCCCTCGGCGCGGTCCTCGACACGGTCGCCGACATCCGGGCCGGCCGCCCGATCGAGGGCGCGACACCGACGTACGAGGATGTGCAGGCGCTCAGCGGGCAATCCTCAGGCAGCTAGCAGCACTTGCGCCACCCGCTCCGCGAACTCCGCCGGATGCTCGGCGACACCTATATGGCCGCCGGGAAACTCCACGAAGTCCGCGCCGCTCAGTTCGGCCGTCAACGCGGCCGTACGGTGCAGGAGTTGGCCCCGTGAGTCGACTCCGGCGGCGAGGGTGAGGCGAGGGGCAAGGGGCTTGAGGGCGTCGAGATCCGGTGCGTACGCGGTGAACCGGCGCAGTACGCGGGTGAGGAAGAGAGCCATGGGGGTGGTCAACTCGTCGGTGGGTGAGGGGGGTTGAGGTGCCGCCGCCTTGGACTCGTGGTCAGCCTCCGCTGAGTCCTGATCCGCGTCCGGCGTTCGGTCCGCCAAGCCCGCGAGCAGCCGGGTCCCCGCCGCTTGCAGGCCCGCCGCGCGGTAGGTCTCGTAGACCTCCGTGAACATCCTCCGCTGCCGGGCCGCGTCGGGGAGGACCTCCACGACCGGTGGCTCGTGCGCGATCACATGGCGCAGGTTTTCCGGATGGCTGGTGAGCAGGTCGAGCGCGGCGATGGCGCCGGAGCTGGTGCCGAGGACGTACGCGGACTCGCCGTCCGGCAGGAGTTCGGTGAGGACCCGGCGGGCGCCGTCGCTCCACGACCTCACCCGCTGCTCCTCGACCGGCTCGCCGAGCCGGCCGTGCGCGAGGCCCAGCGGGTCGTACGTCACCACCGTGAAGCGGTCGGTGAGCCGGTCCGTCATCGCGTCGAAGCCCATGGGATGCCCGGCCCCGCCGGGGACGACCAGCAGCACCGGGCCGCTCCCGCGCACCTCGTAGTACAGGGACGTGTCACGCATCGTTCCGCTCCTCTCGCGGCCAGTTCTCCAGTGCGATGTGCAGGGCGTCGAGCGCCCGGTCCCACGAAGTCCGTACGTCGCGGGGGGCGCCGAAACCGCCGATCGCCTCCAGGGCGCAGTAGCCGTGGAAGGTGCTGCGCAGCAGGCGGACGGCGTCGGTGAGGCCGGGCTCGGACAGGCCGTAGGCGCGGAGCATGCCGTACGTGATGCTGTACGTGAGCTCGGCGGTACGCCGGTACGCCTCGATGTCGGCGACGAGGGCGGGGTCGAGCTGTGTGTGGGTGGCCATGTAGCGGCCGGGGTGTTCCAGCGCGTACTCCCGATAGGCGCCCGCAAACGCGACGAGCGCGTCCTTGCCCGCCCGCCCGGCCACGGCGGTGCCGATCCGGTCGATCATCTCGCCGGACGCGCGCAGGGCGATCCGTGCCCGCAGGTCCTGCAGGTTCTTGACGTGCGAATACAGGCTCGCGTCCTTGACGCCGAAATGGCGTGCGAGCGCGGACACCGTGACGTTCGCGAAGCCGACCTCGTCCGCCAGGTCGGCCGCGGCCGCCACGATCCGATCGGCCGTCAGCCCTGCTCGGGCCATGGGTGATCCCCTCCGCACTCCTTCGAACCTAGAGGCTCTAGGTAATGCCCGAATATACCTAGGTCACCGGAGGGAGGGAAATGAAAAAGGGAAAAGGGAAGGTGAAAGGAGGGGGGAAGGGAGAGAGGGGAGTCGGCCGGGCGACGCGTGTGGCCCGCCCGGCCGTGCCGTCGGGTGTGGTCGGCCGGGGCCGAAGCCCCGGCCGACAGCGCTCCCCCGTGCTTCACGGTAGGCGGAGAGTGGTCCGGCGACTCGCCACATCGCGCCCGGGCAGTCGCCAGTTCGCGCCAAGGAACCCCTCAACTCGGCGTAGCGTCACAGGAAATGGCGCAGAACCCATGGCTCCACCACCTATCCGGACGGACACGGAGAACAGGGGACGATCTCCATGCACAGCGGCGCGATCCACTTACACCACGCCACCGTCGGCCAGCTGCAGACCGCGGCCTCCTCGATCCTCGCACCGCTCTCGGTGACCGCGCCGGGTGTCGACGGGTTCCGGGCCCATATCGACGCCGCCGCCCTCGGGCAGGGGGCCGTGGCGCGGATCCGTGGCTCCGGGCACGTCGTCGCGCGCCCCGCCCGGGTGATCAGCTCCACCGACCCCGAACTGCTGAAGGTGACCCTGCACCGGTCGGTCGCGGTGGCGGCACAGGGCCGCAGCCACGCCTCCGCGGACAGCGGCGACCTGGTGGTGTTCGACATGACCCGGCCCTACCGGCTCGCCGTGGCCGAAGGCTGCGACGTGATCGCCGTCGGCATGCCGCGCACCGCGCTCGGCCCGTACGCCGACGCGATTGCGCACCGCACCGCCGAGCGCCTGCCCACCGACGCCGGCACCCCAGCCGTACTCGCGGCGTTCCTCTCCGGCCTGGGCCGTCATCTCGACGACCTGGCGGGCCCGGCCGACGGCCACCTCGGGGACGCCCTCGTCTCCCTGCTCGTCGCCGCGTTCACGGACCGGGCGCCGGCGCGCGTGGACGCGGCCACCGATCTGGTCGACCGCATCCGCGTCCACGCCCTGGCGAACATCGCCGACCCCTCCTTGTGCGTCGAGTCCGTCGCCGCCGCCCACGGCATCTCCGCCCGCCAACTGCACCGCCTCTTCCGGCCCACCGGGATCTCCTTCGCGGCCTGGCTGCGCGACGAACGCCTCGCCCGCATCCGCCGCGACCTGCTCGACCCCGCGCACGCCGGCCGCACCGCGGCCGCCGTCGCCGCCCGCTGGGGCATGCACGATCCGTGGCACATCGGGCGAGCTCTCAAGTCCCGCTATGGGCAGACGGCGCGGGATTTGCGGCACGGCCTCAACCCTGGGCTCAGGCCGCCGGATTGAGCCCGATCGACAGCCCCGTGTACGCCCGCTTCGCCGCGTAGTTCGCGTTGTACGGGAGGGCGGCGCCGTAGCCGTTGAAGGTGCCCGGGATCCAGGAGTACTTGTCGGTGAGGCCCCAGACGGTGACGCCCGCGCAGTGGGCGACGCCCAGGCAGTTCTCGCTCGCGGTCTTGTAGTCGGCGGACTGCTGGGCGAGTTCGGCGGAGGACGCGGGGAGCGGGATGCGGATGTCGAGTTCGGTGACGGAGACCTCCAGGCCGAGGTCGGAGAAGCGCTTCAGGTTCGCCTTCATCGTCGGCGGAACCTGGCCGACCACGAAGTGCGACTGGAAGCCGATCCCGTTCAACGGGACGCCCTGCGCGAGGAGTCGCTTGGCGAGCGCGTACAGGGCGTCGCTCTTCGCGCCCGCCGCCTCGATGTTGTAGTCGTTGATGTACAGCTTGGCGGCCGGGTCGGCGGCGTGCGCCCACTTCAGCGCGTTCGCGATGTAGCCGGTGCCGAGCTTGTCCTGCCAGAGCGAACTGCGCATCGAACCGTCATCGTTGAGTGTCTCGTTGACCACGTCCCAGGCGTACACCTTGCCCTTGTAGCGGCCGACGGTCGTGTTGATGTGGTTCTTGAGGATCGTGTTCAGCTGGGCGGCGGTGAAGTTGCCGTTCTTGAGCCAGGAGGGGAGCTGGGCGTACCAGGCGAGTGTGTGGCCCCGTACGCCCTGGTGGTGCGCCCGGGCGTGGGCGACCAGCCGGTCGGCCGCCGCCCAGTCGTAGGTGCCACGGCTCGGCTCCAGCGCGTCCCACTTCATCGCGTTCTCCGCCGTCACCGAGTTGAACTCCCGGTCCAGGACGGCCGTGTACGACGAGTCGGCGGTGAGCGGAGTGTCGCCGACGGCCGCGCCGATCCGCACGCCGCGGCCGTCGGCGTACCCCCGCAGGGTGGTCGCGGCGTCTGCGTCGGGCGTGAGCTGCGGAAGCGCGACGGCGCCCGCCGCGATCAGTGCGCCGGCGGCCAGGAGCGGCAGAGGGTGGAGGATACGGCGACGGTGGCTGCGGGGGGAGTGCGGCACGGTGATTCCTCGCGGAGGTAGGGGATTACGGGTGCTGCGCATGGGCGTATGCGTGCGTCCCCCAGGTGTCGCCGCCGGGTGCGTGAAGGTTGCCTCAGAAGTCCCAGCGGCCTGAGGTGTCTGAGGCATCGGAGGAGCTTGAGGGGTCTGAGGAGCTTGAGGGGCCTGAGGGGTTTGCGAGGACTGAGGAGTCCGGGAGGTCTGGTGGGCCGCCGAGGCCGGGGCAGGTCGTCCGCAGCGCGTGGAGCGCGCCCCACACCGAATCCTGGGCGAACACGCCGGGCGCGGTGCCTCCGTCCGGGTCGAACACGACGTAGGACTCCGGGAGATACGACAGATCGCCCCACTCCTCCCGCCTGTGGGCGCGGGCCAGCACCTGCCCGCAGTGGGTGCAGGCGATCCACGGGACGAGCACCAGGCCCGCGTCGGGTCCCCGGACCTCGGTGGTCAGCGGCTCCCCGCCGTCGGCCACGTACTCGAACTCGACAAGCCGCAGCGACCCGTCCTGTGCGGGATCACCCGGGCAGCGCGCGATCTCGGCCCCGAGCGCGTCCCACATGCCCCACTCCCCGGCCAGGACCGCCAGTTCGGCGCGGGTGGTCTCGCCGATCGCCACACCCTGCGCGAGGAGTCGCGGGAGCAGCACGAACTGGAGCCCGGCCTCCTGCTCCCCGATCTCCCAGCAGTCCTGGAACTCCGCGGCGTCCTCGCGGGACGGCAGCAGCCGCGCGAGACGACTCCAGAGGGCGGCTTCGTCGGCGTACGACGCGCTCGGCTCGCTCGACGCGCTCGGCTCGTTCGTCTCCACCGGTTCGACCGCCTGATCGTTTTCCTGATCGTTCATCGGGCTGAGGGTAGCGGGGGGCGCCGATCGGGTCAGCGCAAGGTCAACTCACCACCGATCGGGGTACTTTGCCGTGAACGGGCTCTTCATCCGGTCTGCGTGCACGGCGGGATGTGGGCCGATCGACAGCTCCGGGGGGTCTGTATGCGATGGGTCGGGAGACGACGGAACGCTGCGCCGGAGTCCGGTGATTCGGCGGCCGAGGTGCTCGCGCGGCTGCGGGAGGCCGGTGCCGCGGCCGAGCAGGACGGCCGGCAGGGCAGACCCGGCAAGGCGGTGAAGCGGTATCGCGACCTGGTCGCGCAGGCGGAACGCGCGCCCGGCCCCGACGACCCCGGCACGCTGGCGCTGCGGCACCAACTCGCCCACTGGACAGGGGAGTCCGGCGACCCCGACGGAGCCGTGCAGCTGTTCACGAGACTCCTCTCCGAGCGTGAGCGGCTCCAGGGACCACTCCACCAGGACACCGAACTGGCCCGCCACCAGCTCGCCCACTGGCACGGCCGGGCGGGACGGTCCGAGGAGGCCGTACGCCGGTACGAGGAGATGCACCGCTCGGCCGAGCAGCAGGGCCGTACCGAGACCGCGCTCAACCTGCTCTGCGACATGGGCCATTGGCAGCAGCAGGCCGGCGACAACGCCGCCGCGCTGCGCACCTACACCCGGATGCTGAAGACGGCCGAGGGCGCACTCGGCTCCCAGCATCAGCTCACCGGTATCGCCCGTCAGCGCTACGCGGAACTCGCCGGCGGGCTGCCCTTCGGCCACGAGCGGGGGCACGACAGTCTGGAGGACCTCGTCGCGGCGGCCGCGGAGATCGAGCGGAGCGGTGACCTGCCGCGGGCCAGCCGTATGTACGGGCAAATAGCCGAGAAATGCGAGCAGTTGTACGGCGCGGGCAGTGACCGGAGACTCGGCGCGCTGGTCTCGCAGGCGAAGGCGGCCATGCAGACGGACGACCCGGACGGCCTGACCGAAGCCGTCGACTGTTTCGGGAAAGTGCTCGCGTGCATGGAGCTACGGGGAGAGGGGCCGGGTTCGCCCGAGTACGACACGCTGTCCCAGCAACGCGACGCACTCGCCCAGGCCGCCCGGAAGACGGAACTGCACATCGGCAGCACGGCGGGAACCCTGCTCGCCAGGCAGGTGGAGGCGGCACCCGGCAGAGCCTTCGGGCTGCTGGCACGCGAGGCCCGCGCCCGGCATATCGCCCAGGTCTTCCCGGTCAGCGGTGACACCGAGGACACGCGACCGCACCGGGTCAGCGTCGAGCAGTGGCGCACCGTGATCCAGAACGTGGCCGACCAGGGGTGCCAGGTCCGCGCCTTCTACTTCGCCCGTCCGGACCGACGTCCGATACCCGAGGAGATCGTCCTGTGCGAGCGGCTGGGGCTGCTCGGCGTCTACGTCTCCAACGAGGGCGACGGCAACGTGAACGTGCAGGCCTACTCCTTCCGGGACGGCACGGCCCATTCGGTGTCCATCTCCGTGGTGAACGACGAGCAGCCGGAGCCGCAGCCGGAACCCGCCCCCACGCGCGGCCCGGGCGGGGCCACGGCCGTTCATCCCGAAGCCGAGGCCCTCGGTCAGTGGCGGTCGGTCGAGCGGGCCAGGTCCGCGCGGGCGGCGGAGGACCCGGAGGCCTTCGGTTCCTACGAGGTGCTGGAGCGCGTCGGTGAGGGAGGGTTCGGGAGGGTCTACCTCTGCCAGGATCCGGACGGGGTCATGGTGGCGGTCAAGACCCTGCATG
Organism: Streptomyces sp. R21; assembly: GCF_041051975.1. GTDB lineage: Bacteria > Actinomycetota > Actinomycetes > Streptomycetales > Streptomycetaceae > Streptomyces. The sequence continues at coordinate 2,458,083 of NZ_CP163435.1, read as the reverse complement.
CGGAGTACGCGGCCGACGCCTCGATCCGGGAGGGCTTCACGCACGAGGTTCAGGCGGCCCGGCGGGTCAGCGGACGGTTCACCGTGCCCGTGATCGCCGCCGACACGAGCGGTGAAACCCCTTGGATGGCAGTGCCGTTCGTGGCCGCGCCCTCGCTCCAGGAGGTGGCCGAACGGTGCGGCGCACTGGATGTCGCCACCGTACGAGGCATCGGCGCGGGCATCGCCTCCGCGCTCACCGCCATCCACGCCGAGGGCATCGTGCACCTCGACCTCAAGCCCGCGAACGTGCTGCTGACCGAGGACGGGCCCCGCGTCATCGACTTCGGCATCGCGCAGATCGAGCGGCTGACCGAACCCCGGAGCGGGTTCGCCGGCACCTACGCCTACGCGTCCCCGGAGCAGATCCGGGAGCACGAGCAGTTCACCCCGGCCAGCGACGTCTTCTCCCTCGGCACGCTCCTTGCCCGCCTCGCCCTGGGGCGCCTTCCCTGGGGCAGGAAGGTCCTCGCCGTGATGAGCAACATCTGCGACGGCACGCCCGACCTGGCGGGGCTGCCGGCCGAACTGGAAGAGGTGGTGCGGTCCTGCCTGCACCCCGACCCGGCCCTGCGGCCCACCCCCGCCGACGTCGCCGCCGCCCTCGCGACCGGCCCGGCGGGAGCACCGCCCGCCCCGGAGGCGGAACGGTTCTCCCCGCCGCCGCTGCCCGACGAGGCGACGACCCTCATCCGCGAGCACGCCGCCCTCCCGGCCACCCGCCGCTTCGAGACGCTCGTGCGCACCAGGCGGGAGGGAGCGGACGACACCACGGTCGCCGCACGGCCCGTGACGGGCAGCGCCACCGGTGACGTAGCACCCGAGGCCCGTACACCCGACACCGCGGCCCAGGACCTCGAAGCTGAGGTCCTCGCCTGGGAACAGGAAGGCGGCTCGAAGCCGACCGATCAAGTACGCCGGGAATGCGGCGCGTTCGCCGCGGAGGCTCGCTCCCGGCTGGGCGACGACCACCCTCTGACCCTGCGCCTCCAGGTGTCCCACGCCCTGCTCGGCTGCGACAGCCAGGGCGGAACGGAGCACGCCGTACGTGTCGTGGACGCCGCCGCCGTAGGCCTCGGCGACGGTCATCCCACCATCCAGGGCGCCCGGTCGCTGCTGGCGGCGCTGAGGTCCGTCGAGCCGGGCTGAGGAGCGGCCCGGCGCCGGAACGTACACCACGCACACGACCGCGGCCGACCGGGTGAGATGCCGGTCGGCCGCGGAAGGCAACGCGGGGGATCAGCCGGGGAGTTGCGAGAAGACGAACGAGAACTCCGCCGGAGCCGCCTCCAGTCGGTACTGCGGGAGCGGGCCCGGACCGCACGACTGCGAACCGACGCCGTGCTGGCCGTGGTCGAGGTTGACCCAGACCGTGCCGCCGGGCTCCAGGTCCGTGAGGTGGGCTGCCGCGTCGAGCTGCTCCGTGGTCCAGCGGCGTGCCGTGAACCAGAACTCCGGGTCGCCCTCGATCCGCAGCCCGCCGAGCTCCGCCCAGCGTACGTCGGCCCGCGCGCCGTTCTCCTGCGGGCGGACGTACGGGGTCTGCAGCTCGTCCACCGACGACTCCCAACGGCCCAGCATCGAGGCCGCCTTGGTGTCCGGGTAGCCCTCGCCGGGGCCGCCGCCGAACCACTTCACACGGTCGGCGGAGGCGGGCAGCCCGAACCGGATCCCGAGCCGCGGCAGCGGCACGTCCCAGTCGCCCTCCGGCGTCACGGACACCGTCAGCCGCAGCCGGGTGCCGTCGGACGTCCAGCGGTAGACGGTACGCAGGCCCACCTCCCAGGCGGCCGGCGCCACCCGGGTCCGTACGGTCAGCGCGTCGTCGCCCAACTCGACGGCGTCCAGCCGGTGTTGCAGGCGGTGCAGGCCCAGCTTGCGCCAGAGCAGGCCGTAACGCATGTCGGGCTGCCAGGGCGCGCCGTCGTCGTTGTCGGTCGGGGCACGCCACGCGTCCAGGCGCAGGCCCGTGACGTCGAGGCCGCCGATTGTCTTCAGCGCACCGGTGCGGGCGTCGAACGCGGCCGGGCCGAGCGTGATCAGCTGCTCGCCGAGCACCGGCCCGTCGGTCGCGGACACCCGCGCCAAGGGGCGCTCACTCACAGGCAGTTGGGCCCAGGCCACCTGGTGGCCCTTCGGACCCCACACCGTGTCGGCGGCGAGCAGCGCCCGGACCGTCCACAGCGTCTCCGCGCCCCGGCCGTCCCCGGGCGGCGACGGCAGCTTCACGTCGGCGGACTCGCCAGGCGCGAGCGGGGGCACCGACAGCGTGCCCGCCTCGACGGTCTCGCCGTCGACCTGGTACGACCACTCGAAGGCGAGATGGTCGAGACCCGCGAAGTCGTGGGCGTTGGTGACGCGGACGGTGCCGTCGGCGCCGTCGCCGTCGATGCGGACGGGCTCGATCACCTTCTTGAACTCGACCAGTCCGGGCGACGGCCTGCGGTCCGGGAACACCAGCCCGTCGCAGACGAAGTTCCCGTCGTGCAGCTCCTCGCCGAAGTCGCCGCCGTACGCGAAGCCGTACCGCTCGTCCTTGATGCCGTGGTCGATCCACTCCCAGATGAAGCCGCCCTGGAGGCGGTCGTGCGCCTCGAAGACCTTCTGGTAGTCGGCGATCCCGCCCGGGCCGTTGCCCATGGCGTGCCCGTACTCGCAGAGAATGAAGGGGAGTTGACGGCGCTTGTGAGTGCCACCGTCCAGGCCCTGGCCGATCCGCTCGACCTCTGCGTGCTCGGCGTACATCCGGGAGTACATGTCCGTGTCACGGCAGTCGATGTCGCCCTCGTAGTGGACGAGCCGGGAGCCGTCGCGGCCGTGGATCCACTCGGCCATGGCGGTGAGCCCGCGGCCGGTGCCGGCCTCGTTGCCGAGGGACCAGATGACGACGGAGGGGTGGTTCTTGTCGCGCTCGACCATACGGGCGGCGCGGTCCAGCAGCGCCGGGGTCCAGCGGTCGTCGTCGACGGGGTTGTCGCGCCAGGCCTGCTCGGTGAAGCCGTGGGTCTCCAGGTCGCACTCGTCGATGACCCACAGGCCGTACTCGTCGCACAGGTCCAGGAAGGCGGGGTGCGGCGGGTAGTGCGAGGTGCGGACGGCGTTGAGGTTGTGCCGCTTCATCAGCAGCACGTCCTCGCGCATGGTCTCCAGGTCGAGGGCGCGGCCCGTCTCGGGGTGCCACTCGTGCCGGTTGACGCCCTTGAAGAGGAGCGCCTTTCCGTTGACCTTGATCAGGCCGTCCTCCAGGAGGACCGTACGGAAGCCGATGCGCAGCGGCACCCGCTCGCCCTCGGTGACGAGGAATCCGTCGTAGAGCCGGGGCGTCTCCGCCGTCCAGGGCTGCACCGCGACCGTCACCGCGTCGCCCGTGGCCACGTCGATGTCCAGGGCGGGGACGGTCACCCGTCCGTCGACGTCGGAGTCGACGCGCAGGGTGCCTTCACCGGTCAGGTGGTCGTAGGACGCGTGCACGAAGAAGTCGAGGGCGCTGCCCGCCGGGCGGTGCAGCAGTGTGACGTCCCGGAAGATGCCGGGCAGCCACCACTGGTCCTGGTCCTCCAGGTACGAGCCCGCCGACCACTGGTGCACACGGACGGCGAGAACGTTGCCGGACGGCTTCAGCAGGTGCCCCACCGCGAACTCGTGCGGCAGCCGGGAGCCCTTGAACTCGCCTATGTCCGTGCCGTTCAGCCAGACCCGGGCGCAGGACTCGACGCCGTCGAAGCGCAGCACCGCCCCGCCGTCCGAGGGCCACTCGGCCGGCAGGTCGAACATCCGCAGATGGTCACCCGTGGGGTTCTCGGTCGGCACGCGCGGCGGGTCGACCGGGAAGGGGTAGAGGTGGTTGGTGTAGATCGGCGCGCCGTGGCCCTGGAGGACCCAGTGGCCGGGGACCGCGACCTCGGCCCAGCCCCCGGCGTCGTACCCCTCGGCGGCGAAGGAGTCGTCCTCGGCGTCGGCGGTCGCCGACAGCCGGAAACGCCAACTGCCGTTGAGAGTCAGGGACTTGGCGTCGGAGGACGCGTACCAGGCGCGGGGCGGAAGGGCTCCGCTGCCCGGTGAGACGTCCTCGACGTAGTCGATGGCCGTAGGAGTGCGGAAAGACATCGGTCTCCAGGTCGTGAGTGGAAGGCGTCAGCCCTTGATGCCGGTCTGCGCGATGCCCTGCACCAGCCAGCGCTGGAGGAAGAGGAACACGAACACCAGGGGCAGGATCGAGAAGGCGGTCGCCATGAAGATCAGGTGGTAGTTGACGGTCTGGTTGGTCATGTACGACGAGAGGGCGACCTGGACCGTCCAGGAGCTCGGGTCCTGGCCGATGACCAGCGGCCACAGGAAGGCGTTCCAGCCGCTGATGAAGGTGATCGTGGCCATCGCCGCGAAGAAGTTCAGCGAGTTGGGTACGACGATGCGCCAGTACGCACCCCAGTAGCCCAGCCCGTCCACGCGTGCCGCCTCCTCCAGTTCCTTGGGGAACCCGAGGAAGTACTGCCGGAACAGGAAGCAGGTGAAACCACTGAACAGGCCCGGAATGATGAGGCCGCGGTAGGTGTCCACCCAGCCGAGCGAGGAGACCAGCACGAAGCTCGGTACGAAGGTGACGGACGTCGGGACCATCAGGGTCGCCAGCACGGCGTAGAAGACCTTGTTGGCGTGCCGGTAGGGGATGCGGGCGAGGCCGTAGCCGGCCAGCGAGCAGACCAGCAGGATGCCCGCGGTCATCAGGACGGCCACGACGAGCGAGTTCCACAGGGACTGGCCGAAGTCGACCAGTGGGTCGTTGAACAGCTCGGAGACGTTGCTCCACTGGATGTGGCTCGGGAAGAACTTCCAGTTCTCGCCCGTGATCTCCGGGTCCGTGGACAGGGCGTTGCGGACGATCAGGTAGAAGGGGATCAGGAACAGCGTCGCCGCGATGCTGACGCAGACGTAGAGCCCCGTGTTGCCCATGACGCCGCCACGCCTCTTCCGGCGCGGCTTGTCGATCCGTGGTGCGGTGGTCGTCACTTGGACTCCTCCCCCCTTCCAAAGCCCATGATCTTGCCCTGGAGCAGCGTGACCATACAGATCAGTACCGTCAGAATGACCGCGCCCGCGCTGCCGGCGCCGTAGTCCTGGCCCGAGCCGATGGCGGTCTTGTAGAGGACCATGAGGGGCGTCTGCCCCCAGGTCGCCTTGTTCCCGATGATGTTGAAGAACTCGTCGAACGCCTGGTAGGCGGCGATGAGCAGCAGCAGGATCACTGCGGTCGAGGTGGCCCGCAGTTGCGGCAGCGTGATGAACCGGAAGGTCTGCCAGCCCGGCTTGGCGCCGTCGATCGCCGCGGCCTCGTACAGCTCCGCCGGGATATTCTGCAGCGCGGCGATGAAAAGGATCATGTAGAAGCCGGACTGCAGCCACAGGCGCACGGTCAGGATGACCAGCCAGTACCAGGGCGGACTCGGGTTGGACACCCAGGCGATGTTCTCCACGCCGAACCAGCCGACGATGGTGTTCGCCAGGCCGAAGCGGACGCCGTTGAAGATGGACATCTTCCAGATCAGCGCGGCGGCGACGTAGGAGCACGCGGTCGGGATGAAGAACACCGACCGGAAGAACGCCCGCATGAAGCGCAGCCGGTTCACCAGCAGCGCCAGTCCCAGTGACAGCGCCCAGGTCGTGGGCACGATGAACGCGGCGAACACGGTGAACGTCAACAGCGACCCGGTGAAGTCGCTGTTCGTCAGCATCTGCTTGTAGTTGTCGAACCCGATGAAGTGGCTCGGCGTGACGGTGAAGCGGGCCTCGAAGAAGCTGAGCCAGATGCTCCATCCGATGGGGACGAAGACGAAGATCACCAGGCCGATGAGGAAGGGGCCGGTGAAGAGCCAGAAGTTGAAGGTGGGGTTGCCCCGCAGCCCCCGCCGCGGCCGGGCCGGGGAGGCCTTGGCCGGGGCGGGTCGGGCGACCCCGCGCGTGGTGGTGGTCGACATGGTGTGGTCTCTCCCGCGGCCTATCCGAACAGCTTCTTCAGCTCACGGTTGATCGTCTTGTCGGCCTTGTCGAGAGCCGCCTCCGGGCTCCCGCCCTTGCGGACGCAGTCGGAGATGACAGCGTCCAGGGCGCTCCACATGGCCTGGGTCCAGCTGATGTTGTCGAAGTGCCCGTAGTCGGTGAAGAGCTTGGCGCCCTCGGCCGGCAGACCGGACTTGAGCTTGTCGGCGGAGGCGGCGATCGAGGTGCGCGGCGGAATGTGGAAGCCGTAGGAGGTCGCGAAGTCCTCCTGGTACTTCTTCTGGTCGATCCACAGCCACTTCACGTATTCCTTGGCCGCGTCGACGTTCTTTCCCTTGGCGTTGACGAACATGGACCAGCCGCCGTTGTAGACGGAGGGCCTGCCGTTGCTGCCGACCTTCGGGAAGGGGAAGACGCCCAGGTCGTCGCCGAGTGCCTTCTGCATGGCGGGCATCGCCCACATGCCGCAGAACTGGATGGCGCACAGGCCCTGGGTGATCGCCGAGGGGTCCCAGTAGTCGGCAGGGGCGTCCAGCAGCAGGTGGCCGCTGGTGAACAGCTTGCGCAGCTGGCCGAGACCGGCGGCGACCGCGTCGGTGTGGTAGGCGATCTCGTTCTTGGCGTTGAGGGGCTCGGCGCCCGCGGACCAGATCAGAGGCGCCTCGATGGCGTGCAGGTCGTTGCCGAGGAAGAGGCCCTTGACCTTGGAGGTGGTGAGCTTGGCGGCGGCCTCGATCAGTTCCTCCAGCGTGGTCGGGACCCCGACCTTCGCCTTCTCCAGCATCGACTTGCGGTAGAAGAAGAACTGCGGGTCGTCGATCATGCGGACGCCGTATATCTTCCCGTCGTACGTGTGCGACGTGATGTCGGCCGGGTTGAAGTCGTCCTTGACCGGGTTGATGATGTCGCTCAGGTCCGCCACCTGACCGCTCTTGACCATCTGGATCTGCGGGTGGAACTCGAAGACGTCGGGCGCGTTGCTGGTGAGCAGGGCCGCGAAGAGCTTGGTCTCGTAGTCGTTGCTGGTGATCCACTGCGTGCCCACGTTGGCGCCCTTGTACGCGGACGCGTACTTCTTGACCGCCTGCTCCACGCCGGGCTCGCCGTACGCGTGGAAGTACTGGCTCAGGCTCTTGCCCGAGCCGCTTCCGCCCCCGCGCCCGTTGTTGCCGCCGCACGCGGCCAGCGGGCCCAGTGCGGCGAGTCCCGCGGCGGCCCGGAGTACGGATCGGCGGTCCCAGTTGCTGCTCATTGCCGACATGGTGACGTCCTTGTCTCGAATACGGCTGCGGCTCTATGGCGCAAAGCCAGGTGGCTCAATTGACGCTGCGGTGCGGGACGTTAACCTTCGGCTAAGGCTTCGGCAAGGGGTTGGACGAAGTCTGTTCGAAGCGTTGTGTCCGGTTCGGAATGTCGAACACCCCGGCGGTGCGGGGAGGTTGAGGGCCGCCGGGTCAGGGATGGCCGGCGGCCCTCGGCATGGGGTGGTTACTGCTTGGACCAGGCCTCGTTGGACCCGCCGTTGCAGCTGTAGAGGATGACTCTGCTGCCGTCGGCGGTCGCCTGGCCGCTGACGTCCAGGCACTTGCCGGACGCCTCACTGACGATCTGACCGTTGGCGTTCAACTGCCATCGCTGGCCCGCACCGCCCGTGCAGTCCGCGGTGGCCAGGCCCGAACTCCCGGCCGTCAGACACCCGCCGGCGCTCTTGAAGGCGCCCGCTGCGTCGTACGCCCAGTCCTGGGCCTCCGTGCCCGTGCAGGTGCTCAGCGCGGCGCCGGTGGCGTCCGCGGTCAGGCACTTGCCGGACTGTTTGCCCTGCCAGGCACCGGTGACCGCGGAACTCCCGTGACCCTTCTGGTCGAAGACATACGTCGTGACCGACCGGGCGGCGAGCGTGGTGGAGGCGGTGGCGCCACGCACGGAGGGCTTCGCGACCTTCGCCCAGTTCTCGGTGGCCGAGGTGCGCACGGCCTGCCCGGCGCGCACCGGCGTCCTGCTGTTGAAGTGCAGGTTCAGCGCCGTGTCGGTGGTGTTGTGGTTGTTGACCACGACCACCCACTTGCCGATGGGGGTGCCCCCGGGCGAGCCTGTTCGAGCCTGGGGGAGGTCGTACGAGGAGACCTCGACGCCGCTCGGCGCGCCGGTCACGTTGTGCGCGACCGCGCCCGGCTTCACGAACTTGCTGTACTGGCCGAGCGCGTAGTAGCGCTTGGTGAAGTAGAGCTTCTGATCGCCGTTCGTGGCGTAGTCGGGGTCGTAGTAGATCAGGCCGTCGTTCCAGCCGTCACCGTTCTTCGCGTTCGGATCGCTGCCGACCATCGAGGAGAGCGCGGTCCACCAGTGGAACGCCGAGTCGTGCGCGGTCGCGAAGTCCTTGTAGATGATCCGGGAGATGTTCAGCCCGCTGTCGATCGTCGGGTCGTACTCCTGCGCCCAGCCGGTCCCGCCGTTGCCGAAGCAGCAGATCTCGGTGGCCCAGGGCGACTTGCCGACCGAGGTGGCCGTCTCGTTGATCTTCGCCAGCTGGTCGTCGCCCGGGTTGTTGTACGTGTGATGGGCGAGCTTGGAGACGTACTGCGCCGTGCCCGGCTGTGAGATCCACTGCGGAAGCTCGGTGTTGAAGCCGACCGTGCTGCTGGACTCGTCCGCGATGATCCCGGTCCGCTGGCCGCGCGCCCGCTGCTCCGCGCCGAGCGCCCGCACGATGTCGTCGCGCTGGTCGACCGGCACCAGCATGCCCTCCTGGCCGCAGCTGTCGAAGCTGTTGGTCGGCTCGTTGAAGGGGCTGATGTAGTCGAACCTCGCGCCCAGCTTGGCGAAGTGGTCGGTCACATCGGCGACGTACTTGGCGAAGTCCTGGGTGTTCTCCGCCTTCAAGTACCCGCCGCAGCTCTGCGCGTTGGTCTTCCACGCGGCGGGCGCGCTGTTCACGAAGGCGACCAGGTCCTCGACGCCGTACGCCGCCGCGTACTTGAGGAAGGTGCGGCCGCCCTTGTCCTTGCTCCAGTCGTACGTCCCGTCGTCCTTCAGGAAGTCCTCGGGGGCGCGGGACGCAGTGGTGACCGCGGTGCCGCCACCGCCGATGTTGTAGCGGTAGTTGCTGAGGTCCAGGCCCTGTGAGGAGAACAGCAGCTTCGCCACCCGGGCCTGGACCTTGGGGTCGAAGTTCTTCAGGTCGTTGACCCACCAGGCGCCGGACGCACCGATGTTGTCGATGGTCTGTGCGGCGTGCGGGGAGACCTCGGCCGCCGGGGTGGAGGCGGCCGACGCGGGCGGGGCGGATATCAGTGGTCCGGCGACAGCGAGTGCGGCTGCTGCTGTCAGAAGGACCGATCTTCTCGGGTGGGGGCGGTTCACGTGCATCCCTTCCGTCGTCATGAAGGCGGTGCGGTACAGCTCCTAGCGGTGGTGCGTCTTGGCCCTGTCGGGGGCGGTGCGTTTCTTCGGCGGCCGCTGCCCGACCGACTGCAGCGCCCCTTCGAGCGCGAACGTCGCCGCGCCCAGGCACACCGGGTCGGTGGGGATCGGGGAGAGGACGATCTCGGTGGCGGCCATCGGCCGGGGCAGCGCGTGCCGGGCGACCGCCTCGCGCACCTCGTCGACCAGGGGCTCGCCGAGGGCGGCCGCGACCCAGCTGCTGAGCACGATCACTTCGGGGTTGAAGAGGTTGACCAGGTCGGCGATGCCGGCGCCGAGGTAACGGACGGTGTCGCGGACCACCTTGACCGCCACCGGGTCGCCCCGCCGCAGCCCCTCGGCCAGCGCGGCGATGGTGGCCGTCTGGTCCTCCGGGTGCAGCAGCGCGCTGTCGGGGCTCAACTCCCGCAGGCTCAGCATGATTCCGGACGCGCCGACGTACGCCTCCACGCAGCCGTGCCGACCGCAGCGGCACAGCCTGCCGTCCAGCACGATCGTGGTGTGGCCCCACTCGCCTGCGCTGTTGCTGACACCTCGGTGCAGCGCGCCGCCCAGGACGAGTCCGGCGCCCACACCGGTACCGAGGTTGATCACCACGGCGTCGCCGCGCCCGCGTCCGGCCCCGAACCACAGCTCGGCCACCGCGGAGGCGCGGAGCGGGTTGTCCAGGTAGAGGGGGTAGGCGATGTGCTCGGTGAGCAGGTCGAGCAGCGGCACGTCGTGCCAGTCCCAGTTGGGCGCGTACTCGGAGATTCCGGTGTCGCGGTCCACCTGGCCCGGCACGCTCACCCCGACACCGAGGACGCGGGCGCCCTCGACGCCGGCCTGCGCGACCACCGAGCCCACGACGGCGGCGACATGGCCGACCACCTGCTCGGGGCGGCTCTCGCTGGGGCGGACGTCCTCCTCGGCGCGGGCCAGCACGTTCAGCGCGAGGTCGAACAGCTCGACATGGACGTACGTCTCCGCGATGTCCACGCCGATCAACGCGCCTCCCGACGCGTTGACCGCGACCAGACCCCGGGGGCGGCCGCCGGCCGAATCCTCGAACCCGACCTCCGTGATCATGCGGAGGTCGAGCAGTTCCCCGACGAGTGTGGCGACCGTGGCCAGGCTCAGCCCGGTGGCGGCCGCCAGCTCCTGCCGGGAGGTGGGCGACTCGGCGATGATCTGGCGCAGCACCTCATAGCGGTTCGCGGTGCGTATGTCGCGTGATGTGCGCTTCACAAGGCGTGCCCCGTCCCTTCGGCCCATGCCGAGGCCACTTGGGCACCGGCGCGGCGCAAGGCTATGGCCTGGGCCGGACTTTCGACAAGGGGTTAGGAAAGGGGCTTTATAAAGTCCCCCGCGACAGGGGCACGCTCATGCTGTGGGCGGCGGTCGGTGGCTGATCTCAGACGCCGAGGATCTCCCGGATGTCAGGAATCGAGGATCTCCCGTACGAAGGCGTTGGTGAACTTGCCCTGCGGGTCGAGGGAGCCGGCCAGCGCCCTGAAGTCGCCCAGACGCGGGTAGAGATCGCGCAGTGCCGCGGGCGGCACGGTGAACACCTTGCCCCAGTGCGGCCGCGGAGCGAAGGGCTCCAGCGCCTCCTCGACGCGCCGCACCACCGGCAGCACGGTCTCCGTGTCCTCGACCCAGGTGAAGTGGAGCGCCACGGAATCCCGTCCGTGGGCGGGGCTCAGCCACTGGGCGTCGGCGGCGATCGTGCGCACCTCGCAGATCTGCAGCACGGGCGCGACCGTCTCGCGGATCGCGTCCAGGGCGTGCAGGGCGTCGAGGGCGTACGGCCGCGGCAGCAGGTACTCCGACTGGAGCTCGGCGCCGCTGCTCGGGGTGAACTCCGCCCGGAAATGCGGGAGTCGCTCGTGCCAGGGGCCCGGCACGCCGAACTGCTCGGTGCAGTTCTGCGCGGGCATGCCCGGCACCGGGTGCACCGCCACGGTGGCGGGCGCGGCCCACGGGAAGTCCGGCAGCGGCTGGTCGGTGCGGCGCTTCAGCCATACGTGACGGAAGCCGGGCTCCCGCCAGTCGGTGAAGAGACTCACGCTGTACGCCGACGCCGCCACCGCCTCGAAGTCCAGCCCCGCCAGCGGGAGTTCGGTGAAGACGTGCTGGCCCACCTCGAAGTCCGGCTCCAGGTCGAGGGTGAGCGCGGTGACCACGCCGAGCGCGCCGAGGGAGGTCACGGCGCCGTCGAAGCGGGCGTCGCCGCGGGCGATCGTGACGGTCGAGCCGTCCGCCGTGACGAGTTCGACCTCGCGTACGGCGGAGGCGAGCGAGCCGTTGGTGACGCCCGAGCCGTGGGTGCCGGTCGCCACCGATCCCGCCACCGAGATGTGCGGGAGGGACGCCATGTTGTGCAGCGCGAGCCCGTGCTCGTGCACCCGGCGGGCCAGCTCGGCGTACCGGACACCGCCCGCGACCCGTACCGTACGGGCCGCCGTGTCGACGTCCACCGCAGGCGGCAGCGCGGCCAGCGAGAGCAGCACACCGCCGTCGCCCGGCTCGGCGATCTCGTTGAAGGAGTGCCCGCTGCCGAGCACCCGCACCTTCGCGCTGTCCGCCACGAGCGCCCGCAAGGCGTCGAGCGAATGCGGGCGGTGCAGCTCCTTGGCGGAGTAGGTGATGTTCCCCGCCCAGTTGGTCACCATCTCGGTCATCCCTTTCGTCCCTCCCGGGAAGTCGTCCGGTCAGGGGATCACATTTGCCGCCGGGGAGGCTTGCGTGTCCATGGCCGCTCCGCCGCCGGGGGCTCGTGTGTCTCGACCCTCGCCGGAGCCACGATGGACCTTGCGGTGCGGATTTCGTTGTTTTGGCGGTGCCTGCTCGCTGATTTAGTCAGTACATGGTCATTCTGGCGCGATATCGGTAGTCTCGCCTCCATGACGCGCCCTCCACTTCCTGCCGCCCTCCCGGAGTCCGACCGCACCCGGCATCGTCGTCTGCGGGAGCAGGGGAGTCTGGATCGGGCTGATCTCGACGCGATCCTCGACGCGGGGTTCATCTGTCACCTCGGGGTGGTTGTCGAGGGGCGGCCGCTGGTCGTGCCGACCGTGTACGGGCGGGACGAGGGGCAGTTGTTCGTGCACGGGTCCGTGGCCAGCCGGAGCCTGGCGGGGGCGGCGCCGGTCTGTGTGACCGTCACGCATGTCGACGGGCTGGTGCTCGCGCGGTCGGTGTTCGAGCACGGGGTGAACTACCGCAGCGCCATGATCCACGCAGTGCCCCGCAAGGTCACCGACCCGGCGGAGAAGCTGGAGGGCCTGCGGCGGCTCACCGAGCACGCCACGCCCGGCCAGTGGGACTACGCCCGAAGGCCCAGCCGCAAGGAACTCGCCGCGACCACCCTGCTCGCGCTGTCCCTGGAGGAGGCGTCCGTCAAGATCCGCACAGGCGCCCCGGACGACGGCGACGGCCCCGACGCCGAACTCGGCCTCTGGGCCGGGACCCTGCCGCTGGCGGCGGTCTGGGGCACGCCCGTGCCCGACCCGGCGCTGGCGCCGGACATCGCCGCGCCGGCCCACGTCGTACGACGTAAGGGGACCCGGCACGGCTGACGCACAGGCGGGGGCATACCGTGAGGAGTCGAGCACGCAGCCCTGCATGCAGGCCTGCACGCGAGTCTGCGTGCGACGCTTGAGCGAGTCGGAAGCGAGGAGAACGGGATGGGCAGCCGCACCGCGCTGGTCGAGGATCTGATGGAGCGCTTCCCGCACGTGCCGCGGGAAGCCGTCTTCAAGGAGGACCTGCTCCGCGGAGGCGTGGCCTTCGACGCGTCCGCCCTCAGCGACAACGAGAACGGCGAGGTCAAGCCGAAGTCCTACTTCATCTTCTCCTTCGACCACGGCACCCTGCCCGAGCTCGGCGAGGCCGCGCTGCGCCGCCCGCCCGAGGAGATCATCCTCACCGGCGGCCCGTACGACCTGCGGCGGACCGTGGTGTCCGTGCGCGTCAATCCGTCCTCGCCGTACCGCGTCGCCGCCGACGAGGACGGCATGCTCGGCCTCTACCTCGACGGGAAGCGGATCTCCGACGTGGGCGTGCCGCCCATGCCCGAGTACTACAAGCACACCCTCTCCAACGGGAAGTCCGTGATGGAGGTGGCCCCCACCATCCAGTGGGGCTACCTGATCTACCTCACCGTCTTCCGGGTCTGCCAGTACTTCGGCGCCAAGGAGGAGTGCCAGTACTGCGACATCAACCACAACTGGCGCCAGCACAAGGCGGCGGGCCGCCCGTACACCGGCGTCAAGGACGTCGACGAGGTCCTTGAGGCGCTCGAGATCATCGACCGGTACGACACCGCCAAGACGTCCACCGCCTACACGCTGACGGGCGGCGCGATCACCTCGAAGCTCCAGGGCCGCGACGAGGCCGACTTCTACGGCATGTACGCGAAGGCCATCGAGGAGCACTTCCCGGACCGCTGGATCGGCAAGGTCGTCGCCCAGGCGCTGCCCAAGGACGACGTGCAGCGCTTCAAGGACTACGGCGTGCAGATCTACCACCCCAACTTCGAGGTGTGGGACCGGCGCCTGTTCGAGCTGTACTGCCCCGGCAAGGAGCGCTACGTCGGCCGCGACGAGTGGCACAAGCGCATCCTCGACTCGGCGGAGGTCTTCGGCGCGCGCAACGTGATCCCGAACTTCGTCGCGGGCGTGGAGATGGCCGCGCCCTCCGGCTTCACCACCGTCGACGAGGCCATCGCCTCCACCACCGAGGGCCTGCGCTTCTTCATGTCGCACGGCATCACGCCCCGCTTCACGACGTGGTGCCCGGAGCCGACGACCCCGCTCGGCAAGGCCAACCCCCAGGGCGCGCCGCTGGAGTACCACATCCGCCTCCTGGAGGCCTACCGCTCCACGATGGAGGACTTCGGCCTCTCCTCGCCGCCCGGATACGGGCCGCCCGGACCGGGGCAGGCCGTCTTCTCCGTGAGCTCCTTCATGGACAGCCTTCCGGCACGGGACCTCACCGCGGAGTCCGTCCCCCGGTAACTGAGACTTTCGGGCTTCCCGTACGTACAGCAGGCCGGGCGTGGTCATCACGCCCGGCCTCCGTGCGTCCCGCTGCCCGGCAAGCGGTTGCCGCAGTAATTGAATACGCAGCTTGTCAGTTGTGTGGAAACCGTGAAAGGCTCGGGCACCGTCGCGAGGCGGCAATCAACTCCCTTGTACAGCTGGTGACTTGCACAGCTGGCGAGTTGACGTACGCATCTGGAAGAAGTTGATGCAGGAGCCCCCCATGCCCGACCTGCCGACCCCTCAGGACGCCGCCGAGGCCGCGCTGTTCTCGGAGTGCTGGGACGCGGTCCTGTCGTACGCCGATCTCTGCACCTCCGGGTCCGCGGCGGCCGGCCAGCTGGCGACCGAGGCGTTCACCCACGGCATCCGTGAAGTGCGCGCGACCGCGGAGGGTACGAAGACTACCGGCCGCAGGGCGCTGCGGCTGCCCCGAATACCCCTGCTGCTGACGTCCGTTCGCACCACGGCCGCCGGCTGGGAGGCCCACGGACAGGGCCACCGGCTCGACCCCGACCTGCGGCTGTGGCTCAACTCCGACAAGGCCGCCCGCTACACCGGACCGCCCCTGCACCGACCGCTCGCGCTGCGCGGCCTCAGGGACATGCAGGAACCGGACGCCGCGCTGCTGTGGCTCGCCGAGGTGGAGTCGCTGCCGCTGCCCGCCGTCGCCCGGCGGCTCGGCCTCGACCCGACAGCCGCCGCCGACGAACTTGCCCAGGTCCGGGCGCTGTTCAGGGATCGCTGCCATCGCAACCACATCGACACCCCGATGGATGCGAACTGCCGCAGCTACGCCCGGCTCCTCGACGCCGTCACCCGCTCGTCCGGCGCCGAGACCCCCGGCGACCTCTCGCGCCACCTCGCCCGCTGCGTGGAGTGCGCGGAAGCCGCCGCCTGTCTTCGGCTGCACGGCGGTGGGCTGCCCTCGGCGCTCGCCGGCGGCGTCATCGGCTGGGGCGGGCTCGCGTACCTGGAGCGGCGGCGCCGGGCCGCGGAGGCGGGCCTGAACGGCGGGCGCATGGACGCGGCCAGCGACACCGGGATCGCCGAGGGCAGGATGCCCCGGCCCCGGATCGGCCGGAACGGCATGCTCGTCGCCGCCGTGCTCGTCTCCGTGCTCGCGCTCGGCGTCTCGCTCATGCCCTTCGACGGCTCGAGCGGCTCCGGGGCCGACGGGTCGGCGCGGGGCGACTCGACGGAACGGCAGCCGGTGGCCGACCCCGGGCCGTCCTACTCCGACACCGAGCCGGTCACGTCCAGTACGTCGTCCTCGGACCGTGCGGCGGGGGGTGCGTCGTCGGGCGCCTCGACCGACTCGTCCGGCCCTTCCGGGGCATCGGTTCCCGCGACCGGGCCTCAGGGGAAGTCCTCTTCCTCTGCGGGCAGTTCGCACGGGTCGGGGTCGGGGTCGGGGGCCGGGTCCGGATCGGGGTCCGGTGAGTCTGACGATTCCTGCCGTATCACGTACGACATCGTCAACGAGTGGCCCGACGGCTTCCAGGCCACCGTCACCGCCACCTCCGAGCAGGCGCTCGGCAACTGGACCATCGGCTGGAGCTTCCAGGACGGCCAGCGGGTCGACCAGATGTGGGACGGCAGCTTCGTCCAGCAGGACTCCCGGGTGACGGTCAGCGCCGCCGATTACAACAAGTCCGTCTCCGCGGGCGGCACCTTCGGCGTCGGGTTCCTCGGCTCCTGGCACGACGAGAACTCGGCTCCTCACGACTTCACGCTGAACGGGCATCGCTGCGCGGGCTGAAGGGGCTGAAGGGGCTGGTGAGGGTGGTTGGGGTTCGCGGGATTCCGGGTGCCGGTTAATTCGGTTGACGCGGGTGTGGAGGGCGCGGATATCGTGTGATCGTTCCTGCGGTGGCCGGTTGTTCTCGGCTGCCGCGGCCGTTCGAGTGTGATCCAGGAGGTGTGACCGATGGCTGTCGTCGAGATGGGCGCTGCCCGCATCCAGAAGTTCATCGAGTCCACCTCCGTGGCCGCCGGCTGACCTCCTTCTCTCTTTGACCGCGCCCAAGTGCGCGTGCCGGGGCCACCCTTGTGAAGGGTCACCCTTGACTTCCTCCGCAGTTTTCTCCGCCCTGGCTCCCTACGGATGGGACGCCTCCTGGGCGGAGCAGTTCTCCCCGTACGACTCCGAAGGCCTTCTCGCCGGGCGGGTCCTCCGTGTCGACCGCGGCCAGTGCGACGTCGTCACCGTCGACGGTGTTCTGCGTGCCGACACCGCGTTCGTGACGCCCCACGATCCGCTGCGCGTCGTGTGCACCGGTGACTGGGTCGCCGTCGAACCCGGCGGGAACCCCCGGTACGTACGGACGTATCTGCCGCGCCGCACCGCCTTCGTGCGCTCCACCTCCTCCAAGCGGTCCGAGGGGCAGATCCTCGCGGCCAACGTCGACCACGCGGTCGTCGCCGTGTCGCTCGCCCTGGAAGTCGACCTCGGCCGCATCGAACGGTTCCTCGCGCTGGCGTGGGAGTCCGGTGCGCAGCCGGTGGTCGTCCTCACCAAGGCCGACCTCGTGCCCGACGCCGCGACGCTCGCGCATCTCGTCCAGGACGTGGAGACGACCGCGCCCGGCGTGCCCGTGCTGACCGTCAGCTCCACCGCGGGGGAGGGCCTCGACGTTCTCGCGGCCGTTCTCGCGGGCGGTACGTCCGTGCTGCTCGGGCAGTCCGGCGCGGGGAAGTCGACCCTCGCCAACGCCTTGCTCGGCGAGGACGTGATGGTGGTGCAGGCCGCGCGTGACGTGGACGGCAAGGGGCGCCACACCACGACGACCCGCAATCTGCTGGTTCTCCCCGGCGGGGGCGTCCTCATCGACACCCCCGGGCTGCGTGGCGTCGGCCTCTGGGACGCCGAGACCGGGGTCGGCCAGGTCTTCTCCGAGATCGAGGAACTCGCCGCCGAGTGCCGCTTCCAGGACTGCGCGCATGTCGCGGAGCCCGGGTGCGCGGTTCTTGCGGCGGTCGACTCCGGGGGACTTCCGGAACGACGGCTCGACAGCTACCGCAAGCTGCTGCGTGAGAACCAGCGCATCGTCGCGAAGACGGACGCGCGTGTCCGGGCGGAGATCCGGCGGGACTGGAAGCGGAAGGGGGCGGAGGGGCGGGCTGCGATGGAGGCGAAGCGGGGGCGCTGGGAGTAGGCGTCTCGCTGGCGTCGGCGCCTTTCGCTGGCGCGGGGGCCTGACGCCGGGCGCCTGCGGTGGGTGGGTGGGTCGGGGCCGTGCCGGTACGTCTTGCCCGTCGCCGCGTGGGCGTACTGCCCGGGGGTTGTATACGGCGGGACTTGGCGGGCGGTCTGCTACGCGACGGGCAGAGACGTACCGGCACGGCCCCTTGCGTCGGATCGCGGCTGCGGGTGCGTGGTCCGTCCTCCCTGCGGGCAATCGTGCCGCTGGGGCGGCATGGGTGGGCGCAGGCGGCGCCTCGATAGCGCCGAGTTGCGTGACCCACCCCCGGCCTGCACCACCGCCGGGTGACCACGCAAAGCAAGGGGGCACCCGGGGTTTGCCCACCCACCCCGGGGCCGTGTGGACATGGGGTGCGCGCGGTCTGGCCACTCAGCCCGGGGGAGCCGTGAACCCTGGGCTGAGTGGGCCCACCCCGGCGTCCGCCCCAACGCCATGTCCGATTCCCGCCAGCCCCGCCGGAGGCGACCCCGCACACTGGTAGACGTGATCGATGAAGAGACCAGGTACGAGGCGGTACGCAGCCGCGATGCCCGTTTCGACGGGGAGTTCTTCTTCGCCGTGGAGACGACCGGGATCTACTGCCGGCCCAGCTGCCCGGCAGTCACGCCGAAGCGCCAGAACGTGCGGTACTACACGACGGCCGCCGCCGCCCAGAGCTCCGGCTTCCGGGCCTGCCGCCGCTGCCGCCCCGACGCGGTACCGGGCTCGGCGGAGTGGAACGTACGGGCCGACGTGGTGGGCCGAGCCATGCGCATGATCGGCGATGGCGTCGTCGACCGCGAGGGCGTCGGCGGCCTCGCCGTGCGGCTCGGCTACAGCGCCCGGCAGGTGCAGCGTCAGCTCACCGCCGAGGTGGGCGCCGGCCCCGTCGCCCTGGCCCGCGCCCAGCGGGCGCACACCGCCCGGGTGCTGCTGCAGACCACCGGCCTGCCGATCACGGAGATCGCGTTCGCGGCCGGATTCGCCAGTGTGCGGCAGTTCAACGACACGATCAGGGCGGTGTACGCGTCGACGCCGAGCGAAGTGCGCGCCGCCGCACCCCGCGGCGGCGGCCCACGCCGAAGCACGGCCACCCCCTCCGCGGGCATCGCTCTGCGCCTGGCCCACCGCGGCGCCTATCAGTCCGGTGCCGTCTTCGACCTCCTCGCCCGCGAGGCGGTCCCGGGCATCGAGGAGGTCAGTGGCAACCCCGGCGGCCGTACGTACCGCCGGACGCTCCGGCTCCCGTACGGGACGGGAATCGTCGCCGTGGACGAGCGCGTGCGCGGCCGAGGCCGACGGGCGGGATCCGAATCGGGGCCTGCGTCGGGTGCGGCTCCGGATGTCGGTGTGGGGTCCGGTTCCCTTACCGCGTTCGACCCCGCCGCCCACTCCGGTGGCTGGCTCGATGCGCGCATTCAGCTCACCGATCTCCGTGATCTGACCACCGCTGTGCAGCGGCTGCGGTGGCTGTTCGATCTCGATGCCGATCCGTACGCCGTGGATGAGCGGCTCGGCGCGGATCCGCGGCTGGGCCCGCTGGTCGCCGCCCGCCCGGGCCTGCGTTCGCCCGGTACCGCCGACCCCGACGAACTGGCCGTACGCGCGCTGGTGGGGCGCGCGGAGTCCGAGCGGCTGGTGCGGCGGTACGGCAAGGCGTTGGACTCGCCGTGCTCCACGCTCACCCATGTGTTTCCCGAGCCGGGCGTCCTCGCGCAGGCCGAACCCGACGGCTCCCTGGGCGCCCTCGCCGCTGCCCTCGCCGACGGCACCCTCCGGCTCGACGCGGGCGCCGACCGCGATGACGCGCAGGAGGCGCTGCTCGCGCTGCCCGGCATGGACGGGCGTACGGCCGCCGTCATCCGCACCCGCGCCCTCGGCGACCCCGACGTCGCGTCGCCCGGCTACGACATCCCCGACACCTGGCGCCCCTGGCGCTCCTACGCCGTACAACACCTCAGGACCGCAGGCGAGTTGGAACAGGATCCTTGCTGATGACCTCCCCCGTACGCCCTACGTACTACACGACCCTCGACAGCCCCGTCGGTGAACTTCTGCTCACCGCCGATGAGTTCGGCGCGCTGACATCGCTCTCCGTGCCCGGGCAGAAGGGCGGGCGGACCCTGCAGGCCGACTGGCTGCTCCGTCCGGATCTCTTCCGGGATGCCGAGCGGCAGCTCGCCGCCTACTTCGCCGGTGAACTCAAGGAATTCCAGCTCGAGTTGAAGGCCGAGGGGACTCGGTTCCGGGAGCAGGTCTGGGGTGCCGTCGATGATGTTCCGTACGGGGCCACGACCACGTACGGGGCGATCGCCGCGCGCATCGGTGCCTCGCGTGCCGCCGTACGGGCCGTCGGGGGTGCGGTCGGCGCCAATCCGCTGCTGATCGTCCGGCCGTGTCACCGGGTGATCGGGGCGGACGGGTCCCTGACGGGATACGCCGGCGGTCTCGAACGGAAGCAGGTACTGCTCGGCCTCGAAGGGGTGCTTGAGGCCTAGTCCTCCTCCAGGCCCCAGCTGTGGATGCGCTTCGGGTGGACGCGGATCAGTTCCTCGCTGAAGTGGGGGCCCAACTCGTGTGGGCCGGTGAGCAGTTCGGCCTCGCCTCGGATGTCGACGCCGCGGACCTTCCAGGGCTGGACGCTCACGATGTCGTCGACGACCAGGGCCACCTTCGGGTTCTTCTGGAGGTTTCTCCACTTCTTCGTCGTGCCCAGCGCGTAGCCGCCGATCAGGATCGTCCCGTCGTCCTGCGGGAAGAAGCCGACAGGGTTCGCCTGCGGCTGCCCGTGGGCGTCCACGGTGGCCAGCCGCCCCAGCCGCTGCGAGGAGAGGTACGCGCGCTCGGCCTTGCTGAATTCGGTCATGGAAGCAGCGAAGCACGCGGGGTGGGCGGTGCGCATCGGATCATGGGCCTAGGACCAGGGGAGGGGCAGGGGGGCGGCGGGCCGGTGCGGCCGGACGTGTGACGGGTCGTTGGGTGGGGCCGGGGGCAGGGAAGCCATGGGGCCATGACGCGCGCGATCATGGCCCGGCACCTTCTCGTCTCCCTCGTGACCGCCCTGGCGCTCGTCCCGCCGGTCGCACGTGCCGACACCCGGCCGACCGGGCCGCTCCCCGTGCCCGCGCAGCACTGGACCGGCACCTGGGAGGCCGCCCCCTCCGGCACCGTGCCGGCGCTGCCCGGCGCCTCCATCCGCAACGTCGTGCACGTCAGCGTCGGTGGGACGGCCGTGCGGGTGCGGATCTCCAATCGGCTCGGGACCGGGGCACTCCGGCTCGGCTCGGTCACCGTCGCTCTTCAGCGGGCGGGCGTGACGCGGGGCCCCGACGCCGTCCCGGGGTCGATGCGGACGGCCGCGTTCGGTGGTGCCGGGGCCGTGCGGATCCCGGCCGGGCGGGACCTGGTCACCGATCCTGTGCCGTTGCGGGTGCCTGCCGGGAGCAACCTGCTGGTCACGGTGCACACGCCCGGGGATTCGGGGCCCGCCACCTATCACCGGTCCGCTCTCCAGGCCAACTTCCTTGCCCGGGGCGGCGATCGGGCCCTGGACGAGGGCGGCGGGGCGTACACCTCCACCGTCGGCAACTGGTACTACGTGACCGGTGTCGACGTGCTCGGCGCGACCGGGGCGGGGAGCGTGGTCGCGCTCGGGGATTCCATCACCGACGGCACCGGCTCGACGTTCAGTGCCAACCGCCGCTGGCCGGACCGGCTCGCCGAACGCCTGCGACGTCTGCCGCCGGAGCGACGGCTCGGGGTCCTGAACGCGGGGATCGCCGGCAACCGTGTCCTGCGCGAGGGACGGGGCCCCAGTGCCCTGGCCCGTCTCGACGCGGACGTGCTGTCCCGGACCGGGGTGCGCGCGCTGATCGTGATGGAGGGCGTCAACGACATCAAGGGCACCCCGAGTGCGACGGACCCCCGCCTGCTGGAGGACGCGTACCGCCGGATCGTGGCGCGTGCGCACGCCCGGGGGATCCGTGTCGTCGGCGCCACGATCACGCCGTACGGCGGCCATCCCGCCTGGACGCCGGAGCGCGAGGCCGTCCGCAGGGCGGTCAACGCCTTCATCCGCACCGGCGGGCTCTTCGACGCGGTCGCCGACTTCGACGCCGCCGTCCGCGATCCGGGTCGGCCCGGGCGGATCCTGCCCGCCTACGACCCCGGGGACCATCTGCACTTCGACGACGCGGGCATGCGGGCGCTGGCCGACACGGTCGACCTCGCCGATCTCGCACCGTAGGTGCCGCCGGGGCTCAGCCCCAGATCACCGCCCCCAGCCATGCCCCCGTGATCATCAGGCAGGCGAAGAGCTCCGCCAGCACGCTGGATCCCCCTGAGCGCATCACCGTCCGTACCGCCGTCACCGCCTGCCGGTGGCCGCCCAGCCGCAGCCGCTCGGAGACGTAGATGCCGGCCATGAAGCCGGGTATCGCGCCGAGGACGGGCAGCAGGAAGAAGCCGAGCAGGGCTCCGATCCCGGCGTACACCGCCATTCGGGGGGTGGCGCCGCCCTCGCGCAGCCGTCGGGGAGGCAGGCCCCAGCGGACCGCCTGGGACAGCAGCAGGACCAGGGTCGCGCCCACGAGGATCACCCAGGAGAGCGTCTGCGGGTCGTCCAGTGCCCACCACAGGACCGCGGCCCACACGAGCCACGACCCCGGCAGACCGGGCACCAGTACTCCGAACAGGCCGAGCAGTATCACCACGCCGACCAGCAGGAGTTCCCACACTCCCATCTGCCCAGGGTGCGGGACCGCGAGCGAATCCGCAGGTCGCAGGCGTCCGGGGCGGGTGGTGGCTCAGTCGAGCCGGTCCCGGGCGACCCAGCCGCGCTCGTAGGCGTGCCAGCCCAGCTGCAGCCGTGTCGTGACCCCCGTCAGCTCCATCAGGTGCTTCACCCGGCGCTGCACGGTCCTGAGGCCCAGGTCGAGCTGTTTGGCGACGCTCGCGTCGGTCAGCCCGGCGAGCAGCAGCGAGAGGATCTCCAGGTCCGTGCCGTCCGGGCCGTCCGGCTCCTGCTGGACGACGCCCCGGCTGCCGAGCCGCAGCGGCAGCGCGTCCCGCCACACCGACTCGAACAGGCCCGACAGCAGCTCGAGGAGTCCGCTCGCATGGACGACCAGAGCGGCGGGCTCCGCGCTGTGCGAGGTGAGCGGCACCATGGCGAGCGCCCGGTCGGCGATCACCAGCTTGGTCGGTACCTGGTCGACGACCCGCACCTGCTCGTCGCGGCCGAGCGCGGCGGACAGCTCGGTGATCCCGGTGGGCTGGTGCAGGACCGACCGCTCGACCACCACCCGGTAGCCGACCCCGCGGCCGGCGGCCTGCTCCTCGGCGTCGTTGTCCATCCCGGAGACGACGACCGGGTTCCCGGTGACCAGTGCGCACACCTCCTCGGTGGCGCCGAGCTGGAGCTGGAGGAAGCGCTGCGAGACGGCCGCCGCGCCGATCACCACCTCGACCAGGTCGTGCACGGCGGGCTCGGCGGCCTGGGCGCGGTACTCCTCGGCGAGCAGCGCGGCCGCCAGTTCCGCCTTCTCCAGCTCGTGCCGCTGCTGGGTGAGCAGCGCGCCGAGGGCGACCCCGGGCGGCGCCGCGACCCAGCGCCCGGGCCGGGCCGAGGACTGGGCCGCCAGGCCGTGCCGCTCCAGACGGCGCAGGGCGCGCTCGGTGTCGTACTCGGCGAGGGTGAGCCGTCGCGCGAGATCGGGCACGTCGGCGGCGCCCACGGACACCAGGGCCCGGTACGCCGACTCGTGTGTCTCGTCCAGACCTATCGCTCCCAGCATGCGGCGATGCCCTCCCCATGGATCCGTTCCGGCCGGTCGGCGGCGTCCGTGGCGGAAAACAGCCACGGCGCAAACCCGCCTCCGGACATCATCGCCGTACCCCCCGCCCCTCTGACAAGCTCACATCACCGCAGCATCAATCGCTGCCCGTAATGCCCGTCGTGGGCCGGTCCGGCCTGCGCGGATGCCGGTCGCACCGGACTGCGCGGACACGGGTGAAGCGATCTTGGGGAGTGATGGCGATGGCCGGATCTCGACCGTGAATCACAGCGGAGACCCAGGAAGGCACGTCACACTCGGGCCGAACCGACCGACACCAACGGCGAATCGGTCACCCAGACCGTGACCCGGGCCCACGTTGTGCGCCGGGCCCAGGTCACTCCGGCGCCGCCGGGCTGTTCTCCCGTGGGGGGTGGAACCGCCCGGCGGTTTTCGTATCCACGTTCGATACGTCATCCGACACGCCGTTCGACGACCAGTCCCCTGGCCGGTTTTTCCGGATGCCCCGTTTTCATCCGGCTCCCGCGGTGGACAATTAGGGGCATGAGCCAGCAGGGGGAGAGGCCCACCGGTCAGCAGGACGACTGGTGGGGGCAGTTGTACGACGACTCCACCGAGGACACGGGGCCCGCGGCCGCCGCCGATTCCCTCGACGACCGCTTCGCCTCGGCGCTCGGGACGGTGGAGCCGGCGTCGGAACCGGACGGGAGACGGGAGCCGGTACCCGCGCCGCGCCGCGATGTGCCGCCTCATCCGCCCCAGCCGCCCGCCGTACCGGAGCAGAGCGGCCAGACCGGTCAGTGGCCCGGCGCCGCGCCGCATCGAGCCGCCGCCTCGGTGCCTCCCGCCACGCCGGAGATCAGCGGACCGGCGCGGCAGCCCGCCCCGTGGGAGGCCCCGCCCACCGCCCCGCCGGGCCCGGCCAGCTTCCCGCCCGGGCCGACCCCGCCGGGATTCCGCGCGGCGGAGCCCGCCGACCGTGCCCCCACGGAATCGCCGGAGGCGCCCGACGCGGCACCCCCGGTGTCCCGGGCACCGGCCGACGTGCCGCCGCTCGGGGCCCCGGAGCGGACGGCGTTCGCCGAAGGGGACAGCGCCGCGCTTCTCGCCGACGCCTCGAAACCCCAGGACGCGGTACGGGACGAGGTGGGCGACGCCCTGCGGGATGCCGTACGGCCGCCCGCCCTCGCCGTGCCCCATGAGCCGCCCGTCGTCGACCACGTGGGCTCCGGCCCGCCCACCTACGACGCCGAGCCCACCGCGCTCCCGCCCGCCGACCCGGACGAGCTGGACGACCTGGTCGCCGACACCGTGCTGGACGGAGCGCGCTACGGCACCAGCACGCTGCGCGCCGCCTCCGTGCGCGGGGACTCCGCGCGCTACCGGGGCGAACCCCGCCGCGACTCCCTGCTCACCGCCCGCTTCGGCACCGGCGAGCAGGCGCTCGTCCTCGTCGCCATGGCGACCGGGGCCCGTGCCACACCCGGCGCGCACCGGGCCGCCGCCGAGGCGTGCCAATGGATCGGGCGGGCCGTCGGGCGCAGCCACGCGCGGCTGGCGGAGGACATCCGGGCCGCCCGGCGCGGGGATCTGAAGTCGGGTCTGCACCGGCTGACCGACCGCAGCCTCGGCAAGCTGCGGGCGAGCGCGGCCGAGCAGGGCATCGCGCCCGAGGAGTACACCGCGAGCCTGCGCTGCCTGCTGCTCCCGGCCGACCCGGAGTGCCGTACGCGCGTCTTCTTCGGTGTCGGCGCGGGTGGTCTGTTCCGGCTGCGGGACGGCGAGTGCCAGGACATCGAGCCGCGGGTCGCCGAGGTGGCCGGCGAGGCCGTGGTCGGCTTCGGCTCGCTGCCGCACGAGACCCCCGAGGGCGACCGGCTCACCATGGACCTCGGCATCACGACACCCCCGAGCCCGTACGAACCGGCCCCCGAACCGCCCCGCGCCCCCTTCCGCTTCCGCGCCTCCGTCGCCCGCCCGGGTGACACGCTCCTGCTGTGCACGGGCGGCCTCGCCGAGCCGCTGCGCGGCGAACCGGAGCTCGCCGAGCACCTGACGGCACGGTGGTCGACGGGGGAGGCGCCCGGCCTCGCCGCGTTCCTCGCCGACACCCAGGTGCGGGTCAAGGGGTACGCCGACGACCGGACGGCCGCGGCTGTTTGGGAGGCGTAACCGCGCCCCTTGTGAATTCATGGGAGGTGCAGGGATCCCGGTCGCCGCAGCGGGCGCGGGTCCCGGACCTCCCGGACGACACAAGGGGCGCGTGACTCATGGCCAAGCAGAACGTCGCCGAGCAGTTCGTCGACATCCTCGCCCGCGCGGGCGTCAAGCGGCTGTACGGCGTGGTCGGCGACAGTCTGAACCCCGTGGTGGACGCGATCCGCCGCAACTCCGCGATCGACTGGATCCATGTCCGGCACGAGGAGACCGCCGCCTTCGCCGCGAGCGCGGAGGCCCAGGTCACCGGGAAGCTGACCGCCTGCGCCGGCTCCTGCGGCCCCGGCAACCTGCACCTCATCAACGGTCTGTACGACGCCCACCGCTCCATGGCCCCGGTCCTCGCCCTCGCCTCCCACATCCCCTCCAGCGAGATCGGCCTCGGCTACTTCCAGGAGACCCACCCCGACCAGCTCTTCCGCGAGTGCAGCCACTACAGCGAGATGATCTCCAACCCGAAGCAGATGCCCCGTCTGCTCCAGACGGCGATCCAGCACGCGGTCGGGCAGAGCGGGGTGAGCGTCGTGACACTGCCCGGCGACATCGCGGACCAGGCCGCCCCCGACAAGCCCGTCGAGACCGCCCTCGTCACCTCCCGGCCCAGCGTGCGACCGGGCGACGCCGAGATCGACAAGCTCGTCGCGCTGATCGACGAGGCCGACAAGGTCACCCTGTTCTGCGGCAGCGGCACGGCGGGAGCGCACGCCGAGGTCATGGCGTTCGCCGGGAAGATCAAGTCCCCGGTGGGACACGCACTTCGGGGCAAGGAGTGGATCCAGTACGACAACCCGTACGACGTCGGCATGAGCGGACTGCTCGGCTACGGCGCCGCATACGAGGCCACCCACGAATGCGACCTGCTGATCCTGCTCGGCACCGACTTCCCGTACAACGCCTTCCTGCCCGACAACGTGAAGATCGCCCAGATCGACGTACGGCCCGAACACCTCGGCCGCCGCTCGAAGCTGGACCTGGCCGTGTGGGGCGACGCGAAGGAGACGCTGCGCTGTCTCATCCCGCGCGTGCGGACCAAGGAGAACCGGCGCTTCCTCGACAAGATGCTGAAGAAGCACGCCGACGCGCTGGAGGGCGTCGTCAAGGCGTACACGAGGAAGGTCGAGAAGCACGTTCCGATCCATCCCGAGTACGTGGCGGCGGTGGTGGACGAACTCGCCGACGAGGACGCGGTGTTCACCGTCGACACCGGGATGTGCAATGTCTGGGCCGCCCGCTACATCTCGCCCAACGGCCGCCGCCGCATCATCGGTTCGTTCTCGCACGGCTCGATGGCGAACGCGCTGCCGATGGCGATCGGCGCCCAGTTCGCCGACCGCGGCCGCCAGGTCGTCTCGCTCTCCGGCGACGGCGGATTCTCCATGCTGATGGGCGACTTCCTCACCCTCGTCCAGTACGACCTGCCGGTGAAGATCGTCCTGTTCAACAACTCCTCCCTCGGCATGGTCGAGTTGGAGATGCTCGTCGCCGGGCTTCCCTCCTACGGCACCGCGAACAAGAACCCCGACTTCGCGGCCGTCGCCCGCGCCTGCGGCGCCTACGGCGTACGCGTCGAGAAGCCCAAGCAGCTCGCGGGCGCCCTGAAGGACGCCTTCAAGCACAAGGGCCCGGCCCTCGTCGACATCGTCACCGACCCCAACGCCCTCTCCATCCCGCCGAAGATCAGCGCCGAGATGGTGACGGGCTTCGCCCTGTCCGCGTCGAAGATCGTCCTGGACGGCGGAGTCGGACGGATGGTGCAGATGGCCCGCTCCAACCTGCGCAACATGCCGCGCCCTTAGGGCGTGGGTCAGGCATAGGGTGCGCGTCAGCTGACGATCGGGGTCCAGCCCCGGTCGGCGTACCAGTACCGGGGCAGGCCCTTGATGCCGCTGGTGCGGAACGGGCGGCCGTGGTCGTCGATGCGGACCGTGCCGGTGCGCCCCACGGAGGACCAGTCGAGCTCCAGGTACCAGCGGCAGTCGCAGTCCTCGGTCAGGGCCTTGACCTCCAGGGCCTCCGGATCCGTCGCCGACACCCGAAAGGGCAGATGCCTCGCGGGGATCGGCGTGCCGGAGTCGCCGCCCGCGACGGGGCGGACCGTAGGGCGGTGCACGTCCAGGTCGATCGCGAAGGAGCTGGGCGTCATGTCCCCGCCGCAGCCCTGCGCCATCGAATAGGCCGTGCCCCGCAGCGGGGCGTCCCGCCCGACGACCCGGACCCGGAGCGCCTCCAGGACCACGGCGGTCGAGCTGCGCCCCTGCACCGAGATCCGCACCAGCGTCTCGCGGCCGTGCACCGCGCCCTGGGTGTCCGCCCACACCGCGGCGTCCTGTTCGACCGGGGGAGGCGGAACCTGCGCCGGCCGCTTGCCGATGACGTAGTCGTGATCGCAGTGGAGCTCCCAGGCCTGGGAGTCGGCGGTCCAGGTGAGGGGAGCGGGGGGATGGCGGCGGTGAGCGTGGTGGCGCTTCGGGAACGGGGCTTGGAAGCGGGGGGCGAGGTGGCGTCGTCGTCGGTCGACAGGGCCAGGAGGCTTGCCAGTACGGCGAGGAGGGCGGAGGCCAGGGCGATGGTGAGTGTGCGGCGTTTGCGGTGCCGGGGGCGGGTGGTGGGGACGGGGGAGGGCTCGTGGTTCGGGGCCTTCAGGGGCTTCGGGGCCTCTGGGGCTTGAGAGGCCTTTGAGGCTTCAGAGGCCTGCGAGACCTCCGGGGTTGTCGGGGCTTGTGAGACCTCCGTCGCCTGCGAGACCTCCGTAGCCTCCGTAGCCTCCGCGTTCTCCGTCATCGACGAGGGCGCACCAGGCTCAGTGGGAGCGATCCGGTCCGCCGGCGTATCCGTGGACCGAGGCCGCCGCCGTGCCTCCACGGCCCGGATCCAGCGGCGGTGCAGTTCGAGCCGTTCGTCCGGCGAGGCCCCGCACAGCGCGGCGAACCGCTCCAGGGGCGCGAAGTCGAGCGGGACCGCCTCGCCCGCGCAGTAGCGGTGCAGCGTGGAGGTGTTCATGGTGAGCCGTCGGGCGAGGGACCCGTAGCTGCGGTCCGTGCGCGCCTTCAGCTGTCTCAGCTGCGCCGCGAACTCCTCGACGTCGTCGTCCCGGGTCGACACGGTTCCCCCGTACTCGTGTATGCGTGTGCGCCCACCTGGTCCGGGCGGGCGTCTGCCGTCCCGGGACGGCATCCCAGGCACTCCATAGATCTGCACGTCAAAGGGGGTGGGATGGTTCCATGGTCGCGGATCGGATGCCGGTGCTTGCGTCCGCTTCCTGGGACCGCTGATGCTCTTGGTGTCGCACCGAACGACGCCGGATCGACCACCGGCGTCCTGAACTCACACACGGGGACAACTCACTCATGAACAGCAACAACAGCGCCCGCAAGTCGGTCCGTAAGCCGGTTCGCCGCGCCGCCCTGGCCGTCGGGCTCGCCGCGGCCGTCGCCCTGCCGCTGGGGCTCACCTCCTCGGCGCAGGCGTCCTCGGGGGCCGCCGCGTTCCGGACGGTCAGCGGGAAGCCGTCCGACTCGGTGACCCGGATCGCCGACTTCTACGGCGCCTACATCGACGCCCAGAGCGACCCCGACCACGGCGGCAAGCTGGCGGACGCGCTCCGCAAGTACTACGTGAGCGCCTCCTACCTCAACGAGATCAAGACGTGGGAGGCCAGGAACCACGCGGACGGCGTCCTGCGCGCCCAGAACGTCCCTGTGAAGTGGACGGTGACCGACAACGGCACGGCGGACTACACGGAGGCCGCGATCACCCTGACGTGGGGCGACCGGACCACCACCAAGCTCATCGTCGACATGACCAGGAGCCACAAGATCATCCACATCGGAACCAGGGGCATCGGCGGCAAGTA
Organism: Streptomyces sp. R21; assembly: GCF_041051975.1. Lineage (GTDB taxonomy): Bacteria > Actinomycetota > Actinomycetes > Streptomycetales > Streptomycetaceae > Streptomyces. The sequence goes on along the minus strand of NZ_CP163435.1, from coordinate 2,428,557 downwards.
ACGGGGGCTCGGGGGAGCAGGCGTCGTCGGCGGGGAGCGTTCGGGCTCCGCCGGCGGCGCCCTTGCGTGTCGTACGGGAGCCCTATGCCCCGCTCGCGTACGGCCGGATCGGCAGACGAGAATCGGTAGTTGGGGCGATTGCCCACGGTCACCGTGCCACTGCGCAACGTAGGTGCGAGGGGGTGGTGGACCGTCAAGTGCGCCGTCCCGCCCCGCGGCGGACGCCAGCCGCACCTCGCCGCGGAGGCTCCGCGAACCCGGGTATCGGCAGCGCGGGCACATGCCGGGCGGAGGATGCCGACGGCGACGTACCAGATGCATTCTGCCCACCCGACGGGCCCTCCATCCCTCCGGCCCGGCGCCACCACACCCCGCGACCTCGGGGCCCCGCCATTTCTCCGGGCCATGGACGTCCCCTCAACTCACCCCATTCACCAGGGCTTTCCCCGGGTCACGCAGGTGGGGCGCCCGCCTGCCGTCACCGGCCCTCCGGGCTCCGCCGCGGGCAGGGCACCCGCGCCGCCCATCGGCGAGGTGCGCGGGCGGACAGCCCTCCGCGGCGCGCGCTCCCCTCGCTCTCATGAGCGATCACAGGTGATCGGCCGTTGTGGCACGGATCCTCGCCCGGAGCCACGGGCGTCTCCGGCGCCGGGCTCCAGGGGGCGCTTCCCGGTGCGGACACGGCGCATCCGTGGGCGTACGGCGCATGGTTGTCGATTCGACATGACTGTCACGTTCTGGACGGGGCATGGATTCCCGTGAACGTGTTCGAGCAGGAGGGAAATCCGACATCGGCGTGCAGGCGGGGGTCATGAAGAGGCAGGTGCGAGGAGGCGGTCCCACGACCATGGGGGCGTCCTCGGCGAAGACGACAGTGGAGGAAGCGTCCGAGGGTGCCATGGATCAGTCGGGTGCCGCGCAGCTCAAGCGCAGGCTCGGCAGGGCGGACCTGCGGGCGGTGCCCGAGGCCCGCAGAGCACTGAGGGATTTGTTACGGCACTGGGGGAGGCCGGGAAAGTCCGAGATAGCCGAGCTGCTGACCAGCGAGCTCGTCACCAACGCGCTCATCCACACCGACCACGACGCCGTCCTGACAGCCACCGTCTCGCCTCGCGGACTCCGCGTGGAGGTACGGGACTTCGTGGGACGCAGGCCCAGACTGCGGGTACCGAACGCCGACGACGGTACGCACGGCAGAGGCCTCGTTCTCGTCCAGTCCCTCGCGGACGCGTGGGGGGTACGGGCGCACGGCGTGGGCAAATCGGTGTGGTTCGAACTGGATGGGGGCGCCGCCTGACATCGCAGGCGGCGCCCCCATCCAGTGTGTGCGGTCCAAGTCCCGGAAACCGTCCCGGACTCGGACGCGGGCCCGGCTTCGGCCGAACCGCTCTCGGCCTCAGCCGAACTGCTGCTCCAGGTCCTTGAGCTTGCGCTCCAGGGAGTCCAGGCGCGGCAGTGCCATCGTGTCGTCCTCGGCGGTGAGGTCGACGGTGATGGGGTCAGTGCTCTTGCGGACGGGCTGCAGGGAGGGACGGGAACGTACGGGCAGTTGCTCCGGCGCCGATATGGCAGAGTCCGCGGTCGCCGGGGCAGGGGCCCGCTCCACGGTCGTCGTGGTCTCGTTCTGGCGTGAGCCGCCGCGGCCGACAATGCCGCGGTGGCCGCGGCTGATCGCCTTCAGGTGCGCGCGCTCGACCCGCTCCTGCTCGCGACGGCGCAGTCGGGTCTGCTCCTTCTGGCGCTTGTCCTCGCGGACCTCGTCGACCGCCTCGTCCAGCGTGCGCACGTTCTCCAGGAGCATCAGCGACCAGGCGCTGTACGTCTCACGGGGAGCACGCAGCCAGCGGACGATCCGGATCTGCGGCAGCGGGCGCGGGACCAGGCCCTGCTCCCGCAGCGCCGCACGGCGGGTCTGCTTCAGCGCGCGGTCGAACAGCACCGCGGCGGACAGCGACATTCCGGAGAAGAACTGCGGGGCACCGGCGTGGTCGACGCCCCGGGGCGCGTGCACCCAGTTGAACCAGGCGGCGGCACCGGCGAACGTCCATACGAGTATCCGGGAGCCGAGCGCCGCGTCACCGTGGCTGGCCTCGCGCACCGCGAGGACGGAGCAGAACATGGCCGCGCCGTCGAGGCCGAACGGGACCAGGTACTCCCAGCCGTCGGTGAGGCCGAGGTTCTGCTGGCCGAAGCCGACCAGGCCGTGGAAGGAGAGCGCCGCGGCGACGGCGGCACAGCAGAACAGCAGCACGTAGGAGGCCGTGCCGTAGATGGCCTCCTTGCGCCTGCGGCGCTCCTCGCTGCGCTCCCACGAGTCTTCGCCGCTCGACGTGGTCTCCCCGGACCGCTTGCCACGCGCGAGCACCGCCACCGCCGCCAGCATGCCCAGGAGCAAAACGGCGCCCGGAAGCAGCCAGTTCAGCGATATGTCGGTCAGTCTCATCAGGGGTCCCTTGCATTGGGATAGGGCGTAACGCCCGCCATAGTGGCCCAATCCCGATGTCCCTCAGGGGGTTTCGGGGCAAGAGGCCGCCAAGGGGGTGCAAGGGAATGCGCAGGGCGGCGTTCTGCTCGAACTGCCGCGCGAGGGACGGGAGTTGAGTGCGAATAAGATTACCCGTACGGATGGTTCTACGGAAAGTTCCTGCGGCGAGTGAGGAAATTGTGAATCGCCTGTAACCGTGGGGCGTCCCAGTTCGAGTTGATCTTAGAGGGCACGGGCGGGCGGCGGCACCCCGGGGTGGGTCCCCGGGACCTGCGCTGCGGGCCTCAACCGGCGGTGCCGGCCGACAACTTGGCCAAGCGGTCGGCGTCGCAGGTGCGCGGGCAGGTGGCGCAGGTGTCCTCGGGGCGCAGGGTGTAGAAGAGGCAGCAGCTCACCCGGTCGCGGGTGGGCAGGGACTCGCCGCTCGGTCCGGTGAGTTCACGGAAGGCGGCGGAGCCCGCGTACGGCTTGGTGGCGCCCGGCATCAGGTGCTCCAGCTCGCTCATCGCCCGCCGCTCCTCGCCGAGGAGGTGGGCGACGTACCAGAGCCCCTCGACGACCTCGTCGGTCGCCATGCCCCACAGGGCCCGGCCGCGCCGCCGCATACGCGGTCCGAAGCCGCCGAGGACCGGTTCCAGATGCTCGGCCACGGCGGCCCGCACCTCGGCCCGCAGTGCCTCCTCGTCCGGCACGACGCGGGCGCCGGGCAGGCCGGCCGCCGGATCGTCGGGCAGACAGGCGAACTCCCCGGTTCGCACCGCCATGCGGCCGAGGGTGCGCTGGAAGGTGACGTTCTGCACGGGGAAGCGGGGCACGCGGCGCAGCAGGAACCACGGGACGGTGATCAGCAGACAGGCGGGCCAGGCGTACCGGTGGAGCCCGAAACTGGCGACGACGTCGGGACGCGCCCGCTCGCCGTACTCCCGCAGGACCTGGGCCTCGTCCCACGCGAGGAACGCGTCGAGATCGGCGCCGCCCTCCGCGAGCCCGGCGCTGGACACCCAGCCGCTGCCCTGGGGTGCCGCTTCCCGGGGGCCCAGTTCCATGACGCTCAGGCCCGGGAACACCTCGGTCAGCCGGGTGTACGCATCCGCGACGGCCGACCGGGCCGGGCGTGCGTCGGTGCCGGCCGGGGCGCCTGTGGCGAGAGTGGGGAGGGGCATGCAGGGACCACCGCTTCACGATCGTTTGCAGGTAAGGCTTACCTTATCCGAAGTGGTGGAGGTTTGAACTGGGGCCAGGTGCGCCTATGGTGCTTGACGGACGAGTAACAATCGACGCAATGCCCCCAAGTACCACCAAGCCCGGAGGAGGATCCCGTGGAGCAGGCCGGTCCGCTCGGCACGCACGGCTCCGCCGGGACACAGGCCCCGGACATCCGTGCGGGGTCCGTTCGGGTTCCGCCGCAGCCCCGGGCCGCGGACGTGGACCGGGAGCGGCTGACGGCCGCGCGTGGCGCTGCGGGTGACGGCACGGGCTCCGACGCGAGTGCCGGTACGGATATCGGGGTTCGCGGCGAGCACACCCACAGTGAGGTGTCCATCCCGGCGCCGCGTGCCCTGGGGGAGCGGCCCGTCGTCCAGCGGGCCTCGGTCCGCGGCCAGATCCTCGACGCCCTGCGGACCGCGCTGGTCGCGGGAGAGCTGGCGCCCGGCGAGGTGTACTCGGCGCCCGCGCTCGCCGATCGGTTCGGGGTGTCCGCGACGCCCGTACGCGAGGCGATGCAGCAGCTCGTGCAGGAGGGTGCCGTCGAGGTCGCGCCGAATCGGGGGTTCCGGATCATCGAGCGCGGTGCGCGGGAGCTTGCCGAGCTCGCCGAGGTCCGTGCCCTGATCGAGGTCCCCGTCATGCTGCGCCTGGCCCGTACGGTGCCCGCCGCGCGCTGGGCCGAGCTGCGCCCGCTCGCCGAGGAGACGGTGCGGGCCGCGTCCTCGGGCTGCCGCGCGACCTACGCCGAGTCCGACCGCGCCTTCCATCGCGCGCTTCTCACTCTCGCCGGGAACTCCCAGCTGGTGCAGATCGCGGACGACCTGCACCGCCGCGCCCAGTGGCCCCTCGTCGGCGCCCCCGCCTCCCGTGGCCGCGCCGACCTCGTCGCCGACGCCGCCGAACACACGGCGCTCCTGGAGGCCCTGATCGCCCAGGACCTGCCGGTCGTCCAGTCCCTGGTGGGGGAGCACTTCGCGGGGGCGTGCTGAGGCAGGCCGCCACGGGCGCCGGTATGTCCGCTTCCCGTGGCCCATGTCACGAATCGGTGTGGGACGCGCAACATGCCCGGTTCTCGGGAACCCGCCCCGCCCTCGCCGCGTGCCCATGAGTACGCGGCGAGAGCCGGAGTGAAAGCGGGGGAGAATCCGATGCCCGACCCGTCCTGGCAGGCGATGCAGCAAGTCCAGCAGGCCCAGCAGATCCATCAACAGCATGTGCGGAGCCATCGCGCGATGCACGACATGGCCCGTTCGCACACCAGGCACCCCGGTGCGCCGCGCACGCACTACCCGGCCCCGGTCCACGGCGCGAGCCGCGGCGGCAGCCTGCGCAGCTTCCTCGGGTTCCTGGCTCTCGTGGCCGTCGGGTTCTTCCTGGCCCGCGACCCCGAACTCCGTGCCGCCGCGCTGGAGTTCATGCGCGACATATAGGCGGACGTACGGCCCTCAGGGCTGGACCGTGGCCGCCGGTGGGGCCAACTGCCGGGCCAGCCACGTCGGTACGCCGCCCAGGAGGCGGAACAGCCGTCCCGCCTCCGCCCGCAGCCGGGTCGCCTCGGGTTCGGCCTCGGCGTCGGCCAGTGAGGCCAGCGCCGGGGCCGTACCGACGAGATAGCCCAACTCCTCGCGGATGCGCAGGGATTCGGCGAAGCCGTGCCGGGCCTCGGCCACCTCGCCGTCACGCAGGGCGAGTCCGGCGAGATGGCGCCAGGTGAAGGAGAGCAGGAGCGGATCGCCCTGGGCGGTGGCCCCGGCGTGGGCGCGCCGGTAGGCGGCGCGGGCGGACTGCGGGGAGCGCGCGAGGTTCTCGGCGAGCAGCCCGCGCCGGAAGTCCAGCAGGGCCCGCCCCGGCGCACCCGGCGCGAGCAGCGCGGCGGCCCGCCCGAGCGCGGTCTGCGCCTCGTCCGCCCGGTCGCGCACGGCGAGCAGTGTGGCCGCGTAGGCGAGCTGCCCGCGCTCGCAGGCCGCGGCGCCCCGTTCCTCGTCGCTCTGCGCCAGCGCCTCCGCCGTACGCAGCGCGTCCTCGGCCTCGGCCCAGCCCTGCTCGGTGTACAGGCAGCGCTCGACGAGAAGTGACGCTCTCTGGAGGGCGGCCGCCGCGGTGTGCGGTGGCAGCAGCGCGGCCGCGTCGGCCCAGCAGGCGCGAGAGCGCAGCCGCCATACCGCGGTCTGGAGTGGATCGTCCCCTGCAGTCGTTCCGGAACCAGACATGGCGGTATGCGCCACGTTGCCCTCCCCAGGGTCCTGTTCTTCGGATCAGCTCGTGGTCGCGGGGGTACTGCCTCTCGACACCAACCTGATCCGAAGGACAGGCCCAGCACGCCATTGAGCTGTTGAGTGGTGGCGGCATCTCAGCACGGATTGCGGCGCCGGGCCAAGAGGGTGGGTGAAACATTTCACAAAGTCGTGGGACAAGTGGCGGGCCGACGGCGGCACTTGGTGCCACCGCCGTACGCCCTCATGACCTCAGCTCATCCGCAGTGCCAGGAAGAAATCGAGCTTGTCCTCCAGCCGGGAGAGGTCCCGGCTCGTCAACTGCTCGATACGGCCCACCCGGTAGCGCAGCGTGTTGACGTGCAGGTGCAGCCGCGCCGCGCAGCGCGTCCAGGAGCCGTCGCAGTCGAGGAACGCCTCCAGGGTGGGGATCAGCTCGGCGCGGTGCCGGCGGTCGTAGTCGCGCAGCGGGTCGAGCAGGCGGGCCGTGAACGCGCGGCGCACGTCGTCCGGGACGAACGGCAGCAGCAGGACGTGCGAGGCCAGCTCCTGGTGCCCGGCCGCGCAGACCCGGCCCGGACGGGCGGCGGCGACCCGGCGGGCGTGCCGCGCCTCCTCCAGCGCGCCGCGCAGCCCCTCCGCCGAGTGCACGGCGGCGCTGACGCCGAGGGTGAGCCGGCCGTCGTCGTTCAGGCCCGCCGACAGCGGGTCGCGGACGGCCTCCAGGAGGGTGTCGGCGAGCACTCCGGTCTCGGAGCCGTCATGCTCCGTGGACACCGCCGGAAGCGGGACGAGGGCGATCGCCTCGTCACCCGTGTGGGCCACCGCGATGCGGTCGGAGTGCTCGGGACCGGCGGCCAGCGGATCCACGAGGATCTCCTCCAGCAGCGACTGGGCGACCGGACCGCCTTCCATCTCCCCGCCGTCCCACTCGACCCGGGCGACCACGACCTGCCAGTGCGGCGCCGTGCCGAGCCCGGGCAGCAGCACCGGCGCCGCGACCCGCAGCCGCGCCGCGATCTCCGCGGGCGCGGCACCCGCCTGCACCAGCTCCAGGACCTCCTGCGCGAGCCGTCGCCGCACCGTGCGCGCCGCGTCCCGCCGGTCCCGCTCGACCGCGATCAGCTGGGTGACGCCCTGGAGCAGGTCGAGCCGCTCCGCGGGCCAGTCCCCGGCGTCCGCCTCCACGGCCAGCAGCCAGTCGGAGAGCACCGTCTCCCGTACGTCCCGGGAGGCGCCGGCGGTTCGGCCGGACGAGCGGATCGGGAAGAGCGAGTACGTCACCGGTCCCACCGTCACCCGGTGCGGCCCGCGCCGCCCGGTGCGCACCGCCGCCAGATGCTCCGCGGCCAGCTTGGCGCACACATCGCCGGGCAGCGCCTGCCCGGCGAGTTTCGACCCCGCGATGGGCCGTCCGGTGGGCGAGAGCACCCAGGCCCGCAGGTCCAGGTCGGTGCCGAGCAGGTCCAGGACCACGTCGGGGCCGCCGCCGGCCGGGCCCGAGGTCATCATCCGGCGGTGCCGGTCCACCACCGCGGCCAGGTCCCCGGCCCGCTCGCCCGAGACCTGCCGTACGACATGCTCGGTGATCGTCGCGAAGGCCACCGATTCGTTCACCGCGAACAGCGGCAGCCGGTGGCGGGTGCAGGCCAGCACCAGGTCGTCCGGGATGTCGCCCAGCTCGGCCTCGCCGGCGGCGAGGCCGGCGACCCCGGCGCCCGCGAGGATCCGTACGAACGGCTCGGAGTCCGCCGCGTCGTGCCGCCAGGCGAGGCCCGTGAGGACCAGCTCGCCGCCCGAGAGGTAGCGGCTGGGGTCCTTGAGGTCGGTGGTCATCACACCGCGCACGGTGCGGTCCAGCTCGTCCTCGCCGCCGAGGAGCCTGAGGCCCAGCGCGTCGGTGTCCAGCAGTGCGCGCAGCCGCATGTCTCGTCGCCGCCGTTCTTGTCTCGAAATCTACGATGGATCTGATGGTGTCCGAAGGTGGGCGCCCGACTAACGGGTGCCTGGTTCCGGAATGCGGGCCGACGGAGGCGCGAGGACGGTGGTCCAGACCCCTCCAAGGCCCTGTCCTGGGCTTTTGCGCACAGAAGCCCTCCGCTCCTGGGACTGTGTCCGGCGTTTCCAGAGAAAAACGAGGAGGTTACTGATGGCCTCCGTTCATATGAATCTACAAGATGCACAGCCTGGCCAGCCAACTCCTTCATGGTTTCGGTGACTGACCCCGGTGGAGTACGGCGCTGTGTACTGACGTCAATGCGCGTTAACAACACATGAACGAGCCCGGCTCGCAGCGCACAATCTGGCTCAAAGTGAACCACCCACGATTACGAAGAGGAGAGCCACTCATGGACTTCCTTCGCCCCGCCAGCTGGGAGGAGGCGCTCGCCGCAAAGGCAGCGCACCCCACGGCTGTGCCGATCGCGGGTGGCACCGATGTCATGGTCGAGATCAACTTCGACCACCGCCGACCCGAGTACCTCCTGGACCTGAACCGCATCGACGAGCTCGGCGAGTGGGAGGTCGGACAGGAGAGCGTCCGGCTCGGCGCCTCCGTCCCCTACGCCGCGATCATGGAGAACCTGCGCGGCGAGCTGCCCGGCCTGGCCCTGGCCTCGCACACCGTGGCCTCCCCGCAGATCCGCAACCGCGGCGGCGTCGGCGGCAACCTCGGCACCGCCTCCCCGGCCGGTGACGCTCACCCCGCCCTCCTCGCGGCAGGCGCCGAGGTGGAGGTGGAGTCCGTACGCGGCTCCCGGCTGATCCCGATCGACGCGTTCTACACCGGTGTGAAGCGCAACGCGCTCGCCCCGGACGAGCTGATCAGGGCCGTCCACATCAGGAAGGCCGACGGGCCGCAGCAGTACTCCAAGGTCGGCACGCGCAACGCGATGGTGATCGCGGTGTGCGCCTTCGGGCTCGCGCTGCACCCCTCCTCGCGCACCGTCCGTACCGGCATCGGCTCGGCCGCGCCCACCCCGGTCCGCGCCAAGACCGCCGAGGAGTTCCTGAACGCGGCGCTCGAAGAGGGCGGCTTCTGGGACAACGGCAAGATCATCACCCCGTCGATCGCCAAGCAGTTCGCGGACCTCTGCTCCGCCGCCTGCAACCCGATCGACGACGTCCGGGGCACGGCGAGCTACCGACGCCACGCGGTCGGCATCATGGCCCGCCGCACGCTGACCTGGACCTGGGAGTCGTACCGCGGTACCGCCGCTCGCACGGAGGGAGTCGCGTGATGCGCGTCAATTTCACGGTCAACGGCCGTCGGCAGGAAGCCGACGACGTGTGGGAGGGCGAGAGCCTGCTGTACGTCCTGCGCGAGCGCATGGGTCTGCCCGGTTCCAAGAACGCCTGCGAGCAGGGCGAGTGCGGCTCCTGCACGGTCCGCCTCGACGGCGTGCCGGTGTGTGCGTGTCTGGTGGCGGCCGGTCAGGTCGAGGGCCGCGAGGTCGTCACGGTCGAGGGCCTCGCCGACTTCGCCAAGCAGCGCGCGGAGCACGGCGGTTGCGCCACCGGCGCCCGCGGTACGCGGGACGCGTCCGGGACTTCGCTCGACGAGGCCCAGCGGTGGGGCGCCCAGGGGCACGACTCGCAGACCGGTGAGGGCACCGAACTTGCTCCCATCCAGCAGGCGTTCATCGACGCCGGCGCCGTCCAGTGCGGCTTCTGCACCCCGGGTCTGCTGGTCGCGGCCGACGAGATGCTGGAGCACAACCCGAACCCGAGCGACGCGGACATCCGCGAGGCGCTCTCGGGCAACCTGTGCCGCTGCACCGGCTACGAGAACATCATGGACGCGGTCCGCCTCGCGGCCGCCCGGCAGTCCGAGGCGGTGTGATCATGGGTACGACCGGTACGCCCACCAACATCACGCAGGGCTCCAGGACAAAGGGCGGCGTCGGCGAGTCGACGCTCCGCCCGGACGGCACCCTCAAGGTCACCGGCGAGTTCGCGTACTCGTCCGACATGTGGCACGAGGACATGCTGTGGGGCCACACCCTGCGCTCCACGGTCGCGCACGCCGAGATCGTGTCGATCGACACCTCCGAGGCCCTCGCGCAGCCCGGCGTCCACGCCGTCATGACGTACGACGACCTGCCGACCGAGGTGAAGAACTACGGCCTGGAGATCCAGGACACCCCGGTCCTCGCGCACGGCAAGGTCCGCCACCACGGCGAGCCCGTCGCGATCGTCGCCGCCGACCACCCGGAGACCGCGCGCCGCGCCGCCGCCAAGATCAAGGTGGAGTACCGGGAGCTGCCCGTCATCACCGACGAGGCCTCGGCCACCGCGCCCGACGCCGTCCTCGTCCACGAGAACCGCGACGACCTCCCCCAGTCTCAACTTCGTTCGACCGGGGGGACCCCCACCATCGGCCACGTCCCGCACCCGAACATCGTGCACCGCCAGCCGATCATCCGCGGTGACGCCGAAGCGGCCGCCAAGAAGGCCGACTTCATCGTCAAGGGCGAGTACACCTTCGGGATGCAGGACCAGGCCTTCCTCGGCCCGGAGTCCGGCCTCGCCGTACCCGCCGACGACGGCGGCGTCGACCTCTACATCGCCACCCAGTGGCTGCACTCGGACCTGCGCCAGATCGCGCCCGTCCTCGGCCTGCCCGAGGAGAAGGTCCGCATGACGCTCTCCGGCGTCGGCGGCGCCTTCGGCGGCCGCGAGGACCTGTCGATGCAGATCCACGCCTGCCTGCTCGCCCTGCGCACGGGTAAGCCGGTCAAGATCGTCTACAACCGCTTCGAGTCCTTCTTCGGGCACGTCCACCGCCACCCCGCCAAGCTCACCTACGAGCACGGCGCGACCAAGGACGGCAAGCTCACCCACCTGAAGGCCCGGATCGTCCTGGACGGCGGCGCCTACGCTTCGGCCTCCCCGGCGGTCGTCGGCAACGCCTCCTCGCTCGGCGCGGGACCGTACGTCATCGACAACGTCGACATCGAGGCCATCGCCCTCTACACCAACAACCCGCCCTGCGGCGCGATGCGCGGCTTCGGCGCGGTCCAGGCGTGCTTCGCCTACGAGGCCCAGATGGACAGACTCGCCGACGAGGTGGGCATGGACCGGGTCGCGTTCCGTCAGCTCAACGCGATGGAGCGGGGGAGCACCATGCCGACCGGGCAAGTCGTCGACTCGCCCGCTCCGGTCGCCGAACTCCTGCGCCGCGTCAAGGCGATGCCGATGCCGCCGGAGCAGCAGTGGCTCGCGGCGGGCGAGGCGGCGGACGTACGCCAGCTGCCGGGCGGTCTGTCCAACACCACGCACGGCGAGGCCGTCGTACGCGGTGTCGGGTACGCGGTCGGCATCAAGAACGTCGGCTTCTCCGAGGGCTTCGACGACTACTCGACGGCCAAGGTGCGCATGGAGGTGGTCGGCGGTGAGCCGGTGGCCACCGTGCACACCGCGATGGCGGAGGTCGGCCAGGGCGGCGTCACCGTCCACGCGCAGATCGCCCGCACCGAGCTGGGGGTCGCCCAGGTGACGATCGCCCCGGCCGACACGCAGGTGGGCAGCGCCGGTTCGACCTCGGCCTCGCGTCAGACGTACGTCACCGGTGGCGCCGTCAAGAACTCCTGCGAGCTGGTCCGCGAGAAGGTCCTCGAAATCGGCCGCCGCAAGTTCGGTACGTACCACCCCGCCTGGGCCACCGCCGAACTGCTCCTGGAGGGCGGCAAGGTCGTCACCGACGGCGGCGAGGTCCTCGCCGACCTGGCCGACGTGCTCGAAGACGAGGCCGTCGAGATCGAGGCCGAGTGGCGCCACCGTCCCACGGAGCCCTTCGACCTGCGCACCGGACAGGGCTTCGGCCACGTCCAGTACACCTTCGCCGCGCACCGCGCGGTCGTCGAGGTGGACACCGAACTCGGCCTGGTCAAGGTCATCGAGCTGGCCTGCGCCCAGGACGTCGGCAAGGCGCTCAACCCGCTGTCCGTCATCGGCCAGATCCAGGGCGGCACCCTCCAGGGCATGGGCATCGCGGTCATGGAGGAGATCGTCGTCGATCCCAGGACCGCGAAGGTCAGGAACCCGTCCTTCACCGACTACCTGCTCCCCACCATCCTCGACACGCCGACCATCCCCGTCGACGTGCTCGAACTCGCCGACGACCACGCGCCGTACGGGCTGCGCGGCGTCGGTGAGGCCCCGACCCTGTCGTCCACCCCGGCCGTCCTCGCGGCGATCCGGAACGCGACGGGTCTCGAGCTCAACCGCACCCCGGTCCGCCCCGAGCACCTCACGGGCACCTCATAAGGCTCTCCGGGCGGCGCAGGGAACGTCACACTTCACCGCGCCGCCCGGAGTACTCAAGTACCGCACCGCTCGCGGCACTTGAAGCACCACCTGGCAACACCCAGCAGCACCCGGAAACACCCAGCAACATCCCTGGTACCACCACTAGTTCGTCTCGGGCCGTCCCCCGGGTCGTGCAGCCGCAGCACCTTCCCAAATCCCGCAGCCGTCAGGGCGACGCGGGTGCCCCTGTGAACCTTGGGAGTCAGGCATCATGACCCAGCAGTCACTGGAGCCGAAGACCGTCGCGGACGACGCGGGCGCGGGTAGCCGCGTCCCCGCCGGACGGTCTTGGCTCGACCGGTACTTTCACATATCCCAGAGAGGAAGCTCGGTCGCGCGTGAGGTGCGCGGCGGCGTCACCACCTTCATGGCGATGGCGTACATCCTGCTGCTCAACCCGCTGATCCTGTCCGGCAAAGATGTCGCCGGACACACCCTCGGCCAGCAGCCGCTCATCACCGCCACCGCGTTCGCGGCGGCCTTCAGCACGCTTTTGATGGGCTTCTTCGGCAAAGTGCCGCTCGCCCTGGCCGCCGGACTCTCCGTCTCCGGTGTGCTCTCCTCGCAGGTCGCCCCGCAGATGTCCTGGCCGCAGGCCATGGGCATGTGTGTGATCTACGGCGTGATCATCATGCTGCTGGTCGTCACCGGCCTGCGCGAGATGATCATGAACGCGATCCCGCTGGCGCTCAAGCACGCCATCACCATGGGCATCGGCCTGTTCGTCGCACTGATCGGCTTCTACAAGGCCGGCTTCGTGCACCAGGGCAAGACGACCCCGGTCACCCTCGGCCCCGGCGGTGAACTCGCCGGCTGGCCGGTGCTGCTCTTCGCGGCGACCCTGCTCCTCATCTTCATGCTCCAGGCCCGGGGCATCCCCGGTGCCATCCTGATCGGCATCGTCTCGGGCACGGTCCTCGCCGTGATCCTCAACTCGCTCGACGTCATCAGCCCCACGCAGTGGGCGAGCGGCGCCCCCGAACTGCACGGCAGCGCGGTCTCGATGCCGGACTTCTCGCTCTTCGGAGACGTCGAGTTCGGCGGCTGGGGCGACGTCGGCGTGATGACGGTCGGCATGATCGTCTTCACGCTCGTGCTGGCCGGGTTCTTCGACGCGATGGCCACCATCATCGGCGTCGGCACGGAGGCCAAGCTCGCCGACGCACAGGGCCGGATGCCGGGCCTGTCCAAGGCGCTGTTCATCGACGGCGCGGGCGGTGCGGTCGGCGGTGTGGCCGGCGCGTCCGGTCAGACGGTCTTCGTGGAGTCGGCCACGGGCGTCGGCGAGGGTGCCCGCACGGGTCTGTCCTCGGTCGTCACCGGACTGTTCTTCGCGGCCTGTCTGTTCTTCACTCCGCTGACGGCGATCGTCCCCGGCGAGGTCGCGGCGGCGGCCCTGGTGGTCATCGGCGCCATGATGATGATGAACGCCCGGCACGTCGACTGGGCCGACCGCGCCACCGCGATCCCGGTCTTCCTGACCGTCGTGATCATGCCGTTCACGTACTCCATCACCGCGGGCGTCGCGGCCGGAGTCCTGTCGTACGTCGCCATTAAGATCGCCCAGGGCAAGGCGCGGGAGATCGGGGCGTTCATGTGGGGGCTGACGGTGATCTTCCTCGTCTTCTTCGCCCTCAACCCGATCGAGAGCTGGATGGGCGTGCACTGAGCGCCCTCCCCGTAGTCGCCAAGTCGCTCAAGGAGACCGAGAGATGCTGGACATCGCCGAAGAGCTGCACCGGTGGGTCGAGCAGGGACGCGACTTCGCCGTGGCCACCGTGGTGGCCGTCGGCGGCAGCGCGCCCCGCCTGCCCGGCGCCGCCCTCGCGGTGGACGCCGACGGCACGGCGATCGGCTCGGTCTCCGGCGGCTGCGTGGAGGGTGCGGTCTACGAGCTGTGCAGGCAGGTGCTGGAGGACGGTGAAGCCGTCCTGGAGCGCTTCGGCTACAGCGACGAGGACGCCTTCGCCGTGGGACTGACCTGCGGCGGCGTCATCGACATCCTGGTGACCCCGGTTCGGACGTCCGACCCGGGGCGCAAGGTGATCGCGGACGCGCTGGCCGCCGCTGCTGTTGGGGCAGCGGCGGCGGTCGCGCGGATCGTCTCAGGACCCGCCGAACTGCTCGGCCGAGCCCTGCTCGTCCGTCCCGACGGGTCGTACGAGGGCGGATCCGGCGCCCATCCGGAACTCGACCGGAGCATCGCCGAGGAGGCGGCCGCCTTCCTGGACGCCGGCCGGACCGGCACCCTGGAGATGGGCGAGCAGGGTTCCCGCTGCGGAGCACCGCTCACGGTGCTCGTCGAGTCGTCGGTCCCGCCGCCCCGCATGATCGTCTTCGGCACCATCGACTTCGCCTCCGCGCTGGTGCGCATCGGCAAGTTCCTCAACTACCACGTCACGGTGTGCGACGCCCGACCCGTCTTCGCCACCGCCGCCCGCTTCCCCGAAGCCGACGAGATCGTCGTCGAGTGGCCGCACCGGTACCTGGAGCGCACCCAGGTCGACGCCCGGACGGTGCTGTGCGTGCTGACGCACGAGGCCAGGTTCGACGTCCCGCTGCTCCAGCTCGCACTGAAGCTGCCGGTCGCCTACGTCGGCGCGATGGGCTCCCGCCGCACCCACCTGGACCGCAACGACCGCCTCCGCGAAGTCGGCGTCACCGAGCTGGAGTTGTCCCGACTCAGGTCCCCGATCGGCCTCGACCTCGGCGCCCGTACGCCTGAGGAGACGGCCCTGGCCATAGCCTCGGAGATCGTCGCCGACAGGCATGGCGGCAGCGGGGTCTCGCTCACGGGGGCGCATACGCCGATCCATCACGAGAGCGCTCAGCACGACACGCCGACCGCGCTCGGCGGGCGCGGCGCCACGACCGCCGCGTAGCAGCGCGGTCGGCGCCCCTTGCGCGGGCGCCACTTCACGGGGCAAGGCTCTCCACCTGCGCTGAACGGGCTTGCCCGACGGGCCGGTTGGCGGCAGGGTAGGCAGCCGATCCGGGGTCCGGAGGCGTGCGAAGTGTGTCGGGGGCGGGCAGTTGAGCGAGTCGAGTACCGAGCGGGGCGGCGGCGTCGGGGACGCGGGGGAGGGGCGGTGCCTCTCGACCGGTGCCACGGCCGCGCTGGGCATCCTGCTGCTGGCCGATGTGGCCGTCCTGTGTGCGCTGCTGCTGAGCCTGTGGCCCGTGGTTCTCGAACTGGTGCTGCCGGACAGGGCGGTTGACGCCACCGTGCGGTGGTCGCCGTTCGGGCTGGCCCACTGGTCGCTAACCGCCGACACGGCCGTGCTGCTCGTGGTGATCCTCTGCAGCGGCCTGGGCAGCTTCGTGCACGCGGCGACGTCCTTCGCCACCTATGTGGGCAACCGTCGCCTGTACGCGAGCTGGCTGTGGTGGTACCTGCTCAGGGCCGGCATCGGCGTGGCACTGGCGGTGCTCGTGTACTTCCTGCTGCGCGGCGGCCTGTTCGCCGGGACCACGGGTGCCGGCGCGACGAACCCGTACGGCTTCGCCGGCATCGCGGGCCTGTGCGGCCTGTTCTCGAAGCAGGCCACCGACAAGCTGCGCGAGGTCTGCGACACGATTCTCAGCACTCAGGGGGACGGCGACCGGTCCCGCCTCGACAAGGTGGATGCCGGCGATGCGGGGGCGGGGGCGCCCGCGCAGGAGGCGAGCTGACTGAGGCCCGTACGGCACTGATGTCGTAGGGGATGATGCGTGCGCGCCCCGGCGTCACGCCTCCCGTAGCAACCCCTCCGCCGCTCGCCCGAACATCCGCCGTGCCGTCCACGCCAGCGGGCGGTCCAGGAAGCCGGGCAGCCACCGCACGCGCAGTTCCTCCCGCCACACGACTCGTGAGCCGCCGTCGTCCGACGGATGCACCTCGATCTCGGCCCAGCCGGTGACGAACGTGCCGCGCTTGGCCAGGCGGCAGCGTCCCGAGGTGCCGCCCTCGGGCGGCTGCCATACGACGACCTCCATCGGGTCGTCGAACGCCACCGGGCCGACTCCCGACCGTGCCACGAACACCGTGCCCAGGCGGGTCGGCGGGGGCGTGGCCACGGTGACCCGGGTGAGCGGGACCACGGTGGCATGGCGCGGCCAGTCCGTGAGCCGCCGCCAGCTCTCGGTGGGAGGGAGCGGGGACGTGCGTTCCAGCAAGAAGAGGGCCACGGGATGATCGTATGCGGGCGAACAGGGCGTAAATTTCCGGTTGAACCATCCGGTATCGCGCGCCCGCGCCCTACGATTCCGGCATGGGTCGGCAACGTGCCTGCCCTCAGGGGGAGTTGGTCGTCATGCCGCTGAAGGCGTACGGCGTATTGATCGCACGGGCTGTCGAGACCCGACGAGAGGGTTCCGCCGACACCCCGCACTACCAGATCCATCTGACGGACGATCAGGGCGTTCACTACCGCGCGGCGGTCAACGTGCTGTCGCAGGAGCGGCCCTCCGAGCTGCTCTACCTGGTCGACGACGACTTCCGGCATCCCGTCACCGGCCGCCTGGAGGGATTGACGTCGGGCTGGAACACGCTGCCCTCGGGGCCCTCGGGACCGAACCTCGACCTCGTCCGCGGGAACCTCTTCGACCCGGCGGCGATGCGCACCCTGCCGCCGGATGTGGAGGGCCCCGACAACGACCTGGCCGATCTGCTCGACCACTACGTGCGCCGCGCGGTCGACGATCCGGACGCCCGGGTGTACGTGTTCGGCGAGCGCTTCGGCCCCGAACCGGCCGTCCGGGACAAGGTCTTCGGCTTCCTGCCCGGCAACGGTGTGCACGACATCCACATGAACCAGGGCAACGGTCATCGCTTCGAGGGCGACGACGGGGTCTGGCAGGACGGCGGACTTCTCATCCACTTCCCCGCCCAGTCGCGCTGGGTCGGCGTCTTCCTCGCCTTCCAGAGCCAGTCCTGGCACACGGACGACCTCACCGGCCACACCCTCGACCGGGACCAGCCCCGCCCCGAGCCCGGCGGTCAGCCGGTCCGTGTCGTGGCGGCCCTGGTCAACCCCCGGGGCCCGGCTCCGGAGTCCGAGACCGTGACGCTCATCAACGCCTCGCCCGACCCCGTCGACCTCACGGGCTGGCGCCTCGTCGACAGCCTCGGCCACGGCTGCGCGGTGCCGACCGGCCCGCTCGCCGCCGGAGCCGTCCTCCTCGTTCCGCTCACCGACGGGGTCCAACTGGGCAACCACGGGGGCCAGATCACCCTGCTGGGTGCCGACGGGCTGAAGGTGCACGGTGTCTCCTACACCGCCGACCAAGCCGCCCGAGAAGGCTGGACCGTGGTGTTCTGAGCGGGCGCCGGCCGGCCTACGGTCCCGGCGTGCACAGCGGCCCCCGATCGCAGCTCGCCCACGGGCAACTCCGGCGCACGCCGAAGCTGTTGACACGCCGACTGCCAGAGCCTCGGCCCGCCGACGACCATCCGGTTACGATGCGTGCGACCTTGATCCATCGCTCGCCGGAGTCCCTCCACCCTGTCCGGCGAGCGACCTGCGACAGGAGACCTTGTGCCGGATCAGCCGTATGTCATCGACCCCGCGGGCGCCGACCTCCACGCCGAGGCCGACCGGCTGCGCGAACGCGGCTCCGCAGCCCTTGTCGAACTACCGAGTGGCATACCGGCCTGGGCCCCCACCCAGTACGAAACCCTCAAGCAACTCCTCGCCGACGACCGCGTGTCGAAGGACCCGGGTCAGCACTGGCCCGCCTGGATCAGCGGCGAGTACCGCGAGACCTGGGTCAGCCTCTGGGTCGGCGTGACCAACATGTTCACCGCCTACGGCGCCAACCACCGCCGGCTGCGCAAGCTGGTGTCGCCCGCCTTCACGAAACGTCGTACGGATGCGCTGGGGCCCCGGATCGAGGAGATCGCCGCCACTCTGCTCGACCGCATGGGCGAAGCCCCCGGCGGGCGGGTCGATCTCCGCTCCGCCTACGCGCACCCGCTCCCGATGCAGGTGATCTGCGAGCTGTTCGGACTGCCCGAGGACCGGCGGGCGGACATCGCGCGCCTCATCGAGGCCAACATGGACACCACCGCGACGGCCGAGAAGGCGATGGCCACCTGGCAGGAGATCCACGAACTCCTGGCGGGTCTGGCCGACTTGAAGCGCGAGCAGCCGGGCGACGACATGACGACCGCCCTGATCGCGGCCCGCGACGAGGAGGGCTCGCAGCTCACCGAGCCCGAACTCATCGACACCCTCCTCCTTGTCATCGGCGCGGGCCACGAGACGACGGTCAACCTCATCGGCAACGCGGTCCACGCCCTGCTGACCCACCCCGACCAGCTGGACCGGGTCCTGCGCCGCGAGGTCCCGTGGAGCGACGTCATCGAGGAGACCCTGCGCTGGGCCCCCTCGATCGCCAACCTCCCGCTGCGCTACGCCGTCGAGGACATCAAGCTTCCCGACGGCACCCTGATCCCAAGGGGCGACGCCATCCTCGCGACGTACGCGGCGGCGGGCCGTGACCCGTTGAAGCACGGCTCGGACGCGGCATCTTTCGACATCACCCGCACCGACAAGGAGCACCTCGCCTTCGGCCACGGCGTCCACTACTGCATCGGTGCCCCGCTGGCCCGCCTGGAGGCGTCCGTCGCACTCCCGGCCCTCTTCGAGCGCTTCCCCGGCCTGACCCTCGACGAGACGGAGGGGCCCGCCCGGCTCGCCGACTCCTTCATCGGCCACGGCTTCCGGTCCCTGCCGGTCCGCCTCGCCTGAACTCCCCGCTCAACCGGGGCTGCGCCGCGGCAGAGGTCACCGGCGTACTGCACGCCCTCTATTCGTGATGCCACCCTGGGTGGGATCGTATGGGGAACGCGGCCTTGGCCGGTTTTCACGGGGGATGCGCCACATGATCGAAGCCACGTTTCCGGAACTTCCAGAAGAGTCACTCTCGCTTGCGCTCGACCGCACCGGGCGGGCCGGAGAGCCCGTTCCCGCCGGACCGCCGTTGGACGGCAGAGTGTCCCTGGGCGGCCCGTTCGCGGTGCCGGTGACCCCGGCGTACGTCGCCGCGGACAAGGACCTCGCGGCATTCGTCGAACAGGAGTCGGCGCGCGCCCGCTATCACGTCGTTCATCTGGCCGTGACGGTGGCGCCGGAACCGAGAACGCCCCGACTGGACAGTGTGCAGGTCGAGTTGGGCCTGTCGCCGTCCGGTGGCCCGGCAGTCGGCGCCGGGCAGGAGCCGCCGATCGCATGGTCGATGACACCGTCGAAGATCAGTCACGAGGTGGAGATCGGGACGAGCCTGAAGATCGGGCCCCAGCTGAAGATCGGCCCGGTGCAGGCGACACTCGGCGAAGCCGGTCGTACGCGTACCGCCCGCCGGTCGCACCCCCTCGTGGAGGCCCTCGGTGAACTCAGCCCGCAGCCGCGTTGGGTGATGAGGGCAACGAAGGACGCACCTCTCTCCGGCTCGCAGCGTCTGATCATGGTGATCAGAGTGCCGATCGGAATGACGGCAGAACTGCTCACGACCATGCACGCATCGGTCATGAAGGGCTCGATTCTGCGCAGATACGTTCGTCAGCTGCCAGGGCCGCTGAGTCTGTCCACAGTGGTGTGACCCACCTCGCGCGTCGGGTGGCAGCGGCGTGGCGGTGGCGGAAGGGGGACGCATGGGGGAGCCGCTGCGGCAGGCCGAAATTGTCGCGCTGGCCAAGGCGTTCGCGCCCGGGCCGCCCGCGCGTGGCCTGCTTCTCGAAGCGGGGTTCCCGCCGGAGTCCATGCCCAGTGCCTTCGGCGTTCTGTCCACGGACTTCTGGAGCATGGTCGCGGAGGCCGTCACCACCGGCCACGTCCTCGACGGGCGGTGCCGGTTGATGGTCGCCGCGGCGGAACGCCTGCCCGCCAACGAGGTCTTCGTGCGCTCCGCGGCCGAGTGCCGGGGCGCCTTCGGGAACGGCGTTCTGCGCGTCCTGGTCGTCGGCGCCCAGCCCCACGGGCAGCAACGGCTGCGCGCCGACCGTGAGTTACGGGCGGTGCTGGAGGCCGCGGAGCTCGGCCACCTCCAGGTGGACTCCCGCCCGGCGGCGGCCGTGACCGATCTGCGCAGGCTCCTCGACCATCCGGCGGACGTGCTGCATCTCGCCTGCCACGGGGACGGCGGCGACCTGCTGTTCGAGGACACCACCGGCGAGGAACAACGCGTCTCCGCCGTCGAGTTGGCCCGCACCCTGACCACGTATCGCGACCACGGCCGCGTGCGGCTGCGAGGTCTCGTCCTCGGCAGCTGCCACGGCGATCAGGCGATCACCCCTCTGAAGGATCTCGCCGCCGAGGGCGTCGCCCACACCGGCATCCTCGACGACGACTGCGCCGTGGCCTTCGCCGGCCATCTCTACCGCGAGCTGCGCCACGCCGCGGGGCTGGCCTCCGCGGCCGTACTCGCCGCTCGGCACACCGTGTTGGAGGACGACCTGTGCCAGTCCCTTGAGGACGGCCTCGTTGTCTGGCCCCGACCTTCCCGGGAGGGTTGAGCGATGGCGGGCGGGGCGGACCCGAGGCTGGCGTCCTGGGCGGGGGCGCATGCGCGGTCGGCGGGGCGGGATGTGGGGGAGGCGGGTGGGGCGTTGCGTGGGGGGCCTTCCCCTGGCGCATCGGAGGTGTGGGTCCGTGAGACGCGTGTGCTGCGGGGGCACTCCGGCCGCTTTCAGGGGGCGGTGACCTGGGCGGACACGCTGGATGGTCGGGGACGGCTGCTGGTGACCGGTTCCGTTGACGGCTCCGTCAGGGTCTGGGAACCGATTACCGGGATCCAGCTCGCCGTGTTCGAGCATGACGCCGGTGCCACGGACTGGGGGCCGAGGCCGGAGGACGGCGACGGCAAGCTGCTCAACAAGTGCATCTATGACCTGGACGCATACGTCGCCCCAGACACCGGTCACCTGTGCGTGGTGAGCGTCGGCCTGGACGGGCTCATCAACATCCGGGACGTCGACGAGGATGTTCTGCTGAACTCCATTCGTAGCCACTCCGGGCGAATCCTCGGCGTGGTGTTCGTCGGGGACGGCGACGAGAGGTCGGTGGTGGCCGGTGGCGCCGAGAGGACGGTCTCGTCGTGGAACGCGCGCACCGGGGAGCTTGAGCGGGTGTTCCAGTTCGAATCGGAGTTGTTCGCCCTCAGCTGCCTTCGTCTGCCGAGTGGGAGTGCCCTCGTGGCCGCCGGGGACGAAAACGGCGTTGTCCGGATTCTCGACACCGCGGCCTGGCCCGATGCACGGGAGCTGAACCTGCGCCGCCCCAATGCGCGGAACCTCGTCACCTCCACGGATCTGGTGTCTGCGGACGGCAGGTTGCTCGTGGCGGTGGCCCAGACTGCGGACATGAGCGAAGGAACGGGCCGGGTTTCGGTCTGGGACGTCCTCAACGGCGCGTCCGTCATGGATATCGAATCACACGACGGGGGAGCGGCGGCCGTGTCCTGGCTGGCGCTTCCGGACGGTGGACTCCTGCTGGCCAGCAGCGGCAGGGACAGGGTGGTCCGGATCTGGGACGTGGACACCCAGATGTGCCTCGCGGATTTCGTCCTGCCCGAGGAAGTGGGTGTCGTCCGGTGGGCGTCTCCCGGGCCGGACAGCGCCATGCTGGCGGCCGGCTGCGGCGACACACATGTGCATTTGTTGGAGGTGCGCTGGAGGGCCTTGCGGCAGGAAGGGCGGGCCGCGCCGGAGGGTGCCCTCTTCGACGTGACCGCCGCGTTGGGGGCCAGGAGCGGGGAGCGGACCCAAGCAGTCGCCTGGGACGCGCACCCCGTGACGTCTCCTCGGCTGTCCGCCGTGCGGCAGGACGAGGCCGATCTTTACGCGGCCATCGCATGGTCTGCCGATGGGACAGTACGGCACGTGATCGGGCGTGCTGGGGACATCGAATTGTGGGATCCCGGTGCGAGCGGAGCGCCAGGACCATACGTGCTCGATTCGTTTCTTCGCGATGTCAGATGCCTTGCTTGTGCTGAGACCACGCAGGGCACGCTCCTCGCAGCGGGTTCCGGGGGGAGGTACGCCCAGGTGTGGGACATCACTCAGCGTGAGAGTTCACTGCCGAAAGCTTTCGAGTTGGTCGGCGCCCCCGTCACCGCGGTCGCGCTCGGCGACACGAGCGAGGGGCGAACCCTCGTGGCAGCGGCCTGCGCGGGAGGAGGCGCCCGTGTGCGGATCTGGGATGTGGCCGACGGCCGGCTCCTGGCCGAATGTTCCACCGCGAGTGCTGTGTGCGGGATGGCTTTCACCGTCAGCAATGACGGCCGGACGGTCCTGGCCGCCGGAGACACACATCATCTGTACCTCTGGGCATCGGAGGACGAGGAGGGCTGGATCGAGACCAGGGTGGGGATCGACGCGCAAGTGCGAGCGGTCCACTGGGTGTCCCTCTCCGACGGCCGTAAACTCCTCGCCGCCGGTCTCGTGAACGGAAGGGTGATGCTCTGGGACTTCCCCGATCTGCGCGGCCCTTTTGTGGTGGACACCGACTGCGGCTGGGTGGCCTCCATCGCACTCGCCGCCGACTCTTCGAACAGGGTCTGGCTCGCGGTCGGCGGAAGCCGAGGATGGGCGACGTACGAACTCCGGATCGACCCCCCTGTCCGGGGTGCGGATCGGGCGCCTGTAATGCGGACCCGCACCGTCCTCCCCTCCATCCGAAGCGCCGCCATGCCCGGCCTCTTCGCGCTCGGACAGGCCGGCATGTGGCGCCCCTTGGGCCTGCTGGAGGACACCCTCACGCTCACGGCCACCACACGCTCCGGAGGTCTGCACGACGAGCGGCGGGCGGTGCTGCGGGAACATGCGGGGGTCCGCCGGTTGCGGGAGCTGGACTGGCCCGCGCGGGCCAGGGTCGCGCTCGCCGGGCTGCTGCTCGTGGATGCCGACTGCGGGGAGATGTGGGTGCCCCCGGAAGGGACCGGGCCCGCCCAGTGGCACGCGGCGTTCACCGCGGTTTCACCCGCCGCCACCGGAGCGGAGCGGCAACCCGGGCCCGAGGTCGACGCGTTGACGGCGGCGGCCGACCGGGTCGGCGAGCGCACCGTGGGGATGCTCACCGTGCTGGGGCCGGAGGTCGCCGCCGCCGATCCGGGCCTGATCCTGCGGCTGATCGGGCGCGAATCGGATCTGCCGCTGCTCGACGCGCAGGGGCTGAAACTGCTTGCCGCGGCCTCGCTGGAACAGAGCAAGGTGACCACGCACGTCGGAGTGGCCACCCATGTACCCGGGGCGATCGGAGTCAGCCGCCACGGACTGCCCGACCAGCTTCTGCAGACCCAACTTGCCTTGCCGTCCGAGATTCTGACGTTGCGTCGGCTCACCCACGAGCTGCTGTACCGCCAGCACTCCGCCTTCGTCCCGCCGCGCCCGCAGCCGGTGACACTCGTCCTGGACACGACCCCGCCCACCTTCGGTGGTGTGGAGAGCCTGCTGAGACTGGTCGGGCATCTGATCACCACCTCGCTCTGGCAGCAGGGCGAGCGTCCGCTGCTGGTGACGGCCGGCAGGCCGGACCGCGTGGTGGAGCTGACCGGTCCGGCGCAGCTGATGGAGCTGTGGACCTCGCGCACGCTGTACTCGCCGGAGGAGACCCTGGCCATGGCGCTGGACACAGCAAGAGCCGAGGGCCTCCCCGTCGTCCTGCTCGCCCACCAGCACGCACCGCGCCCCGAGCACGCCCCGTGGCTGCGGCTGTTGGCCACGCACCATCCCGGTGAGCCGCCCGCGGAAGGCCTCTCGAACGGGCGGCACCACTTCCTGCCGCCTTCCCCGCCCGCACGGCAACTCGTGTCGACCGTACGAGCGCTGCTCGCGGACACCGAAGGGCAGGTGTCGTGACTACAGTCCGTCAGGAACCCTCGTGGCGACCCGCGTTGTTCGGTGAACCGTCCGGCGAGGGACGGGTGCGCTGCACGCTCTGCCCCTTCCGGTGCGACCTCGCCGAGGGGCGGACCGGTGCGTGCCAGGTGCGCCGCAACCACGAAGGCGCGCTGGAGACGGCCACGTTCACCGCTGCCGCTGTCCATCTCGACGCGGTCGAACGCAAGCCCTTCTACCACGTGCGTCCCGGCTCGCGGATTCTGACGATCGCGAGCCCCGGCTGCACGTTCCGCTGCGACTACTGCATCAATCACCGGCTCTCCCAGTACGGCCGCGCCGACGGCTCCCCCTGGCGGGGCGACCCGGCCGACCCGGCCGCGCTGGTGGCGCGAGCGGCCGAGGAGGGGGCCGCTCTCGGTCTCTCCTACGCGGAACCCGGGCTCGCCCCCGAACTGACGCTGGCGCTCGCCGAGCAGGCGGCACCGCTGGGCGTGCCGATCGTGTGGAAGAGCAACGGATTCCTGACCCGGCGCGCGATCCGGCTCGTCGCCCCCGCACTGCTGGCGGTCAACATCGACATCAAGGCGGCCGACGACACGGCCCATCTCGGCCTCACCGGGGCGCCGTTGGGCCCGGTCCTGGAGGCGGTGGAGCTCTTCCGGGAGGCCGGCGTCTGGGTGGAGGTCAGCACCCCGCTGATCCCCGGGGTCAGCGACGACCCGGCCCAACTCGCCGTCATCGCAAGGCGACTGGCCGCGGTGGACCCGGGGCTGCCCTGGCATCTGCTGCGCTTCACGCCCGACTTCAGGATGGCGTCCGCCGCTCCGACTCCTCCCGCGAGACTCCGGGCCGGACGCGACCTCGGCAAGGAGGCCGGACTGCACTACGTGTACGTCGAGCGCGCTCTGGGAGAGGACGGGCGAACAACCACATGCCCGGTCTGCGCGAAGGCTCTCGTGCGGCGCGGGCTGTGGAGCACACTGACGAACGAGGTCGTATCGGGGGAGTGCCCAGGATGCGCTCATCCGGTACCCGGCTGCTGGGGGACGGACGTTGACTGAACATGTCTTTGTCGAGGCGCTGCCCGATCTGATCGACGCGGGGGAGTACGAGGACCATCCGGACGGTGATCTGGTAAGGGTGCGGGTGACGGTGACCGAGTCCGGCATCGAGATCCTGGGTGACGGAATGCGGCCCGCCGCCGTGGAGGCCGTACTCGCCGCGCTGGGCCTGCCCGAGATGGACCAGATGCTGTGCGGCTAGCCGAAACCGGCAGCAGCCGGAACACCGACAACGCGCACATGGACGAGGGCGGCGAAGAAGCCGACCTGCTGCTCGGCATAGAAGACGGACTCGACCCGCGACCCGCCGACGACGGGGCAGGCCCGGACGGTGACGTCGTGACCGGCCCGTCCTCGTGGTGGAATCACCGGCTGTGCCAGACCTGCGGCCACAGCTTCCGGCGCGGGGACCGGGTGCGGATCGACCGCGAAGTACGCACCGTCAGACATCTCGACCTGGCCCTGGACTGCGCGGTGCTGGAGGAGAAGGACGCCGAATCCGCGGCCAGGCAGGGAGACTTGGAGACGGCCGCCCTGTCGGAAGGACTCCTCGACGCCTGGCCGCCGCAGGTCCCGGTGACCCGGATCCCGCTCGGTGACTGGCGGCTGCCGAACCCGGCGACGGGCCTGCCCGCGCCGGTCTGCCTCTACTGCGGGCACACCTTCCGGGCGGGGGAGTACGTCGTCGTGTGCCCCTGCCAACCCGAGCGGGCGGCCTGCGGGGCGGCCGTCCACCGGGACCCGGCCGCCGGGCTCTCCTGCTGGGAACGCTGGCGTCCCGCCGGGCGGGTCACGGTCTGCCCGGTGACGCTCGCCAAGGTGAGGAGCCGCCCGTCGTGACCGTGCACGCCATGGACATCGCGCGGGACCGCTTCGGCCGCCAGCGCCTCATCCCGGGCTGGAGCCAGGAACGCCTCGAGGCGGCGACCGTCGTCGTGGCCGGAGTCGGCGCGCTGGGCAACGAGGTGGCCAAGAACCTGGCACTGGCCGGCCTCGGGCGGCTGATCCTCTGCGACCCCGACACGGTCGAGTCCTCCAACCTCAGCCGTACGGTCCTGGTGAGCGACGACGACGTGGGCCGGCCCAAGGCCGAGGCGGCGGCCCGGGCGCTGCGCCGCCTGAACCCCGGCATCCGCGTCGAGCCCCGGACAGCGGACCTGGCCACCGGTGTCGGCCTCGGTGAACTCGCCGACGCGGACGTGGTGCTCGGCTGCCTCGACTCCCGGCGGTCCAGGCTCCGCCTGCTGGGCCGCTGCGCCCTGGTGGACGCCGTACTGATCGACGGAGGCACCCAGCCCTGGGGCGGTGAGGTACGGCTACGGCAGCGCAACGACGAGCCCTGCTACGGCTGTTCGCTCTCGGCCGCGGAGCGGGCTGTCGGCGACCAGCCCTGGAGCTGCCGTGACCTCGTCGCCGCGGCGCCTGCGGCCTCCTCGATCGCCTCCACCGCTCTGATCGCCTCGTGGATGACCCTGGCGGCGCTGCGCGCCCTCTTCGCCGACCCGCCCGCCTACACCCTGCTCAGGGTCGACGCGCTCACCGGGCTCAGCGGACCGGTGAGCGTCCGGCGCGATCCCGGCTGCCCGCACCACCGCCCGCTGGAGGGGCCGGTGCGTGCCCTGCCCGTCTCCTGCCGGGCCACCGTGGCCGAACTGCTCGCTCGGCTGGACCCCGACGATGACCCTCTGACGTGGTCCGAGTTCATCGTTCCCGGTCCCTGCCCCGCATGCGGCCACTATCCTGAAATAGGGCGAACAAGCGCCGCACAAACGGATATTGATACTCCGTCATGCCCGAACTGCGGTGTCCTGGTGAGGCCCAGGTTCAGCCAGCGACTGCGGGTGGCGGATCCGGGCACACGGCTGAGCGCACTCGGCGTGGCTCCGGAGGACATCTTGGCCGTACGCCGGCCGGAGGGGGGCTACGCATGGCGACGGCTGGAGAAATGAATCAGCCGCCACGGCGTCCGCAGGCCGCCCGGCAGCCGGTCCAGGACATTGCGATCACTCCCCAGGAACGGGGCACACTCCTCAGGGCGATCGCCGGCATCTACCGCGACATGGACTCGGCCCGACTGCTGCTGGACAACATCGGCTTCCCTGCGGGTCAGGTCCCCGGGTTCACCAGCCCGGTCAACTTCTGGAACGAGGTCTTCTTCCAGATCGACGCCGGCGTTCCCACGACGTTCCGCCTGATGCTTGAAACCGCCCGTCAGACGTACGGCACCCACCCCGACCTCCTCGAACTCGCCGAACGCCACGGCCTCGTGGACGCAACCCCCGAGGACGAGGACGAGGGAGCCGTGGCGGAGAACGCCCCGGAGACCTGCCATGTCATCGTCCGGGCGGAGAACGAGGAGGAACGCGAGGCAGCCCTGCGCATCCTGGAGCAGGCCGGCCAGCAGCCGCGCGAGGTGTGGTCCACCCCGCACGCCGTCTCGTACCAGGTCTCCGCGACCCAACCCGGGCCGCTGCGCCGCGATCTGGAACGCACCGACCTCGGCTGGACCGTCGTGCCGCCCGGAAGGCCCGACTATCTCTTGAACCTCCTCTACGTCCAGGGGCCCGACGGGCGCCAGTGGCGCATCACCGACGCCCCGGCCGCCCAGACGGTCGGAAACGTCGCGGCCCAGGTCGTCGAGCAGTACGGCGCCGGGATGGACACCAGCGTGCCCACCGTCATCGACCACGAGGGGCCGGGAGGCAAGCGGCGCCGGATGAACCCCGACAACACGCTGGACGAGGAAGGTGTCCAGGACGGGGACCGGATGCACGTCGGCTTCGAGGCGACGGCGGGCGCGGTCAACCCGCTGGAGCGGCAGGACGCGCTGTACCGCGTGCGCAACCAGATCGTCGACTTCGCCGAGCAGAACCCGGACTTCGAGGTCCGGGTCAACTCGACGACGCTGCCCACGGAGTACGAACTGCACTTCGAACACCCCGGCTTCGGACCTCCGGCAGGAGGCGGTGGGGGACCCGTCCAGGTCTCCCGGCACGCGGTGCTCGTCCAACTGGGCCCCGATTTCCCCGAGACGGCGCCGTACGTCTTCTGGGAGACCCCCATCTTCCACCCCAACGTGTTCCCCAACTACGAATGCGAGCTGTACCGCGCGCACCCCGAGAGCAGGGGCGCGGTCTGCCTGGGCGCGATCGCCGAGTCGTATGTGCCCTCACTCGACTTCGGCGACGTCTGCCGACTGCTGATCGACATCGCCGCCTACCGCAACTACGGCATCGAGGTGGAGTCGGGCCCCATCGACGCACGCGGTGAATTCGCCACCCACGCCAACTACTTCGACCCGATCGCGGCGAGGTGGGCCCAGAGCGACGAGGGCAGGGAGCGGATCGCACGGATCGGCGGCTCCCCCGAGCACCGGGCCACACCCCGCCGCGGCGAGTACCCCAATGTCATCGAACCGGTCGAGGGCCCATGACGGCCCTCCAGGTCGAGCTGTTCCGCAGCGACGACTACATGAGCGCGGGGCGCATCCCGATGCTTCCGCTGCTGCGCCGCGTCTTCGAGCCGCTGATCGGACAGTCCCTCGTGGGCACCCGCTTCGAGCTCCTGTTCCTTCCCGTCGCCGACCGCAAGAAGCTGTCCGGTCAGCCGTCGCTGGTCAACCTGCGCAGCAGCCACGGCTACGTCCAGGTGCGCATCCTCCAGGACGGCGGTGTCCTCTACCAACACCCGCACCCCGTACGGGAGGTCATCGGCCGCCCGTTGCAGGAACTCCTGCTGGAGCGGGGGGAGGAGGAGACCCACTGGGGCTTCGGCGTTCGCGGCCCCGGCCTCGACCGGATCGCCCTGGTCCGGCCCGCCCCGGAGATGGTGAACCGGGTGGACATCCCGGGCCGTCCACGCGGGCCCCGGCTCTTCCACATCGAGGAGATCGAGGCGCCCGACCCGCCCCGGGCCGGCCTGGCGACCCTCGGTGTCGAGGGGCACGAGCAGGCCAGGTCGCCGGAGGACGCCTCGCCGGTCGCCGTGGTGGTCGCCCCCTCGGTGATGCGGGACCTCACCGGCGAACTGCCCTTCTCCTCCGAGATCGAGGAGGGCGGCTTCCTCGCGGGCCACGTCTACCGTGACGAGGACAACCCCGACGGCCACCTCGTCAAGGTGAGCGCCGCGCTGCGCGCCGAGCGCACCGGGGCCTCCATGTTCCACTTCACCTTCACCGGGGAGAGCTTCCTGCGCATCAGCGAACTCCTCGGCGCCCGCGGGCAGGACGAACAGCTGGTGGGCTGGTACCACACCCATCTCTTCAGGGCCACCAGCGCGCTCGGGCTGTCGTCCATCGACGTGGACCTGCACACCTCGACCTTCCACCAGCCCTGGCAGGTGGCGGCCCTGGTCAACATCGCCTCCGACGGCGGCCGGATGCTGAGGTTCTACCGCGCCGACGGCCGCAAGATGGCCCAGGCACCGTACTGGGTGGCCGACCGATGAACGCCGAGACCACCGCACTGCGCGTACTGGCCTGGGCTGCCGAGCCGAAGGGCCAGCCGCCCCAGGGCCCGCTGTGGGACGTCACCGCCCTGCGCGACCCGGCCGAGCCGGTACGGACGGCGCTCGCCGAACTCGCCCGCACCACCGCGGCCCGGCTCGGCGCCGGACGCCCGCCCCTCGGCGAGCAGGACCCCGGCGTCGGCCTCGGCGCACTCCTGCTGGCCGCCGCCCTCGGAGGCCGGGGGCAACAGGACCCGGCCCGGCGGCTCGCCGAGGCCGCCGAGCAGCGCTTCCCCACCCCGAACACGCCGAAGAAGGCCCGTTGGTACGACGTTCTCGCCCGGCACGCCGTGGTGGCACCGGCGGTCGTCGCGCTGCCCATGCCGAGCGATGCACGCAGCCGGCACGCGTCCGCGCCGGCCGTGGGCGACGCCCAACTCCTCGGCGCACCTCATGAGGAGCCCGAGCCCCTCACCGACACCCTGCTGCGCTGCTCGCCGCTCACCGCCGTGCTGCACCGCCCCTGCCGCAGCAGGATCAGGGCGGGCGCGACCGCGGCCGAACGAGGCACGGCCACCCTGCTGCTGAGGCACCCCCGGGGCCGTGAACTGCTCATCACGGGCCTGTGCCGATGGTCCCCGGACCCGGCGGTACTGACCTGGCG
The DNA here is from genome assembly GCF_041051975.1 of Streptomyces sp. R21. Classification (GTDB taxonomy): domain Bacteria; phylum Actinomycetota; class Actinomycetes; order Streptomycetales; family Streptomycetaceae; genus Streptomyces. The sequence continues at coordinate 2,398,352 of NZ_CP163435.1, read as the reverse complement.
GGCCGAACTGCTCACCCTGCTCGACGAACACGACCCCGAGCTGATCCTCGACGTCTGCACCGCGGCCCGGCTGCGGCACGGCGACCACTGGAACGAGCAACTGCGCCGGGCTGCCCGAGACTTGATGCTGGAAGGGCCCGCGGACGGTTCTGCCCTGGCGACGGCACGGTTCTGGGCGCCGCTCGCCACGAAACAGCGCAACGGCACCGATCTCGCCCGGGTGCGTCCCCTGCTCGCAGGACACGAGCAGGCCCTTCGCCTTGTCCACACCTACGGTCTGACCAGGGCAGGTGCACGATGACTCCGCCCCGCATGCGCACCCTCACGTTCGCGCCCGCCGACCCCAAGGGGTTCGAGTCCCGCCATCTCATGGCCGGCCTCAACGCGCCCGATCTGACACTGGGTCAACTTCTCGGCGAATACCCGGCACTTGCCCTCGACCCGGTCCGAGCCGAGTACCTGCAGCTCAGGGTGGCCGACCTCGTGATCAGGACGGTGCACGACCCCGATCCGGGACGCGCGCTGTACCTGGTGCCCGGCACCGCCGTGTCCGGCCTGGGTGCCCCCGACGGCGAGTCCGCCCAGGGCGACGCGCCCGCCGACGCGGTGTCCGCCGAGGCGGCCCCCGCGGAGTCCGCGCCGGACGAGGAGCCCCCGCTGCCCGCCGCGGAGCACCCCGAGCGGCTCAGCGAGAAGCAGGCGGTCCTCGCCGCCCACGACGTCGACATCAACACGGCCGCCACCTATCTCGCCAGCGGTCTGTCGGTGCTGGTGCGGTGCGAGAAGCTGCTGGTGGAACATCTCGCCGGGGAGATCGCGGGTCGCTCGGGGCATCCGCAGCGCATGGTCCAGGCAACGGGTAAGGCCGCAGGCGCGGCGGACGCGATGGGGCAGGTGTCCCCGGACCGGCGGGGCGCCCTGATGAAGGCCCTGCAGACCGAGGTCGCTCAGGCGCAGCCCGGCGACGTCGTCGTCATTCCGCACCTGGACCTGCTGGCCGGTGGCAGCGACGCCGCACTCAGCGTGGAGGCCCGAGAGCTGACGGACGTGGTGTACGAGCGCAGCGGGGCGGTGCTGCTCGCCTTCACGGACCCTTCGCTCGTCATCCCCGAAGTCCTGGCCAGCCGCTTCGACGTACGCCTCGCCATGGACATCCTGCCCCGGCTGGTGCCCGTCGCCGGCGGCACCACCGCCCCCATCGGGCAGGCCCTGGTGACCCGCGACGAGGCCGGACTGTTCGAGGGCTTCGAGGCCGTCGAGCTCTACAAGCACGTGGCCGGCATGAACCCCGTACGGCTGCGCCACGCACTGCACTACGCCCACGGCCGGCACCGCGTCCGGCAGCACGCGGGCCAGCAGCCGGAGCAGCACGCGGGCCAGCAGCCGGAGCAGAGCCGGCCCCAGTTCGGTGATCTGCTGCACGAGCTGCGGATGTTCAAGGTGCGAACGTCCAGCTCCTTCGAGATCCCCAACGTGCCGCTGGACCAGATCGGCGGCTATCACGGGGTGAAGGAGGAGCTGAAGCGGGCCATCGAGATCATCGGCGGCGCCGTCTCCGACCGTTACGGCCTCTCCCCGCAGCTCGCGCACGACCTGGTGCCCCGCGGCTTCATCTTCCACGGACCGCCCGGCACCGGTAAGACCCTGTTCGCCAAGGCGGTCGCCAGCATGATGGGCGGCACCATCCAGGTCGTCTCCGGCCCCGAGATCACCGACATGTACCTCGGCGAGAGCGAGCGCAAGATCCGCGAACTGTTCGCGGAGGCCCGGCGCAACGCGCCCGCCGTGCTGGTCTTCGACGAGTTCGACTCCATCGCCGCCCGCCGCAGCGGCCGCGAGGACAGCGGCAGCCGGGCCGGCAACGCCATCGTGGCCCAACTCCTCACCGAACTCGACGGGTTCCGCCCGGACGTGCCCGTCCTCATCATCGGGACCACCAACCGCATCGACCTGATCGACGACGCCCTGCTGCGCCCCAGCCGCTTCCGGCCCGTCAAGATCGACCTGCCGGACGAGGAGGCCCGCCGCGCCATCGCGGCCGTGCACGCCCGGCACTTCGAGGTCCGCACCACGGGGGCACTCCTGGACGCCATCGCCCGGGCCACCGAAGGCATGAACGGTGACGAGATCCGCTCGCTCTTCCGCGACGCCCGCGCCGACCAACTCGTCGGCCCGGGCCTGCGGGTGCCGGACGCACGGCGGCTCGGCGAACTCATCGGCCAGCTGCGCCGGGCACGGCAGCTGCGCGAACTCGACAAGGCCCAGCCGATCGGACGCCCGCCCGAAGGCACGCGCCCCGCGCTCTCCCTCCTCGTCACCCGCCGCCGGGGAACCACCCCCGGCACGCCGTCCGTCGGCGCCGTACAGGTCGAAGAGGACGTGCCCGGCGACAGCGCACCCGAGGACACTCCGCGCAGTGAGGAGACGGCATCGTGACCACGGACACAGGCCTCGACACCGCCGTACGCCTGCTCGCGCTGGGCTATGCCAACCGGCTCAAGGAGGTCAAGCAGGACTTCGTCGGCCGCGACGAAGTCGTCGACCTGCTCGGGCTCGCCGCCCTCTGCCAGGAGCACATCCTGGTCATCGGGCCGCCCGGCACGGCCAAGACACGGCTCCTCGACCGGTTCTGCCAAGTCCTCGACACCCAGCCGTTCAGCTACCTGCTGACCCGCTTCACCGAGCCCGCAGAGCTGTTCGGCCCCCTCAACGTGGAGCTGTTCCAGAAGCAGAGCATCTACGAGGTCAACACCGAAGGCATGCTCCCGCAAGCGCGCGTGGCCTTCCTCGACGAGGTCTTCCAGGGCAGCTCCGCGATCCTCAACACCCTGCTCACCCTGATCAACGAGCGCACCTTCCACACCGGCCGGACCGTCATCCGCACCCCTCTCGTCACCCTGGTCGGCTCGTCCAACGAAATCCCCGCCGATCCGGTCCTCGACGCCTTCAGTGACCGCTTCCTGCTGCGCTGCAACCTGGACTACGTCGCCGACGACGAGGTCGAGGAGGTCCTGGCGCTCGGCTGGCAGGGCGAGCGCGAACGCATCGCCCGCGGCTGGGACGACGACGGGAACAGCCCGCTGACGGACCACGACCGCAACCTGGTCAGCATCGCCCCCGGCGACCTGCACACCCTTCAACGGGCGGTGGCCGACATCGACGTGTCGGAGATCCGCGGCACCTACACCCGCATCCTCCAGGGCTTCCGCGCCGAGGGCATCGCCTTCTCCGACCGGCGCGCCGTCCGGGCCCAGAAGGTCTTCGCCGCCTCCGCCCTGCTCGCCGGACGCGGCAGCGCGGGGCCCGCCGACCTCGCGCGCCTCGTCAACCTGTGGACCGACCCACGGGACGAGCCGTCGATCCGGCGGATCGTCGCCGACCACGGAGTCCCGGTCCAGGAGTCCAGGAGCCGCATCCGTGAACTGTTCGAGATCCTCCAGGTCGACCTCCAGGAGTTCGTGGCCCGCCGCGACCAGGCCGACTCGCGCGAACAGCTCCACGAACTGATGCGCCAGATCCAACGGCTCGCCTCGGAACTGCGCCGAGACCACCCCGAAGAACAGGAAGCGCTGCGCACCGTGCAGCGCGAACAGCGCACGACCGTCGAACTGTTCCGCGAGATGTACGGCGACGAAGGGCTCCACTGATGTGCAATCCACGCCGCGTCCGTGTCCGCGCCACCCGTGAACTCGCCCACGCCTGGGAACAGGAGATCCGCCGCCGGATCACACGCACCGCGGAGACCCACGGCGAGGCCAGGATCCGCGAACCGCTCGGCGACACCGTCGGCATCCCGGCGCTCGCCGCGCTGCCCGCGGTGCTCGACCGTACGCCGGGCTGGGAGCAGGACGAGGACGGGGTCTTCCGCCACGCCCTGCACGGCGGCTCCCTCGCCTACGACCCCGCCACCCGGGAGCTGGAGATCACCGCGCGCGTGGTCACGACCGTCACCGCGACGGGCGAGGCCGCCACGGTCGTCCGCGCGGAGGTCAACGACACGATCGAAGCCGAGGGCGTCGGCACCTACTACGACGACAACTGGGGCGGCCGCACCGAGGAGGACGCCGCGCAGGAAGCCGAGGAGGACCTGGAGCGCGCCTTCGACGCCGCGCGCCGCGCGCGCATGGACGAGGAACGCCGCCAGGCCGAGGAGCGCGAGAGCGGTGCGCTCGACGAGCAGGCCGCGGCCCGCGCGGACCGTGCCTTCTCGGCGGCGGCCGAGGCCCGCGCCGGTGAACTGCGGGCCGCTGCAGAGGAGTTGCTCCTCTCCGTGGGGGTCGAGGGGCGCAACCTGCTGCACCGGGCGCTGGCCGAGGCCTACCGGGACGCGCTGCTCGCCTACGCCCGTTCACGGGGCGCCGAGCGGCTGAACGTCAGCGAGACCGACGGCACGCTGGAGATCGAGTTCGATCTGAGGATCTAGTTCAGCAGGGGATTCAGTCCGTCCGGGGATCAGGTCCGTCCGAGGGGTCAGTTCAGGAGAGCGTCATGCGAGTCCGGATCAAGTTCCGCTATCGCGCCGACACCGGGGAGGTCGAGCTCTTCCAGGTCGACGATCTGCGCGAGGGCCCTGCCCTCGCCGACCATGACGCCCGCCACCACCAGGCCGCGCTCGACGTGGCCCGCGTGGTGGAGAACGGCGCCCTGGTCGAGGAGGTCCACCCCGGAGCGGAACCCGCGGCCGTCCGCGCCCCCGAGGACCGGTCGACGACCACCCCGCCACGGGAGCAACTCCGTGACCAGGCCTGAGCTTTACGTCCGGGCCGCCCAGCTCTACGAGAGGGCCGGGCTGCCGATCGACGCCGTGCGCTGCTATCGGGAGGGCGGGGCGTCCCGGGCGGCGGCCGACCTGCTCGTGGGGATGGGGGAGTACGCCGAGGCGGTGGAGGAGTACCGGCGGGCCGAGGTGCCTGTGATGGCGGCATGGATCCTGGCTCATCATCTGGCGGACCCGGTGACGGCGAAGGCGACGGTGCTGCCGCCGACTTGGCGCGGCAGGTATGGGCTCGAGCGGGTCCGCAATCTCCTCAGAGCAGCCTCGCCCTCCGACGAGATTGCCAGGTTCGAGGACGTGCTCCGCCCTGACCTGCGGGGCAGATTGATCCTGGCCCGCTGTGAACTCGCCGAGGGCGGCGGCCACCGGGACGTTCTGCCGGTACTTCGCCAGGCGAGGGCCGCGCTGGCCGACGCGGCGGCTCCCTACGACCCTTTCGTCGAGGAGTGGGCCGTGGCGGTCGCCGAGTGCGCGGGGCGCTTCGACCAGGTGGCGGTGCTGTTCGCGGCATCGGTGCGAGGGCACCGGCTGGGCGCGGCCCAGCGCTGGCAGGAGTGGGCGCGTCGCGTCCTCGGCGTGGAACTGTCGATCCCGTCACCGGAGCAACGGCACGTGGATGTCCCCGTCTCGCAGAGCTGGAGCGAGGTCGCCGACGCCGTTTGGCTCGTGCACTCCATGAGACGGGGGGTGACGCCCTCCGAACGGCCGCCTCCGCTCCACCCCTGACCCCACGCCGAAGAACCCGCGTCAAGGACCAACAGACCGAACGCCGACTCTCGATCCAGGATGATCCATGGCACGTCGCAGAAGGGGCTCGCAGCCCCAGCCGCCGGGGCAGCCCCCGGGGGACGGCGGACGGCACCAGCGCCCGCCCACCGGAGGCATCCAGCCCGTCGACGGCGGGATGCCGCCCCTGCCTCCAGCCCTGCCCCGACCCCGGCTGCGTGCGGTGGAGCCGCCGCCTCCCCGGATACCGGTGCCGGTGCAACCGCCCAACCCCGAAGCCCGCGCCGCGAGTTGGTTCCGTACGGCCTCCGCCGCGCTGGCCTACGCCGGACAGCTGCCGGGCGACGACCGGGGCGCGGGCGTGCGCTGCTTCCGGGAGCCCGACGGGCGCGGCTGGTGGGTGATGGCCGACCTCTCCCTCGAAGCCGTACGGGAGATGAGCGCCGCGACCGGCGGCCGCGTGCACGTCGAGGTGGCCGGCGTCCTGGTGCGCGACCGGGGATGGGGCGCGCCGCCGACGCGCACCGCGCCGTCCGGTCGGGCCGTACCACTGGACGCCCTGGTCGCCGTACAGCTGATGGATCTGATCCGTGCCGCCGGGCTGCGCACCGTCGCACCCGTTCCGCTGCGGGAGGCCGTACTGTTCCTGCCCGGTCCGCAGGTGCCCACGGTGGTGCGACGGGCACTGGATCTGGGGCTGTACGTGAGGTTCCGGACCGTGTCCCTGACGCCGCTCTTCTCCGAACCCTCCGCACCTGAGACCCCGGTCGTCACCTACGAGGTACGGCTCACTGCGGAGGGCGAGGCGGTGCTTCCGGGCTCCCTCGTCATGGCACTGGAACGGGACCCCTTCACCCTGGTGTGCCGTCGCAGCGGGGATTCCCTCCTGATGCAGCACCGCAGGAGCTCCCCGCTGGCCGACCGCCGGCTGGAGGCGCTGGCCGGGAGCGGGGTCTGGCTGCTGGCGGACAGCGTCCACGGGTGCGCGCGGCTGCGAGCGCTCGGCGACTTCTGCGACGGCGCGGCGCTGGTGACGCGCTCCGAGGACTGTCCGCTGACGAATGTCACGACGGAGCTGGTCGGCGGGGAGGAGGCCGCGCTCGCGCCGGCCCCGACGCCGGTGACCGTCGTCCGTGCGCGTACCCCTCGGGCGGCCGTCGACGCCGTACTGCTGGACGCCGACGACTGCGCGCTGCTGCCCGCGCTGCTTCAGGGACGTCCCCTCGCCGACGCCGCGCTGCTGACCGAGGGACGTGACCGGTTTCTGCTCACGGCGCCGGGCGGCGTGCTCGAACAGCTGCCGGTGGGGGAGTCGTTGTACTGCCTGGGGCCGGGCACTCTCTTTCTGCCGCTGGGACACCGGACGCAGCCACTGCTGCCGCCCACCGCCCGGAAGCGGCTCTTCCACGCGGACGCCGCCACGGCGGTCGTCCTGCAGCCGCAGTCGACCCTCGTCTTCGACCTGACGCTACGGCGACCGGTGTGGGACATCTGGGCCGGTCCCCTCCCCGAAGTGGACGTACAACTGCCGGCCGAGGCGGCGGACGGACTGTCCATCGTGGCCGACCTGCTGACCCCGGAGAGGACGAAGCCCCCCGCCCCGCCCCGCGCACTGGACCGCATCCTGCGCCGCCCTGGTCCCGGCCTGCCGAGAACCTGGCGCGACGACGCCTACGACGCGGAGCTCGCCGGCGACCTCGAGTACGCGGCCGACCTCCACCTGCGCAACCACAACCCCTTGGGCGCGGCCCGCCTCCTGGAGCGTGCCGCGCAGCAGGACACCCTCCCGCGCTGACCTACAGCGTCCGGGCGATCAGGAGGGCCACGTCGTCGTGGTCCTCGGGGTGGCGCAGGCCGTACAGCAGGAGGTCGCAGGTTTCCTCGAGGGGCCGGTGGGGTTCGTCGAGGAAGCTGAGGAGGACGTTCAGGCGGTCGTCGATGGGATGGTGCCGCGTCTCGACCAGGCCGTCCGTGTACAGGACCAGCAGGTCGCCGGGGCCGAGTTCGACCGTGCTGGTCTCGAAGACGACGCCGCCGACGCCGAGCGGGGCTCCGGTGGGCAGGTCGAGCAGGACGGGTGCCTGGCCGGGGCGGGCCAGCGCGGGCGGCATGTGTCCCGCGTTGGCGATGCGGCACTGCCTCGTGTGCGGGTCGTAGACGGCGTAGAGGCAGGTCACGATGTAGTGCTCCAGATCGCAGGTGATCTTGTCCAGGTGCTGGAGCACGGCTTCGGGCACCAGGTCGAGGTCCGCGTAGGCGCAGGTGGCGGTGCGCAGCCTGCCCATGGTGGCGGCGGCGTCGATGCCGTTGCCCATGACGTCGCCGACGACCAGGGCGGTCTTGTCGTCGGTCAGGGGGATGACGTCGTACCAGTCGCCGCCGACCTCGCTGGTGGCCTGGGCGGGCTGATAGCGGGAGGCGAGCTCCAGGCCGGTCTGGTGCACCGGGTGGTCGGGCAGCAGGCTGCGCTGGAGAGTGAGGGCGGTGTTGCGCACGCTCTGGAACCAGCGGGCGTTGTCGATGGCCACGGCGGCGCGGCTGGCCAGCTCACTGGCCAGGACGACGTCGTCCTCGTCGAACGGGAGCGGGTTGCGGGTGCGCTTGAGGTCGAGGGCGCCGAGCACCTCGCCGTGGGCGATCAACGGCACGGCCAGATACGAGTGCACGCCGGCCTGGGCCAGCAGCGCGCCGGCGTCGGCGTCACGGGCGATGCGTCGCAGATCGTGCTCGCCGACATGACGGACCAGGACCGGCCGGCCGGTGTGGACGCACAGCGTGACAAGGCGGTCGCCGTCGTACGCGGCGAGGTCACCGGGAGGGTCGGCGGCGCGCAGGGCCGGAGTGGGGTGCGCCGCTTTGAGCGCGAGGGCGCGAAACAGCTCCGGCCCGTTGTCCGGCCTGCGGGTACGGCGGCAGGCCAGGGCGGAGTCGAGGAGGTCCACCGCGACCACGTCGGCGAGCTCGGGAGTGGCGATGTCGGCCAGTTCGTGGGCGGTCTGCTCCACCTCCAGCGTGGTGCCGACGCGGGTGGAGGCGTCCGCGATGAGGGCCAGGCGCCTTCGGGCCCGGTCGGCCTCGCTCGCCGCACGGTGCCGTTCGGTGACGTCGACGACCGAGGTGGCCGCGCCCAGGATCCGCCCTCCGGGGTCCTCGAGCCGGTAGAAGGACAGGGACCAGGCGTGCTCGTGTTCGGGGTCGGCCGGGGGACGGCCTACGTGGTACTGGTCGAGCAGCGGCGTGCCGGTGGTGAGCACCTGATGCAGCGCGGACTCGACGGTGTCGACGTCGGGGAAGGGCAGGGTCTCCCGCAGATGCCGGCCGATGTGGTCCTCGGCGGGGATGCCGTCGATACGCTCCAGTGCCGGGTTGACCAGGAGATACCGCAGTTCGGGGTCGAGCAGGGCCAGACCGATCGGGGACTGGTTGATCAGCCGCTCGCACAGGGCCAGATCGGTCTCGACGCGCTGGAGCAGGGCGTGGTCGGCCGCGATACCCAAGGCATAGACGTCCCCCAGGTCGTCCGTCAGCCGCATGTTGCGGAACTCCATCAGGCGGCTGCTGCCGTCCTTGTGCAGGATGGGGAAGGCGCCGGCCCAGCTCCGGCCGGTCGTCAGTACCTCCGCGAACAGGCTCACCACGGATTGCAGCTGCTCTGGGTGGACGAACAGTCGCGCCGCGTATTCGCCGAGGGCCTCCTGCGCGGAGTAGCCGAAGAGTTCCTCGGCCTGCGGGGTCCAGAACACGATGCGTCCGCCGGCGTCCAGGACCACCGCGGCCACGCTCAGCACATCGAGCAGGCCGGTCGGCCGGGGCGGCCCGGCGCCGTACTCGTCACCGTCGGCGTGCAAGGAATCGGGCGTCATCCCACATCCTCCTCACTCATCCATGCTGCCCCCGGCTCCCCGCCTTGCCCAGCCGGGCGGTCCCCCGGCGGCCCTCGGGCCGGGACCGTGCACATCGGGCGGACAAGCAGCACCATGGTTCGTGTAGAGGATGGGACCAATGGATTCTGTACATAACGGTTCCGATGCGCCCCCGCCTGTCGGACCGCGCGATCTCTTCGACGCGTCGAGCGACGCGGCAGCCGTGGTGTCCGCGCACGGCGTCGTGATCGGCTGGACCCGGGCCGCCGAAGCGCTTCTCGGCCACCGCGCGGCGGAGGTCGTCCGCCGCTCCGCCGCTCCGCTGCTGGCGATGTCCGGGGATCCCGCACGGGTGGCGGGCATCGCGGAGCGGTGCCGCGCCGGAATGGGGTGGAGCGGTCTCATTCCCGTACGGCACCGCGACGGCCGCAGCATCGAGGTCGAGCTGCGCGTCTCCGCGTCCTTCCGGATCGGCGAGGACGAGTGTTTTCTGATCTCGGGACGGGAGCAGCGGCAGCAGTGGACGGTGGGACAGTCCGTCCTCGACGGCTTCCTGACCCGCTCGCCGGTCGGCATGGCGGTCATGGATCTGCAACTGCGCTACGTGTGGCTGAACGACACCCTGGAACGCTTCGGCGGTGTGCCCCGTGAGCAGCGGCTGGGCCGTCGGCTGAGCGATCTGCTGCCCGGGCTGCAGGCGGAGACCATCGAGGGACTGATGCGCAAGGTGCTGGCGACCGGGACGCCGGTGACCGACTACGAGTACACGGGATGGAGTTGGGCCGACCCGCACCGCCAACGCGCCTACTCCACCTCCTTCTTCCCCCTGGTGGACGCCGACAACTCCGTCACCGGTGTCTGCTACATGGTCCAGGACGTCACCGAGCGGTGGAACGCCCGCCGGCTGCTGTCCCTGGTCAACGAAGCCGGGGCCGGCATCGGCAGTACGCTCGACGTGCTCCGGACGGCCCAGGAGCTGGCCGACTTCGCGGTTCCCCGCTTCGCCGACTTCGTCCTCGTCGACCTCCTGGAGCCCGTCCTCAGCGCCGAGGGGCACGGCACGTGGCTGACCGACGCGGGACCGGCGCCCGCCAGGCCGGTGATGCGCCGCGCCGGAATGAGCTCGGTGCGCGAGGGCTGCCCGGAGGCTGTTGCGCGGATCGGCGAACGGGTGGACTTCCTTCCCCCGCCGCACGGGCTGGACCAGCTCGTCAAGGGCGAACCGATCCTCATCCCGGTCCTCGACCCGACCGACGACGTGTGGGTCACTGATCAGCCCGCGCGAACGGAACGCATCCGCGAGTTCGGACTGCACTCCCTCATCTCCGTGCCGATGCGGGCGCGGAACACCGCCCTGGGCCTCACCACGTTCATGCGCTCGCTCAACACCGCCTCGTTCCAGCCCGACGACGTCCTGCTGGCCCGGGAACTGGTGGCGCGCGCCGCGCTGTGCGTCGACAACGCCCGCCGCTACACCCGCGAACACACGGCAGCGGTCACCCTTCAGCACAGCCTGCTGCCCCACGCGCTGACCGGCGGAACCGCGCTGGACGTCGCCTCCTCCTACCTGCCGGCTGACGCGACGGGCGGAGTCGGCGGTGACTGGTTCGACGTGATCCCGCTGTCCGGCGCCCGGGTGGGCCTCGTCGTCGGCGACGTGGTCGGCCACGGCATCGGCGCGGCGGCGACCATGGGCCGCCTGCGCACCGCGGTGCAGACCCTCGCCGACATGGAGATGCCCCCCGACGAACTTCTGGCCCACCTCGACGACCTCGTGCTCCGGTTGAGCGAGGAGGTGCCCGAGGACGAGGGCGCCGACGAGTGCAGGACCGCCTTCCTCGGGGCAACCTGCCTGTACGCCGTCTACGATCCGGTCACCAGGCGCTGCACGATGGCCCGCGCTGGGCATCCGCCCCCTGTCGTCGTCGCCCCGGACGGACACGTCTCCTTCCCGGAGCCCCCGGCCGGGCCTCCGCTCGGCCTGGGCGGGATGGCGTTCGAGGCCGCCGAGATCGAGCTCGCCGAGAACAGCCTCTTCGGGCTCTACACCGACGGCCTCATCGAAGGGGCCGAGGGCGACATGGAGCTGGGCATGTCCCGACTCGGCGAGGTGCTGTCCCGGTCCGACTCCAGCCTCGAAGCGCTGTGCACGTCGGCGGTGCAGCAGCTCGTGCCCGTGCCTCAACCCGACGACATCGCCCTGCTGTTGACGCGCACCCACGCCCTGGGCGCCGACCACGTCGTCTCGTGGGACGTGCCCGCGGACCCCGCAGCCGTCGCCGATGTCCGTGCCCGGGCGACCCGCCAGGTGGAAGCGTGGGGCCTGGAGGCACTGTCCATGACGACGGAACTCGTCGTGAGCGAACTGGTCACCAACGCGATTCGCCACGCCACCCCGCCCATTCGCCTACGACTCCTGCGCGACTCCCGCCTGACCTGCGAGGTCTCCGACGCCAGCAGTACGGCCCCGCGCCTGAGGCACGCCCGCAGCATGGACGAAGGTGGCCGCGGCCTCTTCCTGGTGGCCCAGCTCACCCATCGCTGGGGTGCCCGGTACACGTCGCACGGAAAGATCATCTGGGCCGAGCAGGAGCTTCCGTGAACAGGCGTGGGCGCCCGGCCGGCGGTGATTCCGGCCGGGCGCCCACGATGGGGTCGGCCCGCGTCAGCCGTCGGACTCCGGCGAGGGGAGGTAGGCGCCGGGTACGTCGTTCGGCGTGTAGACCTTCTTGTCGCCGGGGTACGGCTTGGTCCAGTTGTGGGTCTGGTACCAGGTGTAGCGGTTCATCTGCTCGGCGTTGGCGTAGTCGGGTACGGCGTGCGGGCCGGTCAGCCGCTGGTGGGAGGCCCAGGTCCGCCACTGGGCCGCGAGCTGCTGTTTGGCCTCCGGGATCGCGGCGGAGGTGGGCGCGGGCGCCGCGTCGGCGTTCTGGGCGGCCGGGGTGTCCGAGCCGCAGGAGGGCTGCGGGTTCACGCCGAGGGTCAGGGAGGTGCGGTTGGGCACCGCCGTGAACGGGGTGTTGTCCGGCTTCAGGGAGAACGCGCCGTACATCGGGGTGGCCGCGCTGTCCTTCTGGTTCATCGGGTGGATCCCGAGGATCTGCTCGATGGTCCGCATCATCGTGATCTGCGAGTAGTAGTGGCTGTCGACGGTGCCGTGCTTGGCCCAGGGGCTGATGATCTGGACCGGGGCGCGGTGGCCGTCCACGTGGTCGAGGCCGTTCTGGGAGTCGTCCTCGACGACGAAGATCGCCGAGTCCTTCCAGTACTTGCTGTGCGAGATCTTGTCGGCCATGCGGCCGACCGCGAGGTCGTTGTCCGCGACCTCGGCGGCGGCGTTGGCCGGACCGCCGGTGTGGTCGTTGGAGAACCAGAACATGTTCAGGTTCGCCGGACCGTTCTTCTCGAAGTCCTGCTTCCAGATCTCGTACTTGTAGATGTCCGGGACGTCGAGGTCGAACATCGGGAAGCCCTGCACCGACACGTTGTTGAGCGAGGGGATCGCCGAGCCGGTCTGGATGGGGTACTGGGTTCCCGCCCCGGTCGCGGCCATGTTCTTGGAGTCGCAGTACAGGTTCTGCCAGTTCGCGCCGGCCGGCTTGCTCTCCAGCGACTGGAATTCACCGAAGTCCTTGACCGACCTGCCGACCGCCTGCGCACCGCTCCAGATGAAGCCGGACTTCTGGTGGCCGAGGGCGTCGTTCTCGGTGTCGTAGCTGCGCTGGTACTCACCGGCCGAGGACTCGGTGTACTCCGGGTTGTCCGACTGCATCAGCCAGTTGTGGCCCTCCGCGGAGTTCGTGCCGACGTCGTAGAAGTTGTCGTACAGCCCGAACTGCTCGGCCAGGACGTGCTGGTTGGGCGTCACGTTCTCGCCGAACGTGGTGAGCGCGGAGTCGCCGTTGCCCTGGGGCAGATCGCCGAAGACCTGGTCGTAGGTCCGGTTCTCCTTGACGAGCAGGAAGACGTGCTTGATCGTTGAGGGGTCGCCGAGCCGCACCGGGACGGGCAGCGGGGGCACCTTGCTCCTGCCCTTGGAGGTCAGGACCGAGCCGGGGGTCCAGCCGTTCTGCTGGAAGACCTTGGCTGTCTGCTTCCTGATGACGCTGTCGTCGGGCAGCGTGAACTGCGTCAGGCTCGACGTCGTGTCGTGGGTGCCGTGGCCGGCGGCGGCGGTGGGGCGCCGGGCGTCGATGCCGCGGGTGTTTGAGACGACGATGTTCTTGCCGACGGCTGTGATCTCGGAGGGGAAGTAGTCGGTCGGCAGCAGGCCCACGTAACTGGCGGGCTCCTGCGGGGACTTGTAGCGGTAGACGGCGACGGCGTTGGCGCGGCCGAGCGTCACCAGCAGGTGTCCGTCGTCGGTGAGGGTCACCGCGTCGGGCTCGTAGCCGACCTTCGCCTCCGGCCACGGCTGGGTGGCGATGGTCTGTACGACCTTGTCGCCCGCGGTGTTGATGACCGACACGTTGTTGTCGGCGGTGTTGGTGACGAACACCGCGCCCTTCTTGGCGTACACCGCGGTCGGGTGCAGTCCTACGTCGATGCTGCCGACGGCGGCGGACGGGTCCGCCGTGTCGATGACGCTGACGGTGCCGGTGGTGGTGGCGCCGGTGTCCGGGTCGGCCGGCACCTGGGTGCCGTAGGAGTTGATGGTGCTCTCGCCCGCCTTGGCCGGGCGCCCGCCCTCGTTGCTGACGTACAGCTTGTCGCCGACCATCGCGATGCCGCGCGGGGCGTTGCCGACAGCCCAGCTCTGCTTGATGGTTCCGGTCGCCGTGTCGATGGCGACCACCCGGTTCTGGCCGTTGACCGCGGAGTACACGGTGGAGCCGTCGGCCGAGAACACCGCAGCGCCCACGAGCGCGTGCTTGGTGCCGTCGGCCGGGATCGGGACGGTCACCGGGCTGGACAGCGTGCCGTCCGCGCCCACGGTGAACTTGGTGTAGCCGTCGGTCTGGCCCAGCCACAGCTGCGAACCGTCGGGCGAGTAGCTCGGGCCCTCCTGGCCGACGGAACCGCTCTTGATGCGCAGGTCGTCCGCCGCGTTGGTGCCGACCTTCTGCTTCACCTGACCGGTCGCGAGGTCCATGATCACCAGCGATGCGTCACCGTCGGCGACCGTGGCCGCGAGGTGGGTGCCGTCGGGGCTGACCGTCGATGACATGATCTTGCCGTCGTTGATGACGGTGCGGCTGCCGTACGGCTTGATGTACTGGTCGCTGGAGATGACCTGGCCGTTTGGGGTCTCCTGGGCGACCTGCTGACTGCCGAACTGCCACGTCGAGGCGACCGCGGTGCCCGTGACGCCGAGGGCGACCGCGACGCCGGCCGTCACCAGCAGGGCCCGGCGGCCGACGCGTCTGCCGAAGAAGTCGACCTGGTTCTTTTCGTTGATCCGACGCTGGCGCGTTACCTGCACGGAACTGTCCCTTCAGTGGGTGTCGAGCAATTCGACGTTGCCGTCGAACTGCCACAGCGGATTCGGGGCGTCACCGGTCGAAGTCCGCACCAGGAAGTAGCCGTTGACTTCCTTCGGACCGTCGCCATCGGCCACGAACCGCCCGTCCGAGGTGATGTCGAGCTGATAGATGGCCGTCCCGGCGACCGGGACGCCGGGGAGATGCCACGTCACGACGCAACGCCAGTCGTTGCCCGCCCCCTCCTGGACGGCCTGGCCCGCGCTCTTGGTGCACGCCGCCGCGACCCGCAGCTGCGCCTCGGTGACGGCGGGGCGGTGGAGCTGCCGCGTCTGCAGGCGATAGAGGTGGGCGAAGGCCGTGGCGACCGACCGCTGGACCTTGTCCTGCGCGATTCCGGAGCCCGTCGACGGGGTCGCCACGGCGACCACCGCGACGGTGACGGCGGTCAGTCCGGCCAGCGGCAGCAGTCCGAGAGTGAACGCGCGGCGCCCGGAACCGTCGTAGGCGGGATTGGTGAAGTCGCGCCGCACGAACAGCAGATATGCCAGCGCGGTCGCGAGCACCGCCCACACCAGGCTGACCGCGATGCCGATCAGGAGCGGGGCGAGCTGAGCCGGGCTGGTGAACAGGCCGTTCCAGGCGATGAAGGCGTAACCGGGCAGGGCGAGTCGTACGGCGACGGGCAGCGGCAGCATCTGGGCGACCTGCATCGCGAGCGCGACGAGCGGCGGCAGCAGCAGCCCCATCGGCGAGCGCCCCAGAGCCACCGAACCGAGGAGCCCGATCGCGGCGAGGGCCAGCGTCGGGGCGAGGGCGCAGACCCAGGCGAGGAGCACCCTCCCAGCGGCATCGGAAGGCGCCAGCAGGTGACCGTCGAGACCGACCAGCGGCTGGTTGCCGACCGACACCAGCCCGCCGACCGCGCTGGACACGGCCAGCCCGGCCACCAGCAGCACGATGACGGTGAGGCCGGCCAGCGACTTCGCCACGAAGATCCGCCTGGTCGACCGGACCGCCACCAGCAGATGGCGCCAGGTGCCGAGCCGGTCCTCGGCGGAGAACACGTCACCGGCGACCAGCGAGGTCAGCAGGGGAAGCGCCCAGGTGCCCGCGAAACCGAGCATCACCAGCGGTCCCGCCCACCCCGTGGCGTGCATCCAGCGGCCGAAGAGCGTGTCCGAGGGGAGCGTGCTCTGCTGGCCCACCCCGGCGACGAACAGTGCGGGCGCGATCCAACAGGCGAGCACCAACAGGCGTACGCGCCACTGCGAGACCAGCTTGACCAGCTCGAAGCGGTAGCCGCGCGCGACGGAGACGGGGCGGGCGACGGCAACGCTGTCATCGGTGACGGTCGCGGTCATCGACCGGCCTCCTGCTGGTCGGTGAGGGCGAGGAACGCGGCCTCCAGGGGTGACACCACGGGGGCGAGCTCGCGCACCGCGATGCCCGATCGCACGAGCGCCGCGACCAGTTCGTCGAGGGCGGGCGTCATCGCGCGTACGACGAGGACTTCGGCGTCCTGCCGTACGACGGAGTCGTCCACGATCCGGACGCCGGCCGTGTCGGCGGTCAGCCGGCGCGCGGCCCCCGGGTCGGAAGTCCGTATCCGGTAGTCGAGTTCACGGTTCTCGGCGGCCAGTTTGTTCAGCGGACCGGAGAAGACGACCCGGCCGGTGGCGAGGATGGTGACCTCGGAGCACAGTGCTTCGAGGTCGTCCATACGGTGGCTGGAGAGCACGACACCGGTTCCGTCGGCGGCGAGCCGGGTGAGCACACCGTGTACGTGTCTCTTGCCGGCCGGGTCGAGACCGTTGGAGGGCTCGTCGAGCACGAGCAGCCGGGGTCTGGTGAGCAGGGCGGCGGCGAGCCCGAGCCGTTGACGCATGCCGAGGGAGAAGCCGCGGGTCCGGTCGTCGGCGACATCGGTGAGCCCGACCTGGTCGAGCACGTCGTCGATCCCCGCCGTCCGCGCGTCGCCTGCGCGCAGGGCGGCCAGTGCGGCGAGGTTCTGCCTGGCCGTGAGCGAGGGGTAGAGACCAGGGCCGTCCACGAAGCCGGCGACACCGTCGGGAGCGGTGAGCGCCCGTCCGACCCGCGTACCCAGGATCTGAAGGCCCCCGCTGTCGGCGACGGCCAGACCCAGCAGCAGACCGAGCAGCGTCGTCTTGCCGGCGCCGTTCGGTCCGACCAGGCCGTGGATCTGACCCTGCGTCACATCGAGGTCGACGCCGTCGAGCGCGACGACGTCGCCGAAGCACTTGGTGATCCCACGGGCGCGGACTGCGAGGAGTGTGTCCATAGTCCCTTCTTTCCAGCCTCAGGAAACCTAGGGACAACACACAGCCTTGGCATGGACACTCGGTTGAACGTCCATGGAACGGATCGTCAAGTCATCGGCAAGTCCGGGTGCACGCAGCGGTCGCAAGCCCGGGTGCACGGAGCGATCGGCAAGCCCGGGGTGCACAAAGTGGTCGGCCTCCGTCAGGGCTGGTCGGCCCAGACGTCGCAGTGGTGGCCCATGCCGGGGCGGGTCGGGCCGACGCGGTCGGGGAGCAGGGTCTGTACGCCGGTCCGTGGCCAGCGGGGCGCACCCTCGCCGTTGGGATCGCCCGAGCGGGCGAAGCGCGTCCAGTAGCCGATCATCATGTCGGCCAGGCGTTTTTGGGGTTCTGTCAGGGCGCGGGGCCTGCCGCCCAGGTCGAAGAGGTACGGGAGTTCCGTGGTGTGGGTGGCGCCGAGCGGGAAGGGCGGCTCGGTCGTCGTGGGGCGGGGCGCGTTCGGATCGGAGAACTCGTAGCGCCACACGGGCATCCGGCCGGCGAGCCGCCGGGCCGTGCTCGCGGTCGGGCAGGCGTAGTTCGAGTCGCCGATGACGGCGCCGAACACCGGCCCTCCGTCGTCGGCCGTGACGGGGTACGCGCGGATGACCTCCGGAGTGCGTGCCGGGTCGGGGGTGTAGCTCCTGACGACGTCCGGCCACGTCTCCGGCGTGACGACGGTGCCCGCCCGCATGATGCCGGCGGCCCAGACGTTCCCCTCGTCGTGGTTGCTGCCGAGCAGGACGGGCATCCGCCGCAGGTCGCCCGTGGCCAGTGCGGAGGCAGGGTCCTTCGGCAGCAACGGCGTTCCGTAGACGGGGTGTTGGTCGATCCCCTGGTGGGCGAGCAGCCGCGCGGGCGACACCTTGCGCAGGCAGGCGAGGGGATGGGCCGCCTGGGCGCAGCCCACCTTCGCGGTGAGCTCGGTCCCGGCCGCCTCGGCCGTGACGCGCGGGTACGCGGAGGGCGCGAAGGGCCGTTCGGGCTGCCCGGAGCACGGTCCGCTCTCGATGATCGCCCGGTGGAAGAGCCCCGCAGCCGACGGCGAGGCGAGCTGCGCACAGACGCTGTAGGCCCCCGCGGACTGGCCTGCCAGGGTGACGTTGCGGGGATCGCCGCCGTAGGCCGCGATGTCGGCGCGGACGTAGCGGAGCGCCGCCTGCTGGTCGGCGAGGCCGAACGTGCCGGAGCCGGCGAGGCCCGGGCGGGTGAGGAACCCCAGTGCTCCGAGGCGGTAGTTGACCGTGACGACCACGACATCGCCGCGTACGGCCATCCGGTGCGCCTCGTAGGAGCTGCCGGTCCCGGTGGTGAGGCCGCCGCCGTGCAGCCATACGACCACCGGCCGAGGGCGGGCGGGAGTGGCCGCGTCCGGCGCGGTCACGTTGAGGTACAGACAGTCCTCGGCCGTGCTGCCGCCGCGGACCTCGCCGTCGGGCTGGGCGCACGCGGGAGCCGTATGCCGGGCGTCCCGCACTCCTGTCCAGGGCGACGGCGGCCGGGGCGCGGTCCAGCGCAGGGCACCGACCGGCGGCGCAGCGTACGGGATTCCTTGGTAGGTCCGGTAGCCGTCGTGGACACTGCCGCGGACCGCGCCGTCGTGAGTGTGCACCACGCCGGGCGGGGTCGGTGCCGCCGTGGGCAGGGCCGTCACCGCGGGCGCGGTCGGCGTCGCCGCCGCGACGGGCAGGGGCGCGAACGCGGCCGACGCGCTCGCGAGGGCGACCGCCAAAGAGCGGATGACCACTGCCGGAGCGCGCATGTCAGCTGCCGCCCATCCCGCCCTGCGCGGCCACCAGCGTCATGCCGAGGCCGCCGACCGCCTCGCCCAGCCCGGGAGCCACCGCGCCGAGACGTCCGGTCAGCTCCTCGATACGGTCCTTGCGGGCGTGGGCGTCCGAGCGGGAGACGACGGACCGGATGCCGCCGGCCGCGGCCAGGGCGGCCAGCGCGGCGTCGGCGGGTGCGATCCGCGCGACGGGCTCGGTGCCGTGCAGGAGTTCGGTCACGGTGGCCTTCAGTGCGGTGACGGCCGAGGGGTCGGGGACCGATACCGTGCGCCGGGACCGGCCGAAGGACTTCTTCTCCTCGACGGCCAGCACGCCCTGGGCGGCGAGCTGTTCCTCGACCGAGTGCAGCGTCTCCTTGCGGTCGTGCTTGATCCAGGACTTCCAGCTGCGCCGCTCGCGCGCGATGTGGTCGAGCGTCAGGTCGAGGACCGGGTCTCCGGTCGGCCCCGGCGTCGCGACCAGCGCGTCGCCGTCGGAGTCGACGAGGTTCCCCCGGATCGCCAGCTCCGCCAGGACGGCGGCCCGGAGCAGGAATCCGGTCCTGGTGCGGTCGTGGAGGTCGCCCGCGGAGGCGTCGTAGGCCGTGAGGTACATCCGGCAGTACAGAGGCTGGGTCGTGCGGTACGGAGGCTGCGTCATGACGTCGACGCTACGGCGGTCATGAACGGGAGTGATCCGCCCAGCGGGTGGAACCCCGCTGGACACATGGGATGAGTGGGCCCGGCACTCATCCTGGAGGATGAGTCACGCGGACCGATGCGGCACCGGGCGTCAGAGGTCTCGGGGCTGCACGATCCGGTAGTCGTACGCGGCGACCGCGGCCTGCACCCGGTCCCGCAGCCCCAGTTTGCGCAGCACCGCCGAGACATGGCTCTTGACGGTCGCCTCCGACAGGCTGAGGTGCCCGGCGATCTCCGCGTTCGACAGCGCCTGCCCGATCAGGGCGAGGACTTCGAGCTCGCGTGCCGAGAGCTCCGACAGCGCGGCGGGCGTCGGCCGCTCGGCCGGGCCGGTGTGTGCGAAGCGGTCGAGCATGCGCCGCGTCACGCTGGGGGCGAGCAGCGAGTCGCCGCGGGCGATGACCCGGATGGCCTCGGCGAGTTCGGCGGGCCGGATGTCCTTGAGCAGGAAGCCGCTGGCGCCCGCGCGCAGCGCCGTCAGCACATGCTCGTCCAGGTCGAAGGTGGTGACGACGAGGACCCGGGCCGTACTGCCCGAAGCGATGATCTCGCGGGTGGCGTCGACGCCGTCCATCACGGGCATCCGGACGTCCATCAGGACGACGTCCGGCCGCGTCTGGTGGACCAGCCGTACCGCGTGCTGTCCGTCGGCCGCCTCGCCGACGACCTCCAGGTCGTCTCGTGCGTCGATGATCATGCGGAAGCCGCCCCGGACCAGTGCCTGGTCGTCGGCCACCACTACCCGGATCGTCACGGCTCGTAGCCTATCGGCAGCTCGGCACGCACCTCGAAACCGCCGTCCGCCCGGGGCCCCGCCTGCAGGCTGCCGCCGAGGAGCGCCGCCCTCTCGCGCATGCCGAGCAGGCCGCGCCCGGCTCCGGGGGAGCGGCCGGCGCGGGCCGGGGGACGCCCGTCGTCGGTCACGGTGAGGTGCACGGTCGAGGCGTCGTAGCGCACGCGGATGCTCACGCGGGTGGCCCTGGCATGGCGCAGGGTGTTCGTCAGGGCCTCCTGCACGATGCGGTATCCCGCGAGATCCACCGCGGCGGCGGGGGTCTGCGTGCGCTCGCCCGGGGTCAGGTCCACGACGAGCCCCAGGGCGCGGGTGTTCGACGCCAGTTCCTCCAGGTCCGTGAGTCCGCGCGGGGGCCTGCGCTCGTCGGCGCCGTCGTGCGGGGGCTCGGCGCGCAGGAGCAGCCGCAGCTCGCTCAGCGCGGATCGGCCCGCGCCGTCGATGGCGCGCAGCGCCTGCCGTGCCCGCTCCGGGTCCTGCTCGAAGATGTCCTCGGCCGCGCTCGCCTGGATCACCATGACGGACACGGTGTGCGCGACCACGTCGTGGACCTCGCGGGCGATCCTGGCGCGTTCCTCCGCCGCGGCCCGCTGGGTCTGCGCGACGAGGCGCTCGCGCTGCGCCCGGCGCCACTGCCCACCGGTCCAGGCCAGCGTGACGGCCAGCGGGTACGCCGCCAGGCCCAGGGCTCCGCCGCCGACGAACGCGACCGGTGTGAGCGCCAGCAGACCGAGCAGCCACCATCGCGACACGCGCGGCGGTGACAGCGACGACAGGACGCACAGCGCGATCTGGGCCGCGAGCAGCGCGCCGGTCAGGCTCACCTCGGGAAGGACCAGCCAGAGCGCGACGCCGGTCAGCGCGGTGAGGGTGAGGACGGTCCGTGGACTGCGGACCACCCACCACAGCGCCGCGATCTGGAACACCGCGAGCAGCAGCACGGCGGCGGACCGCCATGGGCCGTGGTCCTCGGCGCCCGCGACGACGGCCGCGGGCACCACCACACCGAGCACGAGCACCGCCGAGCCGATCCGCAGCGCCCTGACAGCTCGCGCGGACGGAGAGAGATAGCCGCTGCCGTCCGAACCGGGCCCCTGATCCACGGCTTGACGCTACCAATTCCGGCGGCACCGGCGGGTGCCGGGCGCTCCCGTGGACCTCGTCGGCGGCACTCATGCGGCCATCGGGCTTCCCCGGGTACCGGGAAGCGAGGGGGCCGCCCGGACGGAAGATGCGTCAGCCGTCAGCGCACGCCCGCTGCGTCGAGCAGGGTGGCGATCGTGGGCGCGAGGAGCCCGGTCAGTTTGTCGGCCTGGATTCCCGCGCGGGCGCTGGCGCCGTCGAAGACCAGGCTGAGCTGCCGGGCCAGCAGGTCGGGATCGCTCGCGCCGCCCTGTTCGGCCTCGGCCCGGAAGAAGCCCGTCAGGTTCTCCTTGATCCGGTGGGCGACCCGGCTCGCGGGGTGGTTCTGGTCCTTGAGCTCGATCTGCGCGGACAGGTACGGACAGCCGTGGAACTCGGGCGCACCCGCCTGCAACTGCACCTGCTCGAAGACGTGCATGATCCGCTCGCGGGGTGAACGGCCGTCGTCCGCCGCGGGCAGGAGCCCGGCCGCGAAGACGGAGGCGCGCCGCTCCAGACTCGCCGCCAGCAGTTCGTCCTTGCTCTCGAAGAGCTGGTACATGGACCGCTTCGAAACCCCCGCCGCCTTGCACAGGGCCTCGACACCGATGCCGACCCCGTCCCGGTAGGTGAGTGTGGCCGCCGCATCCAGCAGCCGCTCTCGGGGGCTTCGCTTCACCTCGGTGGTCATGCTGCGAGGGTAACGGCCCCGTCACTCGCGTCGAGCCCGAGATCGTCGAGCAGCGCTCCTGGCTGCTCAGAGCGCGGTGCCCGTCTCCTCGGCCAACGCCTGCAGCAGGCGGTCCTGGAATGCCTCGTCGTGGACGGCGCGGTGCGGCTGGAGCTGCTCGCGGTGGTACCAGTAGCCGCCGGTGGCCAGCGCCTGGGGTTCGTCGCTCGACGCGAGCCACTCCTGCGTCCGATGACCCTGCTCCAGATCGTCCGGTGCGCTCGGGCCGCCCATCTTCGTCGGCACCCAGCCCGGATCCACGGCGTTGCTCAGCACCCCTGGACGCAGGCGCGCCACCGCGGCCGCGAGCGTTGTGACGAACAGCTTGCTGTCGGCGTACGAGCCCGCGCTCCGGCCCCGCCAGTCGACCCCGTCGAGTGCGGGGTGCCCACCGAAATGCGAGCCGCTGCTCAGGTAGACCAACCGGCGCGGCCCGCGGAGCAGGGCCGTGAGCAGGTACGGCGCGATGATGTTGACCGGCATGACCGCCGGTCCGCTCCACACACCGGCGTTGTGGATGACCGCGTCGAGCGGCCCCGCGTCGTTCAGCTCCGCGGCGATGCGCCGTACGGCGTCACGGTCCGTGAATTCGCCCAGCACGATGCGCGCCCCACGGTCCGCCAGCGCGTCGAGGCCCGCCGCCCGCTCCTGGTTCCGGGCGTGCACGACCACGTCGTGTCCCTCGGACAGCAGTGAATCGGCCGCGGCCCGTCCGAGCCCGTCCGCGGAACCGGTCACCAGAATCCGGCTCATGACCGCGCCTCCCTGTCTCTTTCCGTTCGTGGTCGCGCAACTGCTCGTCGCCCGGGCCGCCTCGTGTCCTGACCGAGCGCGGTGCGGGAAGGCGTGAGGTGAGTGTCAGGTGGTGGCCAGCAGCAGGTCCTCTCCGCCCGACGGGCGCAGGCCGTCGGTGCGATCGGCGAAGTAGCGGTCGGCGTGCGAAGCTCCCGACACGTGTCGCGCGTCCGCGAAGCCGGCTTCGCGGGCCAGAGCCAGCATCTCGGGCGGGGCGTAGAAGCTGATGAACGGTGTTCCGGATGCCTCTGCGCCTTCCTTGCTCGTACGGAGGCCGGGGCGGTCGGCGTCGTCGAGCAGTTCCGTCGGCAGCAGGAAGGTCATGGCGAGCGTCGAGCCGGGCGCGAGCCCGGCGATCTGGTGCAGGGTGGCCGCGGTGGCGTCCTTGGTGAGGTACATGGTGACGCCGGTGGAGACGATGACCGCCGGCCGGCCGGCATCGAAGCCGGCCTCGGCCAGCTTCTTCAGCCAGTCCTCGCTCGCCTCGAAGTCCACCGGCACCAGGTGCAGCCAGTCGGGGACGCCGTAGCCGAGTTCGACCAGGCGGTGGCGCTTCCATGCCTGGGTGCCGGGCTGGTCCACCTCGAAGATCCGCAGCCGGGAGGCGAGTTCCGGCTCACGCTGGGCGAAGGTGTCCAGACCGGCCCCCAGGATGACGTACTGGGTCACGCCCTGGTCGGCCTGCTCGGCGATCAGGTCCTCGATGAAACGAGCGCGGGCGACGATGGCTGCCCGGAACCCGGCGGTGGCCACTGGGTCCATGTCCGGGCGGGCGCGCCAGTCGTCGCCGGGAGCCGCCAGCCGTAGGCCGATCTCGTCCTCGACCACATGCGGGGACGCGTCGACCTGGACGTGCATCGCCCGCCAGAGGGCGGTCCGCACCGCGGTGTTGTCCGGTGTCTGCATCTGCTCGTGCGTCATGGTGTGCCGCCTTCGTCGCAGTTCAGTTCTTGGCGGGCGCCTGGAGGCTCCACACGCGCCCGTCGGGGTCGCGGACGGTCATCTCCCTGGTCCCGTAATGGGTGTCCTCGAACGGTGTGACCACCTCGACGACAGGATCGGGACGGAACGTGTCGGCGTCCGGCACCTTCAGCACGATCCGCGTCTGGGGCTCCTGGTCCTCGGGAACCTCGGCGATGAACACGTAGGGACCGTCCCCGTTGCGCAGCTGGCCGGAGTCGTGGTCCGTCGCGAACTCCAGCTCGTATCCCAGCGCCTGGAAGAACCGCGCCGCCTTACCCCAGTTGTGGGTCGTCAGGAACACGGCCTCGATGCCTTCGGTCTCCATGTCAGGTCTCCTTCTCGGTCGACTGCTGCGCGTTCCCGGGGGCGTCATCGAGGTAGGCGCGCAGCGCGTCGGCGACCAGCGCCGACAACGACATGCCCGAGTCGATGGCGCGGTACTTGACCTGCTTGATCAGGCCGATCGGCAGGTACACGTTGAACTGCTTGACCTCTTCATCACCCACAAGGCGATGCTAGCACCCTAGCAAGCTAGATGGGTGGGCGAGCGTCGGCGCAGGGCGGCGGCGGATCACGTCACGCCTCCTGCAACGCAGGGGCGGAGCGCTCGCCCGAGCCTCGGACGATCAGACGGGTGGGGACGGTGATGGTGCGGGCGCGGGTGCGGTCGCCGTCGAGTCGGGCCAGGGCCGCGGCCGCGGCCGCTCTGCCGATCTCCTCGGGATCCTGGGCGACGACGGTCAGGGCCGGTTCGAGCGCGTCGGCGAGCGGGACGTCGTCGAAGGCGACGAAGGCGATGTCCTTCCGCATGCTGCGGGAGAGCTCGGCGACTATCCCCAGCGCGACCATGTTGTTGCCGGCGAACAGGGCGGTGGGGGGATCCGGCAGGTCCAGCAGCTGGGAGGTCGCGGTCGCGGCGGCGCTCTGGTCGTGGGCGTTGGTGACCAGGGCGCGGTCGTGGGCGACGCCCGCCTCCTCCAGGGCCGACCGGTATCCCGCGAGGCGTTCGCGGCGGGTGTGGAGCTTGAGGGGCAGGTCGCCGATGAAGCCGATGCGCCGGTGGCCGTGGGCGATCAGATGGGCCACGCCCTCGTGGGCACCCGCACGGTTGGAACTGACGACGCTGTCCGTCGCGAGGCCCACTCCCGGACGGTCGATGAAGACGACGGGCAGGCCCCCGGCACGGTGCGTCTTGAGGTGGGAGTGGTCGGCGCCGACGGACGGCACGACCATCAGAACGCTGACGCGGCGGGCCAGGAACTTGTCCGTCAGCGCGCGTTCGCGGTCGGGATCGTCCGCGGAGGAGCCCATGAGCAGCGTCAGTCCACGGTCGCGGACGGTGTCCTCGATGCTGCCGGCCACCGCTCCGAAGAAGGGGTTGCCGAGGTCGGGGATCACCAGTCCGACCGTCGTGTCGGGCCCGCCGACACGGATGTTGCGTGCCATCAGGTTCGGCTGGAAGCCGAGTTTGGCCACGGCGGCGAGTACCTGTTCCCTGGTCCGGGCCGAGGCGGGCCCGTCCTCGTTGAGGACGCGGGAGACGGTCTTGGCGCTGACGCCCACTTCGCGGGCGACGTCGGCCAGGGTGGGGCGGCGGTTCGCTGCCATGGAGGAAACGGTCTCCTGTGCTCGTCGGTTCCGGCCACGGCCTCGGCCGGAACCTGTGAGTGCTTCAGTCGTACGTCAGTTGGCCTGGACGCCCGCGGCCTTCGCCGCCTCGGAATCCGCTACGACAGTATCTCCGGCCGCGTCGACGGTGAGCGCGCCGGTCATGATGGCGACGACCTCCGCCATGGAGTAGTCGGAGGGCTTGATCACGGCGGCGCGCCGGCCCAGCCGGTGGACGTGGATGCGGTCGGCGATCTCGAAGACATGGGGCATGTTGTGGCTGATCAGAACGACCGGCATGCCGTTGTCGCGGACGCGGCGGATGAGATCGAGAACCTGACCGGACTCCTTGACGCCGAGGGCGGCGGTGGGTTCGTCCATGACGACGACACTGCGCGCCCAGGCGACGGAACGGGCGACGGCCACGGCCTGCCGCTGTCCGCCGGAGAGGGTCTCGACCGACTGCGTCAGCGAGCGCAGACCGATCTTCAGGTCGGCCATGTGCTCGGCGGCCTCCTGACGCATGCGCTTCTTGTCGAGCATGCGGAAGACGCTGCCGAGGACGCCGGGGCGGCGCAGCTCGCGCCCGAGGAACATGTTGGAGGCGATGTCCATGGAGGCCGCCACCGCGAGATCCTGGTACACCGTCTCGATGCCGTGCGCGCGGGCGCTCTGCGGGCCGGAGAAGCTGATGGGCTTGCCATGGAGGCGTATCTCGCCGGCGTCGGGGGCGACCGCCCCGGTGAGGGCCTTGATCAGGCTGGTCTTGCCTGCTCCGTTGTCGCCGATGACGGCGAGCACCTCGCCGGGCAGCAGATCGAAGTCGGCGCCGTCGATCGCGGTCACGTGGCCGTAGCGCTTGACCAGACCGCGGGCCTGGAGGACAGGCGTGGGGGAGTCGGTGGTGGTCATCGGGCCTTCTTCCGGGAGAGCTGGTCGACGGTCACCGCGAGGATGACGAGGACTCCGGTGATCAGGGTCTGGTAGATGGAGGCGACGCCCATCAGCTGGAGACCGTTGCGGAAGACGCCGACGATGAGGACGCCGATGAACGTGCCCAGGACCGATCCGCGCCCGCCGAAGAGACTGGTGCCGCCGAGGACCACGGCGGTGATGCTGTCGAGGTTGTCGGTCTGTCCCGCCTGGGGATCACCGACTCCGGTGCGGGCGATGAGCAGCAGGGCGGCGATCCCGTACAGCAGACCGGCCACGGTGTAGATGCCGATGGTCAGCCGGGAGGTGCGGATGCCGTTGAGCCGCGCCGCTTCCTGGCTGTTGCCCAGGGCGTAGACGTGCCGGCCCCAGCCGGTGCTGCTCAGCGCGTACGCGAGGAGGAGGAACAGAGCGATGGTGACCAGGGAGCCGTAGGTGATGTCGGTGTGGCCCATCGGGAAGGTCTGCCCCAGGGCCGTCAGCGGGCCGGGCAGGTTGGTGACCGTCTGTTCCTTGGAGTAGATGTGGGTCAGCGCGAACGCCACGTTGAGCATGCCGAGGGTCACGATGAACGGCGGCAGCGGGATCTTCTGCACCAGCAGACCGTTGACCAGGCCGAAGCCGCCGCAGACGACGAGGCCCAGGGCGATGGCGACGAGCGGCGGCAGCGAGCCCTCGGCCGCCATCTTGGCGATGACGAGGCTGCCGAACGCCATCACGGCCCCGCACGACAGGTCGATGCCCGCGGTGAGGATGATCAGGGTCTGTCCGATGGCGAGGGTGCCGACGACCATGACCTGCTGCACGATCAGCGAGAAGTTCCCGCCGGTGAGGAACTGGTCGGTGGACAGGGAGAAGTACGCACAGGCGAGAAGGAGAGCGACCAGCGGGCCGGTGGTCGGTGCTGTGAGCAGTCTGCGGGCCGTGGTCGGCGCTTTGAGCTCGGCGTACGGCGATGACGTGCTCGGGGGCGTGGACGTGGCGGTCATACGAAGTCCTTGTCGGAAGACAGAAGCCCTTGTCGGAGGACTAGAGGGGGCGGCCGTCCCGGCCCGGGTCGGGGAGGTGCCGGGTCCGGCCGCCCCGCTGAGGGGGAGGAGGTGTCGTACGGTCATCGGGGCCGGGCTCAGCCCCAGCAGTTCTCCAGGCCGTAGGCGGTGTCCTTGGACGTGACCCCGGTCTGTGCCTTGTCGGTGATCAGGGTGACGCCGGTGTCGGTGTAACCGGACGCCTTCTTGCCGTCCTTCGCGTACGTCACGACGGCCTTGACGCCCTCGGCGGCCATCTTCAGCGGGTACTGCTGCGAGGTCGCGGCGATCTTTCCGTCCTTGACCGCCTGGGTGCCCGTGCAGCCGCCGTCGACCGAGACGATCAGGACGTCCTTCTCCCGGCCCTTGGCCTTGAGGGCGGTGTAAGCGCCCAGCGCGGCCGGTTCGTTGATCGTGTAGACGACGTTGATGCCGGGCTCCTTCTGCAGGCAGTTCTCCATCGCCGTCTGGCCCTTGGCCTGGTCGCCGCCGGTGTCCTGGGAGCAGACGACGGAGGGGTCCTTCGCGGTGACGCCGAAGCCCTTGAGGAAACCGTTGTGGCGCAGCACGCCGACGGAGACGCCGGGCGCGAGGTCGAGGGTGGCTATCTTCGCCGTCTTGCCCTTCATGACGGCCTTGGCGTACTCGCCGATCAGCTGGCCGGCCTTGAGGTTGTCGGTGGCGAAGAGGGCGTCGACCGCGCTCTGCGGCTCGGTCGGGGTGTCCAGCGCGATGACCAGGACGCCCTTGGCGCGGGCCTTCTGGACCGCCGGCACGATCGCCTTGGAGTCGCTGGGCGTGATCAGGATGCCCTTCACCCCGGCGGCGACCATGTTCTCGATGGCGGTGACCTGACCGGCGTTGTCCCCGTCGAACTTGCCCGCGGCGGTCATCAGCTGGGCGCCGTCTTCCTTGGCGGCCTTCTGAGCGCCTTCCTTCATCTTCACGAAGAACGGGTTGGTGTCGGTCTTGGTGATCAGACCGACCTTGATGCTGCCCGAACCGGAGCCGGCGGTGTCCGTTTTGGAACCGGATCCGCAGGCCGTCAGGGCGAGGGCCGCGACGCCCGTACACGCGGCGACTCTGAGGAGGGAGGGGGTCAGGCGAGAGGTGCGCGACATGAACGACTCCTGCGGGATTGCGAGCGGCGCGGTCGGCATCGGGTCATGCCGTCCCGAGGTGTCATCGTTGACTTATGTCATCGTTGACACCGCATGGCGAGGATGATGGACTCCGTCTCCCGGAAACGTCAATGCCCTGCACTCGTCACAAATCGGCAACGTCCGGGTCGGCGCCCGCCCGCAGCCATGCGAAAGCCGCCCGATTCATGCCCGGTTCGCCCGCACGTTCGTCAGAGAAGAGCAGCCCATGAGCTCGCGTCAGATCACGGTCCTGGGGGAGTGCGTCGCGGACGCGTTCACCGCACCCGCAAGCACCTCGAACGAACTCACCCTGCGCGTCCTGCCCGGCGGCGGACCTGCGAACACAGCGGTGGCGCTGGCCCGGCTGGGCACCCCGGCCCGCTTCCTCGCACGCCTGTCCGGCGATGTGTTCGGCCGCCTGTTCCGCGGGCACCTGGAGGCATCCGGAGTGGACCTGTCCTGCGCCGTTCCGGCCGCCGAACCCAGCACGCTGGCCGTGGCGGAGCTGGACGCCCAGGGGCAGGCGGAGTTCTCCTTCCACGCGCAGAACACGGCCGACTGGCAGTGGAGTTCGGCGGAACTGGCCCGGGTGGACCTCTCCGAAACCGCGTGTGTCCACACCGGGTCGCTGGCCTTGGTCCGCGAGCCCGGCGCGGCGGTGGTGGAGGAGTTCCTGGCGACGGCCGCTCCCCGGGCCACGATCAGCATCGATCCCAACGTCCGGCCGCTGCTGGTGCGCCCCGAGGTCTACCGCGCCCGGCTGGCGCACTGGTGCGGCCTCGCGGATGTGCTGCGGCTGAGCGAGGACGACCTGGAACTCCTGCTGCCGGACACGCCGCCCGAGCAGGCGTGCGACATCTGGCACGCCGCAGGGGCGCGGCTCGTCGTGATCACGCGAGGCGCCGCCGGCGCCCTGGCCTCCCTCGACGGCGAACGGCTGGAGGTGCCCGGGGTGGCTGCTCGGGTGGTCGACACGGTCGGGGCGGGGGACTCCTTCACCGCCGGACTGCTGCACCACCTCGGCGCCCGCGGTCTTCTGGGCGGCCGGCTCACGGACCTCCGGCTCGGCGACGTCGCCGAAGCCTGCGTGTTCGGCACCCAGGTCGCGGCTCTGACCTGCTCGGTCGCCGGCCCCAACCCGCCGTGGCAGAACCAGTTGGCGCAGCTCGCGACCGCCGACGGCACCTGACGGGAAAGCGAGCCGCGTCGCGGAATCCGGCCCGACCTGTTGACGCACGGGCCGGAGTGCCCACATCATCGGGCCTCGATGTCATCGATGACACAAGTCAACGATGACACCTCTTGTCGGCGCCCTTGCCGACGCCGTGGACGACGGCGCCGACCGGGCGTCACTTCCGGTCCGTCCGTGTCGGGCGGCAGATTCCGCCGCCCGGCCGGTCGCAGCACAGGAGACACCATGAGCTCTGGACGTGTATCCCGGCATGCCCGCACCCGGATGATCGCGGCGGTGGCGACCGTCTGCGCCCTGGCCGCGGCCCCGCTCGCTCCTCAGGCCAACGCTGCCGACAACCCGTCGTACTCCGAGACCTACCGGCCCCAGTTCCACTTCACGCCGGAGAAGAACTGGATGAACGACCCCAACGGCCTCGTGTACTACAAGGGCGAGTACCACCTCTTCTACCAGTACAACCCGGACGGCAACTCCTGGGGCGACATGTCCTGGGGGCACGCGGTGAGCACGGACCTCGTGCACTGGAAGCAACTTCCGCTCGCTCTGTCGCACGACGACCAGGAGATGGTCTTCTCCGGCAGCGCGGTCGTCGACCGGAACAACACCACCGGCTACGGCACCAAGAAGAACCCACCCATGGTGGCGATCTACACCAGCCACTCCAAGGAAACCGGCAAGCAGGCACAGGCGCTCGCCTACAGCACCGACCGCGGCCGCACCTGGACCAAGTACCAGGGCAACCCCGTCCTCGACATCGGCTCCACCGAGTTCCGCGACCCCAAGGTCCAGTGGTACGCGCCCACCAAGAGCTGGCTGATGACGGTGTCGCTGTCCACCGAGCACAAGGTGCGGTTCTACTCGTCCAAGAACCTCAAGGACTGGAGCCTGCTCAGCGAGTTCGGGCCGGCCGGCGCGACGGGCGGCGTGTGGGAGTGCCCCGACCTGTTCCCCCTCGCCGTCGACGGCGACGAGAACAACATCAAGTGGGTCCTGGTCGTCAACATCAACCCCGGTGGTATCGCGGGAGGTTCGGCCGCCCAGTACTTCGTCGGCGACTTCGACGGCAAGAAGTTCACGCCCGAGGACAAGGGCACCTACACGCCGCCCGGCGGCACGGTGATGCAGGACTTCGAGGGCGCCGACTTCGGTGCGTGGACGACGACGGGCACCGCGTTCGGCCAGGCACCGGCAGCCGGGGCCCTGGACGGTCAGGGCACGGTGGACGGCTACGACGGCAAGGGCCTCGCCAACAGCTTCCACGCGGGTGACGCCTCCACCGGCACCCTGACCTCGCCCTCCTTCACCGTCGACAGCCCGTACCTGAACTTCAAGGTCGGTGGCGGACGGCACCCGCACGTGCCCGGCACCGCCATGGAGCAGGGGCCCCCGCCCGAGGGCACGGTCCTCGCCGACTTCGAAGGCGGCACCTACGGCGACTGGACGAGGACCGGAGACGCCTTCGGCACCGCACCGGCCACCGGCACGCTCCCCGGCCAGCAAGAGGTCTCCGGGTTTCTGGGCCACGGCCTGGTCAACAGCTACCTGAACGGTGACTCCACCACCGGCACTCTCACCTCACCCGAATTCACCATCGACAAGGACCACATCAACTTCCTCATCGGCGGCGGCAACCACCCCGCCGGCTCCGACAACCCGACCGCCGTCGAACTCCTCGTCGACGGCAAGGTGGTACGCAGCGCCACCGGACAGGACGCCGAGGCACTCAACTGGGCGTCCTGGGACGTGAGCGACCTCGCAGGCAAGAAGGCACAGGTCAGGATCGTCGACGACAACACCGGCGGCTGGGGCCACCTCAACGTCGACCACATCATGCTCTCCGACACCCAGGCCCGGCCCGTCTCCCAGGAGACATCCGTCAACCTGATCGTCGACGGCCAGGTCGTCCGCAGCGCCACGGGATCCAACAGCGAGACCCTGGACTGGGCCTCCTTCGACATGCGCCCCTACGCGGGCAAGAAGGCGCAGCTCCAGATCGTCGACATGAACGCCGCAGGCTGGGGCCACATCCTCGCCGACCGGTTCACCGCAGCCGACGCCCCCGCGAAGTCCGTCGTGCAGCGCGCGGACTGGGCCGACCACGGCAAGGACTACTACGCGGCGGTGTCCTGGGAGGACGCCCCGGGTGGCAAGCGGTACATGATCGGCTGGATGAACAACTGGGACTACGCCGGCGCCATCCCCACCTCGCCCTGGCGGAGCGCGCAGAGCATTCCCCGGGAGATGGCACTGCGCACCGTCGACGGCCGTGTCCGGCTGACCAGCAAGCCGGTGAACAGCCTGACATCCCTGCGTCAGGATCCCCCGGCGTCCGCGACCGGAGTCACCGTCAAGAACACCTCCCAGCCCCTGATCGGCCCCGCGGCCGAGGGCAAGGCACTCGACATCGAGGCGACCTTCTCCCTCAAGGACGCCGAACGGTTCGGCCTGAAGGTGCGCACCGGCGCCGGGGGCGAGGAGACCGTCATCGGCTACGACACCACGACGCAGGAGCTGTACGTCGACCGCACCCACTCCGGCGCCGCGGACTTCAGCAGCAGCTTCCCCGGCGTCCAGACCGCACCGCTGAAGGCCACGAGCGGCAAGGTGAAGCTGCGGATCCTCGTCGACTGGTCGTCCGTCGAGGTCTTCGGCGGCAGCGGTGAGGCCGTGATCACCGACCAGATATTCCCCGACCCCGCAAGCCAGGGGGTGCAGGTCTTCGCCGAGAACGGCTCGGTGAAGCTGGACCAGGCCCGCGTCTGGCACCTCGATTCCTACCGCGACTGACAAGGACACAAGAACGTGAAGAAAACCCTGCTCGCCGAGTTCACCGCCCGAGAGGGAGCGGAGGACGAGGTCTCCCGCCTGATCCGGGACTACGCCGGGAAGGTACGGGAAGAAGAGGGCAACCTCGCCTTCGACGTCTACACCAAGGCGTCCGGCCCGCGCGCCTACTGGATCTTCGAGGTGTACCGGGACGAGGACGCCTTCCAGGCACATCTGAAGGCCCCGTACGGCGGCCCGTTCAACACCGCACTCGCACCGCTGATCGAAGAGGACGCCTCCGTACTGACGTTCCTCGACCCGGCGGCCTGATCGCGGCCGGCCCGCTTCATCCTCGGGAGGGCCCGTCACCGATGCATTTCGACGGCCCGGTGTCGCGCTTGGCGATCGTCAAGCGCGACACCGGGGCCGGTGGCGGAAGGCGGTCGACTCACCCCGCCTGCCGCACCCGGTAGCGCAGGTGCTGCACGCCTGGCCCGCCGAAGGCACGGACGGGCTCCAGCTCGATGTGCCCGGGCGGCATGTCCTCGAACAGCCGGCGGCCCTGCCCGAGCAACACCGGAACCAGATGTATCTGCAACTCGTCCAGCGCCCCGGCGGCCAGCGCCAGCCGCGCGGTGACCGCGCCGTGGACCAGCACGTCCTTGTCGCCGGCGGCCTCCTTCGCCATGCGCACCGCGTCCTTGACGTCGCTGACGTAGGTCACCGCAGGCCATTGCAGCGTGGCATCGGGCTCGCGGCGGGTCAGGACGAAGATCGGTACGCCGTCGTGGTGGTCGCCTCCCCAGCCGCCCGCGTTCTCGAACGTCCGCCGGCCGGTGACCACCGCCCCGGTGGCCATCACCTCGTCCATGACGTCGCGGTTCACGCCCGACAGGCGGGCGACGGCGTCCAGATGGCTGATCTCGGCCTCCATCCCGAACCAGTCGTGCAGGCGGCTCCCGCCATCGCCGATCCCGTTGTCCGGACCGTCGTTGGGTCCGGCGATGAATCCATCGACCGACATCGACATGTACAGCACAGCGTTGCCCATGGCTCCTCCTCGTGTGGCGGCCGCGGTGAGGTGATGGACCTTGTTGTACATGCCGGCGCCCGCGAAGGGCCCGTACGCGATCGCCCTCGCGGCGTGGTCGTGATCTGCGTGGGCGGGATCCTCGGCAGGAACGGCGCCGCGGGTCTTGACAGGGGCATGATGCTACCGCAACGTGGGAGCGCTCCCATGCTTCAGGTTCTGGCTGCCCGACCGGTCCAAGGCCACGTGCTGCCGGCCGAATCCCGGCTCCGCGCCCGCACCGGTCTGCATCCCGTCAAGCTCGCGGCTCTCCGTCCACACCTCACTGTTGTCCAGCCATCGGTGCACCTCACACGAGCGAGGAGATCCTCATGCTCCACCGAAGAAGCCGTATCGGGGCCGGCTTGGCCGCCACGGTGCTGATGACGGCAGGTATGGCGGCCGTGGCGTCTCCGGCCGCAGCCGCGACCGCGGGCTGTGAAGTCACGTATCAGAATCTGAGCACCTGGCAGTCGACCCCCACGGCGGGCGGGTTCAACACCACTCTCGCCATCAAGAACCTCGGCGATCCGATCACCGGGTGGAAGCTGACGTTCACGATGCCGAGCGGTCAGACCCTTACCGGCGGCTGGAACGCGACCTTCACGGGCACGACGTCGGTCACCGCCACCGACGCCGGCTGGAACGGCGCCATCGGCACGGGCCAGACCGGCACCAGCGTCGGCCTGCAAGGCGACTGGACCCGTTCCACCGCGGGCTCCGCGCCGCCCGCCCCGTTCCCCCAGCCGGCCGACTTCGCGCTCAACGGGGTGCCCTGCACCGGCTCGCCGGCCGGGAACAGGCCGCCCTCGGTCAGCCTGACGAGCCCGCAGAACGGTGCCTCGTTCACCGCCCCTGCCACCATCGGTCTGGCGGCGACGGCAAGCGACGCGGACGGCTCGGTCAGCCGGGTCGAGTTCCTGAACGGGAGCACGGTCATCGGCTCGGACACCACCGCTCCGTACACCTTCTCCTGGACCAACGTCACCCGCGGCAGCTACGCCCTCAGCGCGCGCGCCGTCGATGACGGCGGCGCGACGACGACCACCGCCCCCGCCACGGTGGCCGTCACCGGCCAGGACGACGGCGGGCCGGCCCCTGCCCTGCACGTCTCGGGCAACCACCTGCAGACCGCGAGCGGC
Source organism: Streptomyces sp. R21 (assembly GCF_041051975.1). Classification (GTDB taxonomy): domain Bacteria; phylum Actinomycetota; class Actinomycetes; order Streptomycetales; family Streptomycetaceae; genus Streptomyces. The sequence continues at coordinate 2,363,495 of NZ_CP163435.1, read as the reverse complement.
GACACCTACCGGCTGCTTGGCGTCGACCGCTCCGGTGGCGAGTACGCCTGCTTCCAGAGCAAGCCGATGTGGGACGGCCCGGCGGACCAGGCGAGTGTCGACGCGATGAAGGCGTGGAACATCCACGCGGTCCGGCTGCCGCTCAACGAGGAGTGCTGGCTGGGCACCGCCGACGTGCCCACAGGCGGCGTCAGCGGCGCGGCGTACCGGCAGGCGGTCAAGGACTACGCGGATCTGCTCGTGGCCAACGGGATCAATCCGATCCTGGACCTGCACTGGACCTACGGCCAGTACAGCGGCCCGGGCGCCGGCTGCTCGGACGCCAAGGCGACCTGCCAGAAGCCGATGCCGGACGCCCAGTACGCACCGGACTTCTGGACCCAGGTCGCCCAGACGTTCAAGGGCAACGACGCAGTCGTCTTCGACCTGTTCAACGAGCCCTACCCGGACGCCGCTAACAACTGGTCCGATGCCACCGAGGCATGGACCTGCCTGCGCGACGGCGGCACCTGCACCGGGATCGACTACCAGGTCGCCGGGATGCAGAGCCTCGTCCACGCGGTACGGGCCACGGGCGCCACCAATGTGATCATGGCCGGCGGCCTCACCTGGACCAACGACCTCACCCAGTGGCTGACCCACAAGCCGGACGATCCGGCCGGCAACCTGATGGCCTCGTGGCACTCGTACAACTTCAACGGCTGTGTGACGGCCGCCTGCTGGGACAGCCAGATCGGCGCGGTCGCGGCCCAAGTGCCGGTCACGACCGGCGAGGTCGGCCAGAACACCTGCGGCCACGACTACCTCGACCAGGTGACGGACTGGGCCGACAGCAACGGCGTCGGCTACCTGGCCTGGACATGGAACCCGTGGGGGGTGTGCGCCAGTAACGGCAGTGACCTGATCACCGACTGGAACGGCACTCCCACCAGCACCTACGGCGAGGCCTACAAGGCGCACCTGCTCACCCAGCACCCGTACTGAGCCCCTGGCGGCTGTCGACCGGAGAGGCCCCGTCCCGTCAGGGACGGGGCCTCCCCGGGGCAGCAGAAGGTCAGACTCGGTCGGCGGCGATCAGGAGGTACTGGAAGGACCCGTCCCTGTAGGAGTTGATGAACGCGTCCTCAATTCCCGTGACCAGCGAGGACGTTGCCCGCAGCTCCCAGTAGGGGAGAGTGGCGGGGGTGAGGTCGACGACGGCCTGCGGCACGAGGCGATTGTCGGCCATGGCACGCAGGTACTCCCGGCGCGAGTGGATGTTGCACTCGAAGTGCGCGTTGATCTGGGAGACCCACTTCGAAGGCTGGCCGTACCGGGGGTTCCAGCAGCCGGTGATGGTCACGTAGCGACCGCCGACCTCGAGGATGCGGGAGTGTTCCGCGAAGAGGTCGTGCAGGTCGACGTACATGCTCGACTCGTTGTTCCACGAGGCCGCGGCCTGCCCGGTCTCGAAGGGCGTGGAGAGCATGTTGCAGACGCGGGCGCGTACGTGGTCCTGGATGCGGAGTTCGTGGGCACGCCGGTTGGCGAAGTCGGCCTGTTTGGCCGACAGCGTGACACCTTCGACCTTGCATCCGAAGCGTTGGTGCGCCATCACCATCGACCCGCCGCGCCCGCAGCCGGCGTCCACCAGGGTGTCGTCACGCCCGATGTCGCCGAGGTGCCCCAGGAGGAAATCGGCCTGCGCCGACTCCAGTCGGTGGAGCTCGGCGATCAGCTTCTTCTCGCTCTCGCTGTCCTCGGCGTCGCCGAGTGAGGAGTGATCGACTTCACCGATGCCGTAGTGGTGGTGGTAGAGACCGTCGACATCGCCGAGACGCAGGTTCACGGGCCTGGCCTCCCCGTCCCAGTAGCGGGCGATGTCTCCCTGGTAGGGAGTCGCCGGGCCGGGGATGCGCAGAGACGGTTCGGCGGCGGTGAGTTCGGTGCTGGTCGTGCTGGTCACAGATGAGTCCATTCTTCCTACCAGAAGTCGGGCAGGCTGTAGCGATAGGTGTTGGTCCGGTGCCAGTGGTGGTTTCCGTCGACCCAGGCGGCCACGCCTCGCAGGAAGCGCTGAACGGTCGGGACGGGGCAATCGACGGCCAGGGCCGCGGCGTTGCTCTCGAAGTCGTGCATGAGGTCGTTGTGGACCTCGACCGCCTTCAGATAGGCGTCTCGATTGGAGAGGCCCTCACGTTCGGCGATCACGACGGGCAGGTTCAGATGCCGCCCAGGAGCGTCGAGTTCCTTGGTGTACGAGTACAGGTCGTTCACGATGGTCGTCGCGTTGCCCGCGAGCGCGATGACCTTCTGCATGGCGGTCCGGGCATGCAGGTCCGACGGCAGCTCGTAGCCGCCGACGGTGTCGGTGATGGTCGGGCACGGGCGGAAGTTGTTGAACTGGCGCATCGCCAGGTACTCCCACACCTCGGGTACGTGGTCCATCTGGGCCCAGGCGGCTTCGGCGAGGTACCCCAGGTGAAGCCGGGCCATGTCGTGCCGGAATCGGTCGGACTGGGAGGGGCTGGCTGCTCGGCCGAAGTACTCCATGGCGGAGCGGTACGCGCGCCGGGGCGCGTCCGCATGGAGCGACTTCGCCCAGTGCGCCCGGTACTCCTCCGTCGTGTGAACGGGGTCGAGTGCGGTGTGCGCCAGCAGAAGACGTTCGCCGAGGCCGACGGGCGAGCCTCCGTGGTCCTCGCAGTAGCAGTCGTCCACCGCGTTCTCGGCCACCATCAGGCGTGTGGCGATCATCAGGTGGTCGATGGTGGGTGCGTCCGGATGGCAGCCGACCATGTAGCGGCCCACGGAGAAGCCGTCGAACTGCTCCTCCCAGTCCTCGGGATACAGGGAGACCTCGTCCAGCGCCCAGGACTTGATCCTTCGGCTGACCTCTTCGACCCGCACCGGGTCGGGCTCGGGCACCTGGTGGTAGTAGAGGCCCGGGATCGCCATGCCTTCCGCCGTCGCCGCCGGCTCGGAAGGCGTCGGCAGCTGCTCCCGCGGGATCAGGCGCAGGGCTGCCGTGCCCAGGCCGCTGGGGCCGCGCAGGATCCGTGCCAGGTCGGCGGCCGGTGACGGCAGCACGCTCGCCGGGGCATCGGGGGGTGGCTGTGCCGGCACGGAAACCGCAGGTGGTGCGGGCACGGACGGCGCACCGGGTGGGCCGCCGGTGACAGCCTTGATATCGCAGGCACGGGCCGCGGCGTCAGCGAGGACGTGCGCCCCGAAACGGGCAGCGGCCGTCTGCAGGCTCGACTGCGGAGGTGTCGGCTCGGGCGCGGGCATCGATCGCTCCTTCGTGGGGTTGGCGGCTGTCCCGGGGCCTTTCAGGTGTGCGCGACCGACCTGGACGGTCCGGGGTGTCGCACCATGCTGTGCAGCTCGAGCCCGCTACCTGGGCCAGCGGGCGATCTGCACGTTCTCCAGCATCCCGACCGCGTCCGGCACGAGGATGGCGGCGGAGTAGTAGGTGCTGACGAGGTAAGAGGTGATGGCCTGTTCGCTGACGCCCATGAAGCGGACCGACAGGCCCGGTTCGTACTCGTCCGGCAGACCTGTCTGATGAAGACCGATGACACCCTGGTTTTCCTCGCCGGTACGCATGCAGAGGATCGAGCTGGTCTTCTCCTTCGTGATGGGGATCTTGTTGCAGGGCAGGATCGGAACCCCGCGCCACGCCGGGACCTGCTGACCACCCAGGTCGACGTGGTCCGGATAGAGCCCGCGGGCGTTGAACTCACGCCCGATCGCCGCGATGGTCTTCGGGTGCGCGAGGAAGAACTTGGACCCTCGACGGCGGCAGAGCAGCTCGTCCATGTCGTCCGGGGTCGGCGGGCCGGAGTGCGTCTGGAAGCGCTGCTTGAAGTCGGCGTTGTGGAGCAGGCCGAACTCCTTGTTGTTGACCAGCTCGTGCTCCTGGCGCTCGCGCAACGCCTCGATGGTGAGCCTGAGTTGCTCCTTGGTCTGGTTCATCGGCCCGTTGTAGAGGTCCGCGACCCTGGTGTGGATCCGCAGAATGGTCTGCGCGACCGAGAGTTCGTACTCGCGCGGCTTCAGTTCGTAGTCGACGAACGCGCCGGGCAGTTCATGCTCGCCGGTGTGGCCGGCCGACATCGCGATCTCCGCCTCGCCGCGGTGGTTCTGCCGCTGGCGGGGAAGCGATGTGAACGCTTCGACGTGGTCCCGCAGGCCCGGAGCCGTGGACAGCACGGCCTCGAAGTCGGCGCGAGACAGGGTGAGCAGGGTGCCCGAGGTCTCGGCGGTGGCGGTGTGCTGCCAAGGGGCGTTCCCGTCCAGCAGGGCGTGGTCCCCGAACCGGTCGCCATCGGCAAGTACGTCCAGGGTGACCTCGTCGCCGTACTCGCCGATGGAGGTCTGGCTGATGCGGCCGTGGGCGATCAGGTGGAGCTGATCCGCGGGCGCACCGCGTTCCACCAGCGTCTCGCCGGCCCGGAAGTCGCGTTGGACGCACCGGTCGGCGAGGGCGGTAAGTACCTCCACGTCATCGAAGCCGCGCAGCAGGGCCAGTTCACCGAGCTCATGGGGGATCACCCGGACGCCGGCGCCGTCCTGGACGAACTCCACGCGCCCGTCGCCGACCGTGTAGGTCAGGCGACGGTTCACCCGGTAGACCCCGCCCTTGGTCTCCACCCAGGGAAGCATTCGCAGCAGCCAGCGAGAGGTGATCTCCTGCATCTGCGGGGCGGACTTGGTGGTGGTGGCGAGGTTGCGGGCGGCCGCCGTGCCGAGACTGGATTGCCGGGGTGGCTCCGGTCGCGCCTCGGGGCTCGAGTCAACAGTCATCGGGCGAGCTCTCCTTGTTCAGAGCGGTGATGGCAGGTATGTGGACGTCATCGGACAACAGACAGGAGAAAAACGGGGTGTATGAAGGGGAATCGGTCCAGATCCAGGTGAACGCTAATGGCCGCTTCGCCCCGTGGACCAAGGAAAGTGGGCGACATTAACTCGATGCGATGATCGCGCCCGCGCAATGTTTGCCCGGGTACAGGCGGGATTCAGCCCCGATCGGGCGGCGCGCCCCGACGAGCGGCCGGTCGACTTCCACAGGGGGAACCAGCGAGTCGAGGGCCGCGGAAGTGCCGTATACCCAGGCCGTCTTGGGCGATCGGGTCGGCCCTGGGGCCCACCCGCTGCTGCCACCGTCCGCAGGTGTCGCGGTCGGCAGCTCGCGTCACGGCGTCGGAAACGCGACAGGACCCAGCCGGGGCAATGGTGCGGCTGGGGCGACGATTCGGTATGCGCTGCCGGGTGCCCCTGTCGAGAAGGTCGCCCACGATGCCGGTGTATTCCCCGGGGCCGGTTCTGACCTGCTGGTGTGATTACGGCGTCGGAGACATCCTGGATAGCCCCGTTCTCCGGGCTGAGCACGCGTCAGTTCGCCAAGCTGGTCAACGCGTTGCGGCGGGAGGGTGGGGATCCGATGCGGAAGGGCCGGCCGTGGAGCCCGCCACTGGAGTACCGGGTTCTGCTGGTCGCCGCGTACTGGCGGACGAACCTCACGCTGCAGTTGGCCCCGCTGTTCGGGATCTCGAAGTCCGCGGCCGACCGCATCATCGACCACCTCGGGCCGTTGCTCGCACTCCAGCCCCGCAGACGGTTCCGGAGAGACACGGTGCTGATCGTGGACGGCACCCTGGTCCCCCACCCGCGACCACCAGGTGGCCGAGGCGACGTGGACCAGCCGGACCGGGTCCGGGCATAGGCCAAGTCCGCGACCCGGAGCTGGTTCGGTCGGGTCGCGGCGAAGAGCCGGTCGACCAGGTCCGGCGTCGCGCGTGGTCTCCTGCTCGAGGCTCTCCACCGGCCGCCGCGCCAGTCGATCTTGACGTCCCGTCCGGCCGCAGGAGGGCGACGGCGAGGACACGTGCGGTCGACCGCCCGGCCCATCTTCGGGTGGTGTACGAGATGGAGGCTTCCCCGGGTCAGTAGCCGATGCGGAAGGTCGCGTCCTGCCGGTCCGTGGCCGTGGAGATGGGGTCGATGCGCAGCACGTAGTCGGAGTGCCGGATGTAGCGGGTCGGGTTGTTGTACGACCGGAACGACGTCCAGCTCGCGTCCGCGAGGCCCGCCGTGCGGTAGAAGGTCGCGTCGGCGGCGAACGTCGACGTGCCGTCGTTCACGTCCAGCTGAAGCGTGTAGTTGTAGTGCCGCAGGTAACGGGTCGGGTAGTTGACCGACCGGAAGGAGACAGCGGAGCTGTCGGCGAGCCCAGGGACCAGGGTCCACAGGGAGTCCTTGTACGGATCGATCGGGTATTCGTCGATCCGGCCCACATAGTCGGAGTGGCGGATGTAGCGGGCCGGAAAGTTGTACGACTTGAGCCGGTTCCAGGACGGAGCGCCCCACTTCGCGAGCAGGTTGTTGTACTCGGTCGTGGTGATCGTCGTGATGCCGCAGTGCTTGGAGTTGACCGGCTGGGTGTAGGTCTTCTGGTCGAGGGCCGTCCAGGTGCCGGAGGCGAGACTGCTGGACTGCCAGGCGTAGAACACGCCGTTGGGGGTGTAGGTGTCGCCCCAGAGCCACCAGCCGCCGGACGTCAGGGACTTGACCAGCGTCGGAGCTTCGGTGCCGCCGTGCGCCACGCCGGGGCTGTACTCGGTGAAGCTGCCCGGGTTCAGGGAGGTGGATCTGGCCCCCCTCAGCGTCTGGTTCCCCTTGAAATAGAGGTAGTTGTAGCCGTCGACGCCCACGGCCAGGTCGCCGTCGATGACGTCATAGCCGGGGTCGAAGAACACCTGCGGGGCGGAGGCGGTGACGAAGTCGCTGGTGTAGTTGATCATTATCACGTTGTGCCCGCTGCTGTTCACGGCCGAGTAGATCACTCCGTACTGCCTGCGGCCCGCGTCCCAGAACGTCTCTGGCGCCCAGCTGTGGGTGTTCATGTCGTGCAGCTTCATCCGCCGGTAGCCGGTGAAGGTGCGCAGGTCGGTGGAGTCCCAGATGTGGATGTACTGGCTGACGTACGTCCAGTCGGTGCCCTTCAGGTCGGTGGCCAGCACCACGAAGGTGCCGTCCTGCTTGCGCAGGATGAAGGGGTCACGCAGGCCGAGGTCGCCCGCGGTGGGGGTGACCACCGGGTTGTTCTGGTTGAGCGGCGTCCAGTTCAGTCCGTCGGGGCTGACGGCCAGGTGCAGGCCGTAGTCGGTGCCGTCGCCGAGGCTGGTCGACTCGGTGAAGTAGCACATCACGTACGCCGAGTCGGCGGCGTAGGCGGTCCCGGCACCGAGGCTCAGTGCGCCGGTCATGGCCAGAGGCGTGGCAGCGGCCATGCCGAGGAAGCGGCGGCGAGAGGTGGTCATGCGTACTCCAAGGGAGGTGTGCGGACCTTGACGACAGCAAACGCTGATCGAGATATCGAACGTGGTTCGGTGAGTCGCTCAGAAAGTAGGGCGTGGCCATGTGCGCGTCAATCACCTGGAACATCATTGGTGCAACCTGTGCGCACAGGCCACGCCCGTCGTTCGGCTCAGCGCTGGGTGTAGATGAAGCCGATCTTGTCGACCGCGTCGCCCGAGCGTCCGTGGAACCCGGCTGTCTGCCAGCCCGAGGGGGCGGTGCGGGTCACGCAGTCGGAGGTCGGGGTCCCGCCGGCCAGGGTATTGCCGAGGTTGGTGGTGAACTTGGCGTAGAAGATCCGCGTGCGGTCGCTGTACGTGCCCTGGCAGAGCTGAGTGCTCGTCACATACTCGCCGCTGCCCAGGGTCAGGGAGGACGCGGTGCCGCCCGTGCCGCCGTGCGCGAGCGTGGTGCCGTTCGCGAGAGTGAGGCTCATCTGGTCGACGCGGGCGCCGCTGCGCAGGGCGATGGTGGTGGCGCGGGCGCCGGCCGGGACGCTGTCGATGTCGTTGTAGTAGTCGCCGTGCGGGCCGCCGAACTGGTCGCTGAGCTGGTAGGCGGAGTTGCGCGACCAGGAGAAGCCGACGGTGAGCGGGTCGTGGTCGGAGAGCATGAGCCCGGCGTCCGTGAGGAACTTGGCGTGCTCGTTGTTATACGACGTGGCGCTCAGCGAGACGAGCTTGCTGCCCCGGTAGAGGACCTTGTCGACGACCTCGCAGGTGTTGGGCACGGTGGCCCCGGACTGGTCGCAGACCAGCGCATCGCTGCCCTTGGCGGGCGCGGCGCCGCCTCGGATCAACTGGACCCAAGCGTCGGTGAGGCCGTTGGCCGCGCCGAACTCGGCGATGGTGTCGGCGCTGCGGGTGTAGCGGGTGTTGGTGTCACCCATCACCACGACGGCGTTGCCCGCCGAGTGGGCCTTGATGAAGTCGGTGAGCTGGTTGAGGTTGTCGGCGCGGGAGGCCTCGTCACCGTCGTTGGTACCGGCGTTGGTATGCAGGTTGTAGAAGTCGACGTAGACGCCCTCGGCCAGACGCTCGCGCATGAAGGTGAAGCCCTTGGGGGTCAGGCAGTCGCCCGAGTCGACCTGGCAGGAGTTCCAGTGGACGCGTTCGAAGTCGTCCTCGTCGTAGGGGATTTTGGACAGGGTGTTGAGCCCGCTGCCGATGCCGGCGCCGCCGCTGGTGGGGGTCCGGTAGGCGTGGGCGGTGTCGGCGGCGTAGAGGTAGGAGTGGTAATTGAAGTCCTCCTCGACGTGGACGATGTCGTACGGCGCGATGCGCTGGCCGATCGTCGTCGTGCTGGTGTCGCGAGGTGTCGAGGCGCTGGAGAGGCTCTCGGGCAGGCCGGCGACGTTGTAGCTGAGGACGTTGAAGGTGCCGGAGTCGGCGGCAGCCGCGGAGGGTGCGGTCGCGATGAGCGCGCCAAGGACGGTGGTCGCCGCAGCGAGGCAGGCGAAGAGTCTGCGCATGGAGGTGTGTCTCCTGGGGAGGGAAAGCGGTTGTGGTGGGACCGTGGCAGAAGTTACCGCCGGTTACCCCAGGCTTGTCGAGGGTTTGGGCATGCTTTCAAAGCAATCGCCTGCCATACACGGGTGGTTGGGGGTCTCGCCATTGAGGATTCACGGTGGGGCCGCGCCCGTGGGGCCCAGGGCCGGTTCTGGTGGAGGCCGCCGAGGGGTGTCGCCGTCCGCGGGCGACGCCCCTCGTTCGGAACGCTCCGGAAGTGCGGCTACGCGCGGGGAGTGGGCGCACGCCCCGTTTCCGCAGCCTCAAGTGCCCAGCGCTGTCCGTCCGATGCGTCGTGCTCCGCCACGACCACCTCCGTGTACTTGTCGCCCCGCCCCGGCGCCAGAGCCAGGTCCTGACGAAAGCGGAGCTGGAGTTCCCCACGCCCCGTGAGGGTGTACGACACCTCGCCGGAGTGCACGACGCACAGCGAGAGTCCGACGTTCCGGGCCTGGGGGTCGGCGGTCAGGCAGAGGGAGGGGTCGGCGTCATTGCGCAGCAGACCGTCGAATTCGTATGACCACTGTTCGGATTCGGTCGACGAACACGCCGCCAGGCTGATGCCTGCGCCGACCGTGAGCCGGCCGTCGACGGCCATGCAGCGTCCGGTGGCGAGGCTGCGCAGCCGGCCCTGGGCTTGGGGGCCGGCTTCGCCCGGTGAGTCGGACCGCCCGGACGCGGTGCCGGCCGGCGCGGTGGTACTCGGGGAACTGTTGGCGGAGACGCCCCAGGTGGGGGTGACCGCGCCGGGCAGGCCGCTGTCCTCGGACCAGTTGTGGGCCGCCAGGACGGCCATCAGCAGGGCGAGGGAGGCGAGGGCCACGGCGGCCGCTGTGCGATGCCTCTTCTCGGAAGCGGTGCGGTGCCGGCCGCCCGGAGTCGGAGGTGTCGACTCCCGTCCCGGTGCGGGTGCCCATTCCTCGGGGCCGCCCCTCCCGGGGCGCGAAGCGAGGTAGCGACGGCCTCCCCAGCCAAGGACCGCCTCGGCGAGCAGAAGCCCCAACTCGCCCTCGAAGTACCCGAGTTGTTCGGCGGCGGCCCGGCAGTAGGCGCACTGGGCCAGATGTTGTTGAACATCCGGAAGGAGGGGGCCGCCGCGTCGAATGGGCACGTCGATAAGGCGGTTGTAGAAGCGGCACTCCGCGGACGGCGCGAATTGCCGGTGGGCACGTACCAGACCCACCCTGAATTGCTCCCGTGCTCGTTCTGCTGCCGCTTTCGCGGCGACCGTTTCCATGCCGAGCAGACCGGCGGGTATGTCTATGGGTTCCGCCTCGACTTCGGTATGCCACAGAAGGCACTGGGCGAAACTGGAAAGTGCCACGAAGGCGTGTTTGGCGAGTTTCCGGTTCGCGGGTGCTTCCGCCTTGGTCGCGTGCAGGCCGCGACCGCCGGTGGGTTTGCGCAGTTCTGGTATGGCTGTGCATATTCTGTCGTCCGCGGCCCAGGCGCGAATGGTCTCGCGAACTGTCACCAGCAGCAGCGGGCGTAGGGCCGCACTGGGCGTGCTGCTCGCGAGCCGGCCGAGGGTCCGCTGAAATGCACTGGTGGCCACGTAGTGGGCGGTGGGGGTCGTCGACGCCAGGCAGAGGAGTGCGTAGTCGCGGGCGGCAAGCCAATGGCGGGCCAGCAGTATGGCTGTCGCGTGGTGCCGTTCGCCCTCCTCGCCGCCCAGCTGGGCGGCGAGGTCTGGATCGGGCTCTCCGGGAGGCAGTCCGGGACGGGGCGGGTACGACGGGCGTGGGGGGTGAGTGACCTGCACGGAATCCTTTCCTTTCCAATTGCAGGACGGCATGCCGAATGACGTTCCGTCGGAAAGCGGTGAGTTGATTGGTGCATACCTTTAAGGAGCGCCTTTTCGCCTGGTCATGGCTCTGGCTGCCCTAAGGGAGGCTCACCTTCGCATGCGCGAGTTGCACGGGACAAGCGCTTCGACTGACCATTTTTCAAAGCTTCACCGAAAGCGAAGTGTTACCGGCGGTAGTCGTACTTTCATTCGAAGGAACGCTCGAATGCGGAGGTGAATCGCCTGAAAGGTGAAGTGGAAAGTGCCTGAAAACTTCAGGTGTGGGCGACCGGGGCTTCGGCGTCATTTCTCCGACAATTGGGACGCGGCCCGAAGTGCGGTGAGGGCGAATGCCCGTTTTGGTCGCAGGGGCGGAACATTGCCGGAACCGGGACAGCCGGCCCGTCACCGCCGTGACGGGCCGGCTGCTTCCGCAGTCGGCTTCTTTCGACGTGCAGCGGCCAACCGGTCCTGTCTGGTGGCCTTTTGCGCGGAGCGCTGGGCGTCGCGGACTGTGAGGTGTGCGTCCTTCGCGGCCCAAAGGTTCGGGCGGCTGGCGCCAGGGTGAGGAGATCGCCCGCGGCGCTTCCCTCCAGGGGCTCCCCAGGGTCTGTCGGGCTCCACTTTCGTTGAGGTGCGAGAGCGCGCAGCGCGAGCCGTTCGGGGGCGAACATCCGACCCTAGAGCCAGTCCCGTCGCTTGAAAATCACCTACAGACTTACGCAAACAACCCCCATCAAGCCGATCGCAAAGGGGTACCCGAACCTCCAGCTCAACTCAGGCATGTGATCGAAGGTCATGCCGTAGATGGTCCCGACGAGCGTGGGTGCAAACAGAATCGCCGCCCAGGACGAGATCTTCTTGAAGTTGTCTACCTGGTGGTGCTGACGTGCGGTGATGCGGTCACCTGCGCCTCTGGCCAGCCAAGATGCGTCTGTGAGCGTCTTTCAGGACCGTGCCGCGTTACGAGCCGATTCTCCCCACGCGCTCACCAGTACCGTCCGTACTCCCCAGATTCTCCCCGGAGCGTGCCGTCGCCGCAGGCAGTCTTGACGAGGGAGGTCAGTCCATCTGTGGCGTTGCCGTAGGCACGCCGAGTGTTCACCCGGAACACCGGCTCGATCGCCTTCCCCTCCCAGGCCGTCAGCTCTGCTGCGCCACGGGTTCCTTGTGCGACGGCTGATCTGCGCCGACAGGCCACGTCCCGTACATCGCGCAGTTCACTCAGGCCCGAAGCATTCATGACTTGAAGATCGTTTCTTCGATATGGGGCGCACCCCTGAAGCAGGAACCCTTGTCGAGTGACCCAAGAAGTGACCCAAGATGGGAGCAACATCTCATGAAGCGACGCGATTTCGCCGCCGCCTTGACCGTGGGCGTGGCCGCCCCCGTACTGCTGAGCGCAACCCCTGCGCGTGCGGCCGACCGCTCCGCCACCGGTCTGCTCCCCCACATGCGTGCCGTTCTGGCCTCGGAACTTGACGACAAGAACACGGCCGAAGCCCTGATCCCACTTGTCTACGACGTGGGCTTTGACTGGCATCCGGAGACGGCGCCGCCGGCGGACTGCGACTTCGTCGTGGCGTACGCCTTCGGCAACCGTCCCCCGGCCGGTGGCGGCGACCCGGCCAAGGTCCGCTACGAACCGGGCCCGGTGAACGAGCAACTCGCGGACACGGTCGCCAAGGTCCGTGCCCGGCGGGATGTCCCCGTCTACGCCCAGTGGGAGATAGCCCGCTTCCTGGACTCCAAGTACGGGATGTCCGACGTCACGTCGATCGAGCCGGTGATCGCGCCGGACGGCACGATCACCTATCTGAGCACCGACGGGGTCGCCGCACAGGTTCTGGAGGACCGCAAGAAGGCTCCGGGCGGCATCGGCACCGCCTGCGTCATCGGCTTCCGTGACCACCACAAGCGCTGCGTCCAGACCACCCGCGACCGGGGCATGAAGGCGTACGCTCCGCACGGCTTCGCCATGCCGCACACGTATGACACGGAGTCGGGCCAGGCCTGGACCCGTCGTCGCGACCTCTACCTCGTACACGACATGCTGGCTCAGTGGCAGGTCCTGCACGCCAAGCAGATTGCCGAGGCTTACCCGAACGGCTGACCAAGCAGGTCGGACGGCCCGCGCGGCTTCCCGCGAAGGGCAGCCCTATGCGGCGCCCCGCAGAACCTCGAACGCTTCCTCCAGCAGCGCGGTGAAGTCGTCGACGGAGCGATGGTCCGCGTCCCCGGTGCTGTCGGAGGAGTAGGCGATCAGGGCGCCGCGGACGGCGGCGACCGCCGCGCGGGCCAATACCGAGGCGCGCAGCGCGCGCTTGTGGGGCGGCTCGTCGGGCGCCTGCTGCGCGAAGCGCGTCTCGAGCGCGTCGGCGATGCCGTCCTCGAAGGAGGTCAGCACGTGGGAGCGTGGCGCGCTGCCCGACAGGGAGCGGGGCGGTGCGCCGACGAAGAGGATGGCCAGTCCCGAGTCGAGCGCGGCGGCGGCTGCGAGCAGCCCGTTCAGGACGGCCGAGAGCGGGGGCTCTGTCGAGGGCCGCCGGGGGATCTCCCTCTTCAGCAAGGGCACCAGGTCGAGGATCCCGGCGAAGATCAGGTCTTCTTTCGAGGGGAAGTAGCGGAAAAAGGTCCGCTCGGTGACCCCGGCCGCCGCGGCGATGTCCCTGACCGCCGTCTCCTGGAAGCCGTGCTCCGCGAACATGCGGGCGGCCGCCTGCTGCAGTGCCTGGCGTGTGGCGGCCTTCTTCCGGGCCCTCCGCCCCTCCTCGGCTCCGCTGTCCACGTTCACGGATTCCGCGCGCATGCCCTCCTCGTTCACGCCCTCATCCTGTCACGCACCTCAGGCACCGTTCTGTCGCGTTCATGGAAACTGTCAGTCCTGACACTTTGTGTATCGTGTCAGTCATGACACTTTTTCGCGGGCTGCTGCGCCGAGCCCGGTCGCGGCCGCGCACCGCGGTCACCGTGGTTACCGTCCTCGTCCTGGCCGGCGCCGCGGGCACGGCCGAGCTGACGGTTCGCGGCCGGGTGGCCGACCGGTTCGCCACCGCGGCCGAGAACCGGCTGGGGGAGACCCCCGACGTCGGCCTGGGCAGCACACCGGCGCTGTGGCAGCTGGCCCAGGGCGTCTATCCCGAGGTCGAGCTGGAGGCCGCCGGGGCGTCCGTGAACCAGTTTCACGGTCTCGACATCGATGCCCGGCTCCGCGACGTGCGCCCCGGCGCCGGCGCGGTCACGGTGCGGTCGACCACCGTGGACGTCGGAATCGGCACCGAGTCCCTCACCGGCGACCGGCTGCGGCGGATGAACGGCACGATGGCGCCCGACCCCGTGAGCGGACGGCTGATCGTCCGCGCCGGTCCCGGAGGCGCGGTCGCCATTCCCCTGGAGCCCTCCCTGCACGGCACGGCGATCGAGATCACTCCCGAGCAGCCCACGTTCAACGGCAACCCCCTGCCCGAGGCCCTGTCGGAAAAGCTCACCGAAAAGGCCCGGCGCACCGTTGAACTGTCCGACCTGCCACTGGAGTTGAAGCCGCAGCGGCTCACCGTCACCGACGACGGCCTGAGCCTGTCCCTCCGCGGCGGCCCCGCCACCCTCGACGCCTGACCCATCGGCGTCCCCCGGCGGCCCGCCACTTTCGACGCCTGACCCACCGGCGCCCCCACGCGGTCCCCCCGCCTCTCCGGTCCTGATCCCCGGACGTGCCGCTCGCACTTCTTCACCCCCCCCTCAAGGAGCACGACTCATGGCTTCCCTGCTTTACCGGCTCGGCCGAGGCGCCTTCCGGCACCGACGTTCCGTGCTGGCCGCATGGCTGGCGGTGCTGGCCGCCGTGATCGCCTGTCTGGTCGCCTTCGGCGGCCAGACCGACGACGAGTTCACCATCCCGGGCTCGGAATCCCAGCAGGCCATGGACACCCTGAGGGCGTCACTGCCCTCCGCGGCCGGAACCAGCGCGCAGATCGTGTTCGTCGCACCGAAGGGGCACGAGATAACCGAGCCGCGGTACGCGTCCGTGGTCAGCGCCACGATGGCGAAGGCCGACAAGGCGCCCCAGGTCGCCGCGGTCACCGACCCCATACAGAGCAGGACGATCTCGCCCGAGCACACGACCGCGCTCGGCCAAGTGCGCTACCAGGTCGGCAAGGCCGACCTGGCGGACACCAGCCTGCCCGCCCTGGAGAAGACCACACAGGCGGCGAAGGACGCCGGTCTCACCGTGGAGGTCGGCGGATCCGCCTACGGCAGCGGCGCCGGCAGCGAGGGCGGCCACTCCAAGGAACTGCTGGGCCTGGTGGTCGCCCTCTGCGTGCTGGCCATCACCTTCGGCTCGCTCTTCGCCGCGGGCATGCCCCTGCTGACCGCCGTGACCGGGGTCGCCACCACCCTGCTCGGACTCCAGGCGCTGACCGGCGTGTTCACCGTCTCCAGCACCGCGCCCTCGCTCGCCTCGATGCTCGGGCTCGCGGTCGGCATCGACTACGCCCTCTTCATCCTCTCCCGCCACCGCTCCCAGCTCGCCACAGGCATGGACACCGAGGAGTCGGCGGCGACCGCCACCGCGACAGCCGGCAGCGCGGTCGTCTTCGCAGGGCTGACCGTCGTCATCGCGCTCGCCGGACTGGCCGTCGTACGCATCCCGTTCCTCACCGTCATGGGCATCGCCGGAGCCGCCTCCGTACTGATCGCGGTCGCCGTCGCGATCACCCTGCTCCCCGCCCTGATGGGTTTCACGGGTGAGCGGCTGCGCCCGAAGCCGGGCTCCCGCGCCGACCGCCGCGAGCGAGCGGCCCACGGCGCCGGCCACAGCGCCAAGCGCGCCTTCGGCGAGCGGTGGGGCGCTCTCGCGATCCGCCGCCCGCTGGTCACCCTGGTCACCGTGCTCGTCGGCCTGCTCGCCCTCGCCGCGCCCGCACGGGACCTGCAACTCGCCCTGCCCGACAACGGATCCGCCCCCGCGGCCAGTGGACAGCGCAAGGCGTACGACATCGTCTCGGACTCCTTCGGGCCCGGCTTCAACGGTCCGCTGATGATCCTCGCCGACACCTCCGGGGCCAAGGACCCGCAGCAGGCCACGGCCGCCCTCACCAAGGACCTGAAGGAGACACCGGGCGTCGCCACGGTCGGCAGGGCCCAGCTCACCAAGGACGGAGACGCCGTCATCCAGGTGGTGCCGAAGACCGGACCCGAGGACGAGAAGACCAAGGACCTCGTCGAGCACATCCGGGACGAGGCCCCCGACTGGCAGGAGAAGACCGGCGCCGACGTCTCGGTGACCGGCACCACCGCCGTCGGCATCGACGTGTCCGCCCGCCTCGCCGACTCCCTCCTCCCCTTCGCGCTGGTCGTGGTCGGCCTGTCCCTGCTGCTCCTGCTCCTGGTCTTCCGTTCCCTGGTCGTCCCGCTCAAGGCGAGCCTCGGATTCCTGCTCTCCGTGGCGGCCACGTTCGGCGCCGTCGTCGCCGTCTTCCAGTGGGGCTGGCTGGCCGGTCTGCTGGGTGTGGCGGAGACCGGACCGGTCGTCAGCATCCTGCCGATCCTGGTGATGGCCGTGCTCTTCGGTCTCGCGATGGACTACGAGATGTTCCTGGTGAGCCGGATGCGGGAGGCGTACGTCCATGGGGCGGGCCCCCGGGAGGCCATCCTGTCCGGGTCCCGGCACGCCTCGCGCGTGGTGACCGCCGCCGCGCTCATCATGTTCGGCGTCTTCGCGAGCTTCGTGCCCGGTGGCAGTTCGATGCTCAAGCCGATCGCCTTCGCGCTGGCCTTCGGCGTGCTCGTCGACGCGGTCGTGGTCCGCATGACGCTGGTCCCGGCTGTCCTCGCGCTGGTCGGACGGGCCGCCTGGTGGCTGCCGAAGTGGCTCGACCGGCTGTTGCCGGACGTCGACATCGAGGGCGAGCGACTCAGCCGGGCGGCTACGGCGGCGGAGGGCGCCGGCTCCGAGACCGACGCGCCCGGCGTGCCGGTGGGGGCGGGCGACATCTCGTATTCGCAGCCGCGGATCCGGTAGCGGTTCCCGTAGGCCTGCAGGACAGGCCAAGCAGCATTAACGAAGGCGCCCGCATGCCCTGGACCTGGGAGATTTCCCGTTCAGACCCCAGGCGCTTCGACCTTGACCGCTGAGGTGACGAACCCGGGGTCCGACGCGGTTCCGTGCCGCAGCTCCACGTACCAGGCCATGCTCGTGTCCGCGGGGAAGGGGACGCTGAGGCGGTATGTCCCGTCGGCTGTCTGGGTCATGGAGGTCAGGGACCACTTGGCCTGGCGCCAGTCCGTGCCGCGGATGCCGGCGGTGGCGAGGTGGGCCGCCGTGATCGGAATGTTCGTGCGCGTGGTCACGGTGAGGTGATCGGAGGACCGGTCGACCGTCAGGTTTTCGAGGGTGGGGAGGGGGCGGCCGTTGGCGAGGTGGTCCAGCCACATCCGCCAGGCGGCGAGGATCTTCTGGGAGGCCCAGGTGTGGGTGACGTTGTCGACAGCGACGAGTGTGGTCGGTCCCTTCGCGTGCCGCATGCTCTGTGCGACGTCCACGGCGAAGAACGGATCGTTGGTGCCGTTGACGACGAGCCAGGGCGTCGTGAGGGAGTCGCGCCAGAAGTACGGGTCGAATCGCTTGAGCGCCTCGAAGCCGAGCGGGGTGTTGAACATCCTCAACTGCGTGTCGGCGGAGAGGAATCCGAGGCCCTCCCGGTGCACGGAGGGGCCGGCGATGTCCATGCCGAACTGGCCGATCTTGCGGGCGGTGGCCTCCAGCATGTTCATCCCGTTGGTGCCCGTCGTCACGATGCCGGCGAGGCGGTCGGGGTCCACGCCTGTTGTGATGCTCGAGCCGATGCCGCGTTTGGAGTGGCCGAACAGCACGGCCTTGCGGATGCCGAGTCCCGGGAGGGTCGTCAGGAGGGTGATGGCGCGCAGATAGGACGTGGCGACGGGGTAGTAGCCGTACCAGGTGAGGTCGCCTGTCTCGAAGAACTTTCGGTTGCTGTAGCCGTTGAGGTCCGACTCGTTCATGTCGGTGGGGAGTTCGGGAGGGGTCGCGAAGATCATGACCGGGATGCCGAGATCGACGGCGGCGCCTTCCGCGTACTCCTTCTCCGTCTCCTGGCCGGTCTCCGGGATGACGCGGCGCTCGTTGCCGGGTTCGTTCCAGAAGTCGGCCTCGGTGCCGATGATGCCCGCGATTCCGTGGGCCGGGGGGTATTCCAGGGTGTGGGCGGGGGCGTAGACGTGGACGGGGTGACGCCATGTCATGCCGTGCCACTGCTGGCTGGTGAAGGTGAGGGCGATCTTCCGCACGCGGGCGCCGGGCCGGGCGGTGCTCTCCTCGACCGCGTCCTTCTCGATCACCACGTCGAGACTGTTGGTGTCGTACAGCTCGCCGAGGTCGAAGAGGCCGGCGGGACCGACGTGCTTCCATGCGTCGTCACCGGCCGAGGCGGGCGCCGGGATCGTCGAGTCGGTCATATGTTCTCCACCGCGGTGTCGGTACGGGTGGCGCGGGTGGCCGGGGCTGGTGCCGTGTTCCCGCCGGACGCGGCGTCCTCCAGGCTGACGCCCGTGGAGTGCGGCCCGAAGAGGTACACGGCGCATCCGCCGGTGGCGGCCAGGGCGGCGAGGAGGGCGAAGACGGCGGTGTAGCCGAGACCTCCGTACACGGCGGCCACCAGGGCGGGGCTTGCGAAGTTGACGATCCGGGAGAGTGCGTTGGCCGTGCCGGAGCCGACGGCGCGGATCCGGGTGGGGAACACCTCGGCGGAGTAGACCTGCATGAAGGGCACTGCCATCTGGAACAGCAGACTGACGGCGAATCCGAAGACGAGGATCGCCGCGTGGGATCGGGCCACGCTGAACAGCAGCAGCACGGTCGCGCTCAGCACGCCGAGGACCAGCTGCGTCGTGCGCCGGTCCCAGCGGTCGATGAGCGGTGCGGCGACGATCGCGCCGATGGGGGCCGCGGTGGCGAGGACGGCGGACAGCAGCAGGGTGTCGTCGAGTGTGAGGCCGTTGTCCTTGAGGAGGGTGGGGGTCCAGGTGGTGAAGGCGGAGTACGCGAGAAGGCCGGTGGTCCACAGGGCCGTCACGACGAGGAACCTGCGCCGGTAGGCGCCGGTGATCAGGCTGACCGCGCGGACCCGGGGCCTCGCTCCGGTACCGGCCCCGGCTCCGTCCGGGGATCGGGTCGGGGCCGGGTCCGACGGCTGCACGCCACACGCGCGTTCGATGGTGCAGACGATCTCATGCGCCCGCTCCGTCTGTCCGTGAGCGGCCAGCCAGCGCGGGCTCTCCGGCACCCACCGCCATACGAGCACGGCGAAGACGGCCCCGCACGCTCCCAGCCCGAACAGCAGACGCCATCCCCAGCTCCATTGCGGCAGCAGGAAATACCCCGACCAGGCGGCGATCGGGATGCCGAGTGACCCGAGAGCCACCTTGTAGGTCTGCACACGTCCGCGAGCGGTGGCGGGCACGAACTCGGAGAGGACGACGATGGCGACGACGGCCGTGCCCTGCGCGCCGAACTGCACGGCGGTGCGTGCCACCAAGAGTTGTTCCGGCGACTGCACCAGGGTGGCGGACAGGGCGGCCAGGCAGTAGGCGACGGCGAAGGCGAGGAGCGTGCGCCGTCGCCCGACCCGGTCGGCCAGCCAGCCGCCCAGGACACCGCCGGTGAACGCGCCGAGTGAGCTGACCGCGACGACCGTCGCGAGCCCGGAGATCGGCAGGTCCCACTGTTCGCGCAGTATGGGTGCGGCGAAGGCGAAGGAGTGGGTCTCGATCCACTCGAAGAGGATCATTCCGGCCAGCGCGACGACGAGTCTGCGGTGGAACGAGGTGAGGGGGAGCCGGTCGAGCCGGTCTCCCACGCTTCGGGCGGGGACGACGTTGTCCACGGTGTGCTGACCTCCGGTGCGGGGCGGAATGCGGGCGAGGCTGGGTGGATCGGGCCTTTCGGATTACGGGAGTTGGGCCGGTCGGGACGCGGCGAGGTCAGCCGCGTGGCCGGTCGCCGAGAAGCAGCGAGCCCGCGATGGCGTTCCGCTGGATCTCGGAGGACCCGGTGAGGATCCGGAACATCCGCAACTGCCGGAACAGCAGCTCCACTTCGGCGCCGCGCACGAGTCCGGCCTTGCCATGGATCTGTACGGCCTCGTCGGCGATGCGGAAGGCGTTCTCGGCGACGAAGAGCTTGCACATGAACGCTTCCGTGCGCGGCTCGGCGCCGGCGTCCAGGGCGGCGAGCGCGTCGTACGTCATGGAGCGCGCCGCGTAGTAGGCGGTGGCCATGTCGGCGAGCTTGTGCTGGATGGACTGCAGGGCACCGAGCGGGGCGCCGAAGACCTGCCGGGTCCGGGCGAAGTCGACGCTGAGCGCGAGGGCACGGCGGGCGCCGCCGAGGGCGGTCGGGCAGTGCAGCAGGCGGTTGGTGGTGACGCGGCCCAGACCGATGCGCAGGCCGTCGCCGACGTTGCCGAGGAGCTGTCCGGGGCCGACGTAGCAGTCGTCGAGGATGATGTCGCTCTCGATGTGCTCGCCGGACATCGGGGTCTCGCCCGCTTCGACGGTGACGCCGGGCGCGTCGAGGTCGACAAGGAACGCGGAGAACCTCGGCTTGCCCGGCGGGGTGCCGTCCTCGGGCTCCGGCTCGGCCATGCGCGCGATGAGGACGGAGAAGTCGGCGAAGGGTCCCGCGGAGGAGAACACCTTGTGGCCGGTGATGCGCCAGCCCTCGCCGTCCGGGGTGGCGGTGGTGCGCATGGCGCGTACGTCGGAGCCCGCGTCGGTCTCGGTGAGCGAGAAGCAGCAGGCGCGCTCGCCGCGGATGACCGGCAGCAGATACGTCTCCCACTGCTGGTCGGTGGCGTACTGAAGGATGGAGCCGGCCCGCAGTGGCCCGCCCATGTCGCCGAGCACGCTGTGCTGAAGCACCCGCCCCGAGGCGCCCACCTCCTCCTTCAGGGCCGCGAGTTCGCTGAAGGTCAGGCCCTGGCCGCCATGCTCCGGGGGCAGATGGATGCCGTAGAACCCGAGCTCGCGGCTGCGCTTCCAGACGGGTTCGAGAACGGAGCGGGTGTAGACGGACTCGTGGGTGAGGCCCAGGTCGGATTCGTAGGCGGCGAGTTCACCGTCGAGGTACTCGCGCAGACGGCCGACGAGATCGGCCAGGCGGGGATTGTCGTCGTAGGTGGGGGTCAGGGAGAAAGGCATGGGTGGTCGGGCTCCGGTGGTAGGTCAGTGGACGTTGCGGGCGCTGCCGGCCCAGTAGCGGTCGCGTACGGCGCGCCGGTCGGTCTTGCCGTTGCGGTTGACGGGGAGGGAGTCCACGAAGTCGACCGACCTGGGCTTCTTGATACGGGCCAGTCGCTCGGCGCAGAACTCGATGAGTTCACCCTCGGACAGCGCCGCGCCCTCGCGCCGTACGACGACCGCCTTGACGGCCTCGCCCCACTCCTCGTCCGGCACACCCACCACGCACGCCTCGGCGACGGCCGGGTGCTCGTAGAGCGCGGCTTCGACCTCGCTGCAGTAGATGTTGAAACCGCCGGAAATGATCATGTCTTTCTTGCGGTCGACGATGAACAGGTAGCCGTCTTCGCGCAGGTAGCCGATGTCGCCGGTGTGCACCCAGCCGTCGCGGAAGGTCTCGGCGGACAGCTCCGGCTCTTTCCAGTACGCGCGCACGCAGTCCGGCCCGCGTGCGACGATCTCGCCGAGGCTGCCGGCCGGTACGGGCTTGCCGCTGTCGTCGACGACCCGCACCTCCGTGTCGAAGACGGGCCGCCCGCACGACATCAGCAGGTCGGGGTCGGTGGTGACACCGGCCGCCACGTCCTCGGCGGTCAGCACGGTGATG
This sequence comes from Streptomyces sp. R21, assembly GCF_041051975.1. Classification (GTDB taxonomy): domain Bacteria; phylum Actinomycetota; class Actinomycetes; order Streptomycetales; family Streptomycetaceae; genus Streptomyces. The sequence continues at coordinate 2,341,996 of NZ_CP163435.1, read as the reverse complement.
CCGCTGGTCGTCTCCCCGAGTCCGTACCCCTGCATGAGTACGGGCCCGAATGCCTCGACCGCCTGGCGCAGCCGCTGCGGTGACACCGGTGCGCCCCCGACGCGCACGGAGGTGAGGGACGACAGGTCGTGCCCGGCGAGGTCCGGGTGGGCCAGAACCATGTTCAGCATGGTGGGCACGAGGAAGGTCGTCGTGATCCGTTCGGTCTCGACGGCGCGCAGGAACAGCTCCGCGTCCCACTTGGGCAGGACGACGACGGTCGAGCCACGGGACAGGGAGGCGAGCAGCCCCATGCCGGTGGCGTGTGTGATGGGTCCGGCGGCGAGATAGCGCTCGGCCGTGGAGGGAGCGCCTCCCGGGGTCATCAGGAGCTTGCGCATGTTGGCGAGCCGGTTGCCCTGGGTCTGCACGGCGGCCTTGAGCTTGCCGGTGGAGCCCGAGGTGAAATTCAGTACGGCGGGGTCGTCCTCGTTCACGTCGACGGCGACGGGCTCGGAGGCCGTGCCCTCGGCGAGCAGGGTGCTGTAGTGCGTGACACCTTCGACGGCGTTGTCGTAGTCGACGACCAGGCAGTCGGCGCCGGCGCGGGCGACAGCACGACGAGCGACTTCGGCGTGCGCGGTATCGGTGAGCAGGACACGTACGGCGGCGTAGTCGAGGATGTGCTCGACTTCCTCGGCGGCGAGGCGCGAGTTGATCGGCACGCGCAGGAAGCCGCCCTTGCACAGGGCCATCTCCGTCTCGACGAGCTGCCCGCAGTTGCCCGCGAAGGTCGCGACGGCCTGCCCCGGCCGAATGCCGCGCACAAGCAGAGCGGACGCGAGCCGGTTGGTGGAGTCCTCCAACTCCCGGTAGGTCCACCGCTGTTCCTCGCAGACCAGAGCCTCATGATCGGGCCAGAACGTGCTGCTGCGGCTGAGGTAACTGCCCAGATTCACTGGCGAACCACATCCCTCTCGACACTCATTTGACCGGAAGATATTTGCCTTGGTGACCAGTACTGGACAGCGTGTCCAGAAACAGGCCGGGTGTCAATGGGGGTGTAACCTGCAACCCGATCAGGACTGCGAGGAGGGCCGATGTCGCCAGAGGTGGGGGACCGCCGCGTACGACGCAGCCGACGTCTGCTCAGGGACGCGCTGGTGTCACTGGTGCTGGAACGGGGCTACGCGGACATCAAGGTCGAGGACATCACCGAGCGCGCCGACCTGGGGCGCGCGACGTTCTACAGCCACTACACGGACAAGGACGACCTGCTCGGCCAAGTCGTGACCGATCTCCAGGAGGAGCTGGACCGCCGGCTCCGGCCACTCGTGCCCGCCGACGCGCAGGGCTTCACCGGCAAACCGGTCCTGGAGATGTTCCGCCACGCCGACGAAGAACGCGACGCCTACCGGGTCGTGCTGCGCGGTGAGGGCGACGGGCGGGCGCTGCGCCAGCTCGTGGAGGCACGGACACAGGCGGCGGCCGCGGTGTTCAGTGCCCGTGCCGAGCACTTCGGGGTGACGCCCCGCATCGACGTCGAGGTGCTCGCCCGCGCCTGGGTCGGCGAGCAGATCTCCGTACTCCAGTGGTGGCTGGAGACCGATCCGCGCCCGCTGTCGCCCGAGGCGGTCACCGAGATGCTTCTCGACCTGTCGCTGAGGGGACGGTACTGGGCGAACGGGTTCGAGGGGCGGCCACCGGTAGTCGGCGCAGAAGATGGACCGGAGTGCCGGTAAGCAGGAGCTGGTGAGACCGAGGCCGCTACGGCCTCCGCCGCGCGCCATCGTCCGGACGCTCCCGACCTCGCCCGTCTGTGGAAGCGCTGCGACGTACGAGGCGGCAGTCACGGCACAAGACGTTCCACCACCCCGATGTCGGAACGCTGCCTCTCGGTTGTCAGGGCATGCAGTTGGACGGGAGCGCTGAAACAGGAAGCGGCCTCGTTGCGGGAGGCGTAAGGCGTGGCCCGGCCGCTGATCCTTGCGCGGCACCGAAGCGAACGCATCGGCCACGAACAGCCCCAACGCGGCGCGTAATCGGTTCACTTCATGTGTATCGCCACACTCAACATGCTCTTGATCAGCGCTCACGCAAAGACCTGACGAAGCACTACTGGCACTACTAGGGAGTGTCTTCCGGATCTCGCCGGGTGGCGCCGGCCGTGCGGACGTCCAGTGGGACGCCGCCGATGCGGTAACCGCGTTCGTCGAGCAGGTGGCCGCTGAGCTTCAGCGGCCAGAGGGCCACGGCCCGGTCGGTGATGTCCAGGCCGGGGACGCGCTGGGCGAGTCGTACCTCGAAGCGCTGGGCGTCGGCGAGGGACTTCACCCAGGCCACGACGAGGACGTTGTTCCGGCCGGTGAGACCGGCGCACAGCCGTACCTCGCGGGCGCCGGTGACGGCGCGGGAGACGCTCTCCAACTCCGCTGCGGCAGCCCTCCCCCAGAGGATCACGGTGACCGGCCACTCCGACAAGGGGCGGGCGACCTCGCAACGGGGCTGGATCATTCCGGCGGCAAAGAGCCGGCCGAGTCGGCGACGGACGGTGTCCGGGCTCGTTCCACAGTCGTCTGCGAGGGCGCGGTAGGTGGCGCGGCCGTTCATGGACAGGGCTCCGACGAGGGCGTGGTCCAGGTCGGTGAGGGGGAAGACAGGGGTGTCGGTGCGGGGAGTGCTGGTGTCGGCGAGGCGGGCGATCTGGGTGCGGTCGAGGGCGCGCAGCCGCCAGCGGCTGCCCTCGGTGTAGACGGTGCTCGCGAGGTGGGTCCGGGTGGCGACGATGCCCTGCATCGCACCGATGCCGCGGGTCATCCAGTGGGTGAGCGCCGCGAGGTCCGGGGCCATCACGGTGAGCAGCAGGTCGCGGTCTCCGCTGACGTGTTCGACGGCGGTGACGTGGGGCAGCTCGGCGAGGGCCCGGGCGACGGTCAGCAGGTTGCCGCTGGCGCAGTCCACCTCGACGACGGCGAGCAGTCCCTGTCCGCTCGCGGCGAGGGCGGGGGAGGGGGAGCAGCTGATCCAGGCAGCGCCGGCTTCGGTGAGCCGGTGCCAGCGGCGGGCCACGGTGACGGCGTCGAGTCCGAGTACCGCGCCGATCTCTTTCCAGCCGGCGCGTGGGGCGATCTGCAGCGCGTGCACCAGGGACTGGTCGACGTCGTCGAGCGTCCGTACCGCCCCGTGCGCAAAATTCCGTACTGGTCCATGTCTGGAATCCTGCGTCATTCGATGCCCCTTGCGCGTTTCCTGCGATTCGGGTCGGTTGGGCCGGTCAGGACTTCAGTCTTGCCGCACCGATGGCCGGAACCGTATCAGGAGGTTGACGCAGCATGTCCGTACTGGAACGCGCCAGGGAACTCCAGCCCGATCTCGTGCGGCTGCGCCGCTCGCTGCACCGCGAGCCGGAGCTTGGCATCCGGCTGCCGCGCACGCAGGAGAAGGTCCTCGCCGCGCTCGACGGTCTCCCTCTCGAGATCACGCTGGGCCGGGAGCTGACCTCGGTCACGGCCGTGCTGCGCGGTGGCCGTCCCGGCGGGGCGGTGCTGTTGCGGGGTGACATGGACGCACTGCCGGTGGACGAGCTGACGGGGGTGGAGTACGCCTCCGAGATGCCGGGCCGGATGCACAGCTGCGGGCACGATCTGCACACCGCCGGGCTCGTCGGCGCGGCGACACTGCTCGCGGACCGCCGGGAGAGCCTCCAGGGCGATGTGGTGTTCATGTTCCAGCCGGGCGAGGAGGGGCACAACGGTGCCGGCGCGATGATCGACGAAGGTGTCCTGGACGCGGCGGGCAAGCCGCTCGACGCGGCCTTCGCCCTGCACGTCTCGGCCAACCGGCTGCCCGGCGGCTGGGTCGCGTCCCGGCCCGGCACCGTCATGACCGCGTCCGACGTCCTGCGGGTGACGGTGCGGGGCGAGGGCGGGCACGGTTCGGCTCCGCACCGCGCCAAGGACCCGGTACCCGCGGTCTGCGAGATGGTGACCGCGCTGCAGAACTGGGTGACGCGCACCTTCGACATCTTCGACCCGGTGGTGGTGACGGTGGGGCGACTGCACGCCGGTACGCAGCGCAACGTCATCCCGGACACGGCCGAGTTCGAGGCGACCGTACGCAGCTACTCGGAGGCCAACCACGAGCGGCTGGCCCAAGGGCTGCCGCGGCTGGTGCACGGGATCGCGGCCGCGCACGGCCTGGAGGCGGAGGTGGCGTACGAGATGCTCTACCCGGTCACAGTCAACGAGCCGGTCGCGACCGAGTTCGCCCTGGAGACGGCGCGCGAGCTGTTCGGCGCGGGCGAGGTGTGGCATGCCCCGCAGCCTGCCAGCGGTTCGGAGGACTTCTCCCTGGTCCTGAACAAGGTGCCCGGCGCGATGCTGCTGGTCGGCGCGGCGCCTGAGGGCGTGGACGTGGAGAAGGCGCCGCAGAACCACTCCCCGCGGGCGGTCTTCGACGACGGGGTGCTCCATCGCCAGGCCGCGCTGCTCAGCGCGCTCGCCGAGCGGCGGCTCGCCGCGGGCGCGTCGGCATGACGGCCCCGCGCGGGACGGCGGAGGTGGCGGCGCCCCGGGTGACCGCCGTGGTCGGCCTGCTCGTTGTCTTCGAGCTGGTCAGCGGCTTCCTCCAGGGCTCGGCACCGGCGCTCGTGCCGTCCGTTCAGGACTGGCAGTCCATCAGCGCGTCCCAGGCACAGTGGTACATGGCGGTGCAGTTCCTCGCGGCCGCCGTCGCGGTGCCCGTGTTCGGGCGGCTCGGAGATCTGTACGGGCACCGTCGGCTTACCCGGATCGCGCTGGTCTGCGTCGCGGCGGGCACCGTCCTGGTGGCCCTCGCGCCGAATCTGACGGTGCTGCTGATGGGCCGTGCCCTGATGGGTCCGCTGGCGGCGCTGCTGCCGCTGGAGATCGGCCTCGTACGGGACCGGCTCGACATCGACGGCGGGCGACGGGCAGTGGGAGTTCTCGTCGGCGCGCTCACCCTCGGCTCGCTCCTCGGTCACGGCCTGGTGGGCCCCCTGCTCGAACTCACCGGGGACGTCCGGGCCACGCTCTGGGTCCTCGCCGTGCTCGCGTGTGCCTGCCTGGCCCTGTCGTACTGCGCGATCCCGGAGTCACGGACGCGTGCGCCGGGCCGGATGGACTGGTCGGGGGCGCTGCTGCTCGGGCTCTCGCTGCTGCTGTTCCTCGGCACGACGGCGCGCGGCGCGACCTGGGGCTGGACCTCTCCGCTCACCCTGGGCGGTCTGGTGCTCTCCCTGGCCCTGCTCGCCTGGTGGGTCCGGCTCGAACGGGACCGGCCGCACGCCCTGGTCGACGTCCGGGCGGTGGCCCGCCGCCAGTCCGCGCCGTACTACGTCTCTGGCTTCCTCTTCGGCGCCGTGATGCTGGGCGGGCAGGCGGTCGGCATCTCGTATCTGGCCGCGTCCACGGCTGACGAGGGGTACGGATTCGGGCTCAGCACCTGGGAGATCAGCGCGTGGGGCGCGGTGCCGCATGTGCTGGCCTTCGCCGGGGCGAGCCTCGTGGCCCGGGTGGCGGCCCGCTCCGGCTACCGTCGTGTGCTGCTGCTCTCCTTCGCACTGATGGCGGCGGGGAACGTGGGGCTGATCGCCACGCACACCACCCTGCCCCTGTTCGGCCTGGCGTCCGCCGTCTCCGGCTTCGGCATGGGCCTGGCCTTGGGCGGCCTGCCCACACTGATCGTGGAACGCAGCGCCAAGGACCGCACGGCGAGTGCGACCGCCGTCTACAACAACCTGAAGACCCTGGGCGGCAGTGTCGCGGGCGCGGGTTCGGCGGTCGTCCTCGGTTCCCTCGTCGTCGAGGGAACCGAGGTCCCGGCGCTCTCCGCGTATCTGACGATCTGGGGGCTGAGCGCGCTGCTGTGCGTGGGCGCTCTGATCCTCCAGATGCTGACCGGTCGTGAGGCGCATGCTGCGGGTGCGACGGGGGACCTCGGCTCCGGCGCGCGTGCGACGGGCGGTACGGCCACGCCGGGCCCTACTCGGGCGGCTTGAACGCGACGTTCCGCCGTGTGGCGGCACTCCGGCGACCCGAAGACCGCACACGATGGTGGTCCCCGAGCCGAGGGAGCGGGCGGGGAGTCGGTGAGGGCGGGCTGGATGGCGTAGTTGTTCGCGATCGCCACTCCGGCCGTGCAGACGAGGAGGAAGGTGGAGCCTCGGGGGAGGCTCATGGCCGTTCGTCCCGGGTGAGGATGACGGCGTAACGGCACTCGGTCGCACTGTTGTTGGCGAAGACGCAGGGGGCCGGCTCGCCCCGTTCGAGCGTGTCGCCCGCGTCGAGTTCGTGCACCGTGTCGCCCTCGTGGAAGGTCAGCAGGCCCTCCAGCCCCCAGACGACCTGCCGGATGAACGCGAAGGCCGCGGCCGGGTACGGCACGCGGGCACCGGAACCCGCGTGGGGGCTGCCGTGCCGCAGGTCTATGTCGGGCGTGCCGGCCAGGACGGCGCGGACTTCGTCCCGCGTCTCGCCGCGCTCGACCGGGTGCACCTCGAAGCCGGCCAGAGCCGCTCGGTCGAACTGAGCCTCGAACCCTGCGTCCTCGCCCGATGAGGCGACGTCGACGGTGCCTTCAGTGTCGCGGGCGGCGACTACGAGGTCCGCATCGGGGCGCATGCCCTCGACGAGGACGGTCCGACCCAGACCATCAGACTCGCAACCTCACTCCTGCACTGACACCCGCCCAGCGAGGGGCTCTTGGCCGACGAACCGGCGCGAGGAATCGCGATCAGCTCGGATGCCGCATCGGTCAGTACGGCTTTGGGCGACCGGCGGCGGCAAGCGATCCAGTTCAAGGCGGAGGCCGTAGTAGTCCGAAGCGGGGACCAATGGGTCGCCACGGCAGATCCAGCGTTTGGGAGCGCCTGGGTGCCCCATGGCTGTCACTGTCCGTGATGTGCCACAGGGCTGACGACGTCGCGCGGGTAGTGTCGAGCGGGAAGCCAGATGGGCTCGTTGCGGCAGGCGCGAAGCGTGGGCCGCCAGTCGTTTCTCCCCGGATTCTCCCCAGCGTTCACCGATGCCCAAAAGGCCAGGTCAGGCGACCGTCGCCAGCAGGGCGAGGAGATCATCGGCATCACCTCTCCCCAGGCGCTCCCCACGGCCGTTTCTGGCTCGAACTGTGAGAGATACGAGAGTAAAGCGCGAAGAAGGACTGAGTGCGATGCGAGTCCTTTCAGAGCCAGTCCCGCCGCTTGAAAATCAGGTACAAGCTTACGCAAACCACCCCCATCAAGCCGATCGCGAAGGGGTATCCGAAGCGCCAGCCCAGCTCCGGCATGTGCTCAAAGTTCATGCCGTAGATAGTTCCTACGAGTGTGGGAGCAAAGAGAATGGCGGCCCAGCTCGAGATCTTCTTGATCTCCTCGTTCTGCTCGAACCCCGCCTCCGCCAACGCCCGCATCTCGGCGTTCTGTTGCTGGGTGACCAGGGTCGCGTTGACGGTGAGGATGTCGGTGAGGGCCTGGCGGAAGCTGTCGACGCGTTCGCTGGTGTGGGTGACGTGGTCGGCGACGTCGCGGAGGTAGCGCTGGAGTTCCTCGTCGGTGCCGTACTTGGCGAAGCCGGCCATCAGGGCGTGCAGCATGCCGACGAGGGGGCGGGTGGCGCGCTGGAACTCGACCATTTCGCGGGAGAGTTCGTAGATACGGCGGGAGACCTCGGGGTCGCCGCGGAAGACCTCGGTCTCGATCTCGTCGATGTCGTTCTGGACGCCGAAGACGACCGGGACGTAGCCGTCGACGACGGAGTCGAGGATGGCGTAGAGGACGGCCTCCGGTCCCAGCTTCAGCAGCTCGGGGGTGTCCTCCATGCGGCGGCGTACCGCCGAGAGGTCCGGGGCCGCGCCGTGGCGCACCGTGATCAGGAAGTCGGGGCCGACGAACAGGTGCAGCTCGCCGAAGTCGACCTCCTCGGGCGCGTCCAGATAGCGCGCGGCGCGCAGGACGACGAAGAGGGTGTCGCCGTAGCGCTCCAGCTTCGGGCGCTGGTGGGCCTCCAACGCGTCCTCGACGGCGAGCGGGTGCAGATCGAACTCGGCGGCCAGGGAAAGGAGTTCGGACTCGGTCGGGCGGGCGAGGCCGATCCAGGCCATGCCGTCCGGCTCGTCGCGGAGCTGGCGGAAGGTGTCGGCGAGGGTGAGTGGGGACGCGACACGCACACCGTCGCGGTAGAGCGCCGCCTGGACGACGCTGTCCGCCTCCGCCGGTTCGGGGGCCGGCGGGTCGGGGTGGGGTGCCGGGGGCTGCGTCGGCGGCGCGGCGGGCGTGGTCAGGGCTCGGCGCCAGGCCGACTTCCGGCCGTTCTTCGAGGCTGCGCGGGCGCGGCGCTCGGACATCGCGGCTGCCTCCCCTGTCGAGTCGTCTCGGGCGTCGTGGCGGACGCCGTCCCGAAGGTCGTCGTATCGGACGCCGTCCCCGAAGGCCGTCCGGGACGTACGTCCGTGTGATCACGGAGCAGGAGCAGGATATACGGGGCAAACGACGTCAGCGTGCGGGGCCTGCCAGGGCCGCCGGGCCTTGCGGACAGAACGTGTCCGCAAGGCCCGCTAGCGTGCTGGACATGACGAAGACGAACGGGCCCGTCCTGACCGCCCGAGCCCTCAACCGCGCCACCCTCGCCCGTCAGCACCTGCTCGCCCGGTCCGCCCTCTCCGCGATCGACGCGGTGGCGCACCTGCTCGGCCTCCAGGCCCAGAACGTGAAGCCGCCGTACTACGCCCTCGCCGCCCGCCTCGAAGGCTTCCGGCCGGAGGAGCTGTCGAAGGCCATGGAGGCGCGGGACGTCGTACGCATCGTCACCATGCGGTCGACCATCCACACGCACACCGCCGACGACGCCCTCACGCTCCGGCCGCTCGTGCAGGACGCCCGGGAGCGGGAGCTCGGCAACTTCCGCAAGGGCCTTGCCGGTGTCGACCTCGACCGGCTGGCCGTGCTCAGCCGAGAGCTGGTCGAGGAGGAGCCGCGCACGATGAAGCAGCTCCGCGAGGCGCTGCTCGTCGAGTGGCCGGACGCCGATCCGCAGGCGCTCGCCGTGGCCGCCCGGTGCAGGCTGCCGCTGGTCCAGGTCACCCCGCGCGGTCTGTGGGGCAGGAGCGGTCAGGTCGCGCTCACCACCGTCGAGCACTGGCTCGGCCGCCCCGCGCAGCCGGTGCCCACCCCGGACGCCACCGTCCTGCGCTACCTCGGCGCCTTCGGCCCGGCCTCCGTCAAGGACATGCAGACCTGGGCCGGTCTGACCCGGCTGCGGGACGCCTTCGAGCGGCTGCGCCCCGGGCTGGTCACCTTCCGCGACGAGAGCGGCGTCGAGCTCTTCGATCTCCCCGAGGCTCCCCGCCCCGACGCGGACACCCCGGCGCCGCCGCGCTTCCTGCCGGAGTTCGACAACCTGCTCCTGTCGCACGCGGACCGCACCCGGGTGGTGCCGGCCGACCTCAAGGGGCGTTCCTGGCAGGGCAATCAGGCGTACCGCACCTTGCTCGTGGACGGATTCCTCGCGGGTCTGTGGCGTCTGGAGGAGGACGTTGTGACCATCGAGCTCTTCGGGGGGCTCACCCGGGCCCAGCGGGAGGACGTCGTCCAGGAGGCCGAGCGCATGCTGAAGGTCATGGGCGGCTCGTCGTCGTACGACATCCGGTTCGGGACCGTCGTGCGCTGACCTCGGGCCCGCCTCCGCCGCCGATCACGAGGGGCTTACAGTCCAGGTCAAGGAACTGCGGCAGCTCGGCTATTTCGTGACCGTCGCCGAGGAGCTGCACATCGTCCAGTCCGCGGTGAGTCAGCAAATACGGCGTCTGGAGCGGGAGTTGGGCGCCGAGCTGTTCGACCGCTCGCCGGTGCCCGGGCCGGTGTGCGGCTCCCTCCAGGGCACCCTCGCGACCATCGGGACGCGTCCGCTACGGAACCGATCGCTGCGCTCTCCGGCTGCCTCTTGGCCCCCGACGCCCCGCGCGATGTCGAACTCAAGCGGGACCTCGTCAAGCGTGTCACCGACGCCTTCATCGACGCGTACAAGATCCCGGCGGAGAGCGTGCATGTGTGGATCCACGAGGTGCCGGCGGACAGTTGGGGTACCGCAGGGAAGCTGACCGCCGACAAGTAGGTGGGGTGGAGCGGGAGTTGGATAGGGGGCGCTGCGGGCCGCTCGTGGTGGCCCGCAACGCCCCCTGGTATTCACCTGAGGGGTGCTCAGGAGTCGTTGGGCGACTACGAGTTGATCTGCGTCGTCACCAGGCTGGAGAAGGTCGTCAGCCGGGTGTAGACACCCGGCTTGCCGGCCTCGGCACAGCCGTCGCCCCAGGAAGTAATGCCTGCCAGGACCCCTCCGATGAGCAGCGGACCGCCGCTGTCGCCCTGGCAGGTGTCAACGCCGCCGGAGGTGAATCCGGCGCAGATCATGTCGCTCGCCACGTACTCGGACCCGTACGAACTCCGGCAGCTGGAGTCGGACACGGTCGGGACGGTCGCGGTCCGCAGCTGGTTGGAGGAGCTGCCGTTCTCCGAGGTGGTGCCCCAGCCGACGATGCGGGCGGTGGTGCCGGCCGCGTACACGCCGGTGTCCGAGGACGAGACGTAGGACGCCTTCGTGTACGACATCGACGTCGACAGGGTCAGTACGGCCACGTCGTCGCCGTTGGTGGCGTCCGTGTAGTCGGGGTTGATCCAGATCTTGCTGACCTTGCTGACGGTGCCGTTCGTGCCGTTCAGGTACGTTCTGCCGCCGACGACGCGCACGCTGCTGGTGCTCTCGCCGACCATGCAGTGGGCGGCGGTCACGACCTTGTTGGCGGCGACCAGGGTGCCACCGCAGAACTGGTTCTGCGAGGCATCCGTGATCTGCATCATGAACGGGTACGCGGTCGTCGTGGTCGTCGTCCCGCCGACGATGGGCTGGGGTGCGGCCACGGCGGAGGGGGCGCCGAGCAGAGCGGTCGCGGCGGCGGCAGCGGTCGCCGCGCAGACAGCGGCGGTCTTCGTGACACGGTTGAACCCGAACATGGGTCTCCTCGAAAGGTTGCCGGTGGGGGGACGCGCGGGTGGGGGGTGCTGCACGGGGACCGCGGGACCGGACCCCAGTGCCCGAGCGAGCGGCACACCCTCACGCTAGAAGGCGGAATGGGCTCCTCCCAATGAGGGAACCCCCTAGGGGAGTTCGGGAGGGAAAACCCTCGGTCGCCGGGCGTAAACCTCCGCGAGCGTAACGCCGGGCGAGGCTCGAGCGTGTGCAGCGACGCGAGGGGTCACTCCGTCAGGTCTCCGGACGCGTGCAGCGGAGGTTCGAGCGCGCTCGCAGGAGGGTCGGAGTCAGTCGGTCCGGCGTTCCGCCGCCAGCCGCACGATGTCCACCCGCGAGCGGATGCCCAGCTTCCGGTAGACCCGGGTGAGGGTCGCCTCGACCGTCTTGACGCTGATGAACAGCCGCGCGGCGATCTCGCGGTTGGTGGCGCCCTCCATGACGAGCGCGGCGACCTGATGTTCCGTCGCGGCGAGTGTGTCGAGGGCGGCGGAGGCGAGCGGCGGCGCCGCGGGACGCGCCGCGGCCGCCGTCTCCACCTGGCGCAGCCAGGGCAGTGCACGGCACCGGCGGAAGAGCCGGGAGGCCTCGTCGTACGTGGTCGGGCCGGGCAGCGGGGTCCCCGCCGTCCGGCCGAGGCCGAGAGCGTGGGGGAGGGTGCGCAGGGAGGCCAGGGCGTACGCGGCCCGCGCCTCCTCCAGGCCGTAGCCCAGCTTGGCCAGTCGGTCCTGCACGGAGGTCAACTGTCTTGTGGCGGCCGCGTGTTCGCCGCGTGCGGCGCGTACCAGCGCCTCAGCGCGGTCCAGTACGGCGAGCACGCTCTCGCGCCCGAGCCGCAGCGCATGTGTGCGCGTGACGTCGATGACGTCCTGCGCCTCCACCGGCTCGCCGATCCGCACCAGCGCCTCGGCGAGGTCGCCGTGCCAGCGGCCGCGCGCCGGGTCGGTGATGCCGAGGCCGCGCTCCAGCTCCCGCACCCGGCGCAGTGCCTCGACCGCCGCCTGGGCGTCCCCGGCCACCAACTGGGCGTGCCCGAGGGCGCCCAGAGCGCGCGAGAGGTACATCAGGTCGCCGTTCTCCTCGGCGTGCGCCGCCGCCTCCCGGGCCAGTTCGAGCGCTCGCTGCACCTCGCCGCCGGAGGCCTCCGCGAGCGAGGTGAGCATGGCGGAGGCGCCTTCGCCGATCCCGGTGTCGCGCGCCAGGCGCAGGCTCTCCCGGGCCAGTTCGAGCGCCTGGCCGCAGTGCCCGGAGCGCAGTTCGGTCTCGGCGAGCCCGCGCAGGAAGTGCACCTCGCTCTCGACCATGCCGCGCCGCCGCGCCTCGCGCAGCAGGGTGGTGATCGCGGCCCGCGCCTCGGGCAGCTGGTCGCTCATGATCAGCCAGCGGAACCGGGCCGAGCCGGCGCCGTTGTGATGGCACGCGGCCCGCGGGTCCTGAGGCTCCTTCAGCGCCCGCTTGATGGTGGCGGGCGCCTCCGGGTGGCCCATCAGGGTCTCGGTCTGGGCCTGGAAGGCGAGGGCCATGAGTTCGGTACGCCGGTCGCCGGCCCGTGCGGCCAGCTCCGCCGCGCGCGCGGCCTCCGCACGGCACTCGGTGAAGTCGCCCTCCACCAGCAGTGCCCGCCAGGCCAGTTGGTAGCGGACCAGGGCGAGCAGCCGCGGGTCGTCGCCCGCGTCGGCGAGCGCCTCCGGGAAGGCGGCGTCGACCTCCGACATGGCGTGACCGGCCGTGTCGATCACGATCATCCAGGCGCGCACCCGGTCGGAGGGCTCGGTCGCGCTGCTCAGCACTTCGCGGGCGATCTCCCGGGCGAGGTCGAGGTCACCGGCGGTGACCGCGTCCTCGGCCGCGGTCAGGTGCCGCTCGTCCGGGCTGGGCCGGGCGTCCGGCGGCGTGTGCCGGGCGGCCAGCAGCCCGAGTCCGGCGGCGACCGCCGGGGCGCCGCGGTCCCGCGCCGCGGCCGCCGCCTCGCCGAGCCGGCCGGCGACCTCCGGGTCGGTGCCGGTGGTGGCCAGGGCGAGATGGCGGGCCCGCTCGATCGGGTCGGAGGCCGCCGTGGACAGTGCGGCATGGGCGGCGCGCCGCTCCTGGGCGGTCGCCTCGGCGTACAGGGCGGCGGAGATGAGGGGGTGCGCGAAGCGGATGCCGGGGGTCTCGCGCTCGGTGGCGAGGAGTCCGAGGGCGGCGGCCGACGCCGTCTCCGCCTCGGCGTTCTCGCGTCCGGCGGCGTGCAGCAGCGCCAGGGTGGGGCGGGCGCCCGCGCTGACCACGAGCAGGGTGCGGCGGGCCTCGGCGGAGAGCATCTCCAGCCGGTTCAGTACCAGCGCGCGCAGCGAGGTGGGCACCGGGAGCTGCTCCCCCGGACTCGGCGGGGTCGGCGACTCGGCCAGCGCGCGGCCCAGCTCCAGCGCGAAGAGCGGATTGCCGCCGCTGGTGCGGTGGATGTCCCGCACGGTGGACCGGGGCAGGTCGGTGTGGCCGCGCCGGGCGAGGAGTTCGCCCACCTGCGCCCGGGTGAGCGGATTGACCCGCACGGCCAGGGTCTCCGGCGGGGACGCGCGTAGATAGCGATCGTGCTGTGTTCCCTGCGGGTCCGTGTCGGTGCGTACGGCGCACAGCATGCGGACGGGCATGTCGCCGAGGCGGCGCGCGGCGAAGCCGAGCAGTTCGGCGCTGGCCGGGTCCAGCCACTGGAGGTCGTCGGCGACGATCAGCACCGGTCCCTCGGCGGCCAGGGCGCGCAGCACGGACAGCACCGCGAGCCGCAGGGCGAGACCGTCGCGCTGCAGGGTGGACTCGCCGCGGCCGGTGAGCGCCGATTCCAGGGCGGTGCGCTGCGGGGCGGGCAGCTTGTCGGAGACCTCGTCGGCGACGAGACCGAAGAGGTCGGCGAGCGCGAGGAACGGGAGATGGGATTCGGACTCGGTCGCCGAGCAGCGCAACACGGTGCGGGCCGATTCGGCGTATTCCGCGGCCAGCGCGCGCAGCACGGCCGACTTTCCTATTCCCGCGGGGCCGTGCACCAGCACGCTGCCCCCGCCGGCGAGATGCTCACGAGCCCCCGCGAACACCTCCTCCCGGCCGATGACCAGGTCGGGGCGCGGTCTCGCAGGTTCGTCGAAGTCCCCTCGCACGGTCACCGCTCCCCTCGTGTGTCGTGTCCGGGCCAATATTAGGCAATGTTTCTTTGAATTTCGGAGGGTCGGGGTGGTGAGGGAAATAACAAGAGATCGGCATAAAGGGATTCAGCGCCGGACCGAATGAATGGCGACCGGAGGGAGAGGTTCACGGAACGGCCGAAAAGGGACGATTTGGTGCCTGTTGCGGCGGTCCCGCCCCTGCTGCCGCGCAATGGCCCAGTCCAATGCGGCAATGACAACAATTTGGCCAGGCCCACGGCAGTGAACGCGCCGAACCTCGGCCTACGGCAGTGAACGCGCCGAACCTCGGCCTACGGCAGTGAACGCGCCGTACCTACGGCAGCAATCCCGCCCGCCGCGCCGCCACCACTGCCTCCAGCCGCGTATGGGCGCCCAGCTTCCGCATCGCCGACCGTAGGTACCCCTTCACCGTCTCCGGGCGCAGACCCAGCCGCTCGGCCACGCCCGCGTTGGTCACCCCGGTCGCGACACAGGCGAGGACGTCCACCTCGCGCGGCGCCAGCGCGACGGTCCGTGCGGCGGCCCCGGCCCCGGTCCGGCGGCCGAGCCCATGTGCGGGTGCGGCCGCACCGGCCAGCAGCCCGCAGGCCTCCAGGAGTTCGGCCCGCAGCGCCGGGTCCACGATCCGCGGCGCCAGCGCCCGCAGCGCCCCGTGCGCCTCGCGCACCTCCTCCCAGGCCGCCGGCTCCGCCGCCGACCCGGGCCGCTGCGCCACGGCCAGCAGTCCCTGCGCCTCGTCCCGCACGACCAGCGCCTGCTCCACGTCCCGCGCCGCCGCCACGGCCGCCCCGAGCGTGCGGTCACCGAGCGGCTGCGCGGTGCGCAGGGCGCCGTACAGCACGCCACGCACCCGACGGCGTACGACGACGGGGACCGCGACCACCGAGCACAGGCCCTCCGTCGCGACCGCAATGTCGTACTCATGGCTGATCTGCCGCGAGGCGGAGTAGTCCGTCACCGCGCACGGCCGGGCGAGAGCCACCGCTTTGCCGCCCAGGCCATTGCCCGACGACACTGCGAGCGCGCTGAGTGCCGCCGTCGCCGTGCCGTTGAGTTCGCTGATGCGAACGTGCTGCCGTCCGGGCTCGACCAGTCCGCCGAAGGCGACCGGCAGCCCCGTGGCACGCCGCAGCCGTACCAGCGCGCCCCGCAATTCCACCGCCTCGGCTGCGTCTGCTGCCATCTGCTCGCCCCTTCGTCGCGGCGCACCCCCGTTCGGGGGTGGTGAGATCTGCATCACGAATACACGATGCTAGAGCCCGGGTCGAACGTGGCGCCTGCCGGGCGGCTGTGCAGCATCAAGGAGGACACATGACGGCGACGACGAGTGCGACGGACGGCTTCCGCGCCGCGCGGGACTTCCTGCTGGAGCACCGCGAGGACTACGCCACGGCCTACGAGGGCTTCAGCTGGCCCCGCCCCGACTACTTCAACTGGGCCCTCGACTGGTTCGACGTCATCGCCCGCGGCAACGACCGCACCGCCCTGCACATCGTCGAGGAGGACGGCGAGCGCGCCGAGTTCTCCTTCGCCGCGCTGTCGGAGCGCTCGAACCGGGTGGCCAACTGGCTGCGCGCACGGGGCGTCCGCGCCGAGGACCGCATCCTCGTCATGCTCGGCAACCAGGTTGAACTGTGGGAGATCGCCCTCGCTGCGATGAAGCTGCGCGCCGTCGTCATCCCGGCCACCACCCTGCTCGGCCCCGCCGATCTGCGCGACCGCATCGAGCGCGGCCGCGTGCGGCACGTGATCGTGCGGGCCGAGGACACCGAGAAGTTCGACGAGGTGCCGGGCGCCTACACCCGGATCGCCGTCGGCGGTCAGCGGCCGGGCTGGCAGTCGTACGACGAGGTCTACGGCGCCGACGCGGCCTTCGTGCCGGACGCGCCCACCCGTTCGGACGACCCGCTGATGCTCTACTTCACCTCGGGCACCACCGCCCGCCCCAAACTCGTCGAGCACACCCACGTCTCGTACCCGATCGGGCACCTCGCCACGATGTACTGGATCGGGCTGAAACCCGGCGACGTGCACCTCAACATCTCCTCGCCCGGCTGGGCCAAGCACGCCTGGTCGAACCTCTTCGCGCCCTGGAACGCCGAGGCGACCGTCTTCATCCACAACTACACGCGCTTCGACGCGGCCCGCCTGATGGCGGAGATGGACCGCGCGGGCGTGACCACCTTCTGCGCGCCGCCCACCGTGTGGCGCATGCTCATCCAGGCCGACCTGACCCAGCTGCGGACACCGCCGCGCGAGGCGGTCGCGGCGGGGGAGCCGCTGAACCCCGAGGTCATCGAGCAGGTGCGGCGCGCCTGGGGCGTCACCATCCGGGACGGCTTCGGGCAGACCGAGACCGCCGTCCAGGTCTCCAACAGCCCCGGCCAGGAGCTGAAGACCGGGTCCATGGGGCGGCCCAGCCCCGGCTTCCGGATCACGTTGCTCGACCCGGTGTCGGGTGCGCCGGGCGCGGAGGAGGGCGAGATCTCCGTCGAACTGTCCGGCCGGCCCGTCGGCGTGATGACCGGCTACCACGGCGACGCCGACCGTACGGCGGAGTCGATGGCCGGCGGCTACTACCGCACCGGCGACATCGGCGCCCGCGACGCGGACGGCTACATCACCTACGTCGGCCGCGCCGACGACGTCTTCAAGGCCTCCGACTACAAGATCTCCCCCTTCGAGCTGGAGAGCGCGCTGCTGGAGCACGAGGCGGTGGCCGAGGCGGCCGTGGTGCCCGCGCCCGACGAACTGCGGCTGTCCGTGCCCAAGGCGTATGTCGTGCTGGCGGAGGGCTGGGAGCCGGGCCCGGACACCGCGAAGGTGCTCTTCGAGCACTCCCGCACGGTGCTCGCGCCGTACAAGCGCATCCGCCGCCTGGAGTTCGGCGCGCTCCCCAAGACCGTGTCCGGCAAGATCCGCCGGATCGAGCTGCGCGAGGCCACGGCCGCGGGCTCGTCGGACGAGTACCGCGAGGAGGACTTCCGGTGACCTCGGAACTGTCGTACACGCACGGAACCAGCGAGACCGTCCTGCTCGGGGACACCATCGGGGCCAGCCTGGACCGGGCGGTCGCGGCCTGGCCGGACCGTGAGGCGCTCGTCGACGTGCCGTCCGGGCGGCGCTGGACGTACACGCAATTCGCCGCGGACGTCGACCAGTTGGCGTGGGCGCTGCTGGCCAGTGGGGTCGGCAAGGGCGACCGGGTCGGGATCTGGGCGGTCAACTGCCCTGAGTGGGTGCTCGTCCAGTACGCCACCGCCCGCATCGGCGCGATCATGGTGAACATCAACCCGGCCTACCGCACCCATGAGGTCGAGTACGTCCTGGGGCAGGCCGGCATCTCGCTGCTTGTCGCCTCCCTCAGCCACAAGGCGAGCGACTACCGTGGCATGGTCGACCAAGTGCGCGGGAAATGCCCGCAGTTGCGCGAGACGGTCTACATCGGCGACCCGAGCTGGGATGCCCTGATGCGCCGCGGCACGCCCGATCTTCATGAGGAATTCCGGGCCCGCGGGAGCGAATTGTCCTGCGACGACCCGATCAACATCCAGTACACCTCGGGCACGACGGGCTTTCCCAAGGGGGCCACCCTCTCCCACCACAACATCCTCAACAACGGTTATTTCGTCGGGGAGTTGATCGCCTATTCCGAGCAGGACCGGATCTGTATTCCGGTGCCCTTCTATCACTGCTTCGGCATGGTGATGGGCAACCTCGCCGCCACCTCGCACGGCGCGTGCATGGTCATCCCCGCGCCCTCCTTCGACCCGGCGGCGACGCTCCGCGCGGTCCAGCAGGAGCGCTGCACCTCGCTGTACGGCGTACCGACCATGTTCATCGCGGAGTTGAACCTCCCCGACTTCGCGACGTACGACCTCGCGTCCCTGCGCACCGGGATCATGGCGGGTTCGCCCTGCCCGGTCGAGGTGATGAAGCGGGTGGTCGCCGAGATGCACATGGCGGAGGTGTCCATCTGCTACGGCATGACGGAGACGTCCCCGGTCTCGCTCCAGACACGCAGGGACGACGACCTGGAGCACCGCACCGCCACCGTCGGCCGCGTGCTCCCGCATCTGGAGGTGAAGGTCGTCGACCCGGACGGCGTGACCCAGCCGCGCGGCACCTCCGGCGAGCTGTGCACCCGCGGTTACAGCGTCATGCTCGGCTACTGGCAGGAGCCCCTGAAGACCGCCGAGGCCATCGACCCCGGCCGCTGGATGCACACCGGGGACCTCGCGGTGATGCGCGACGACGGCTATGTCGAGATCGTCGGCCGCATCAAGGACATGATCATCCGCGGCGGCGAGAACATCTACCCGCGAGAGATCGAGGAGTTCCTCTACGCCCACCCGAAGATCGCCGACGTACAGGTGGTCGGCATCCCCCATGAGCGCTACGGCGAGGAGGTCCTCGCCTGCGTCATCCCCCGCGACCCGGCGGACCCACTCACCCTGGACGAACTACGGGCCTTCTGCGAGGGGCAGTTGGCGCACTACAAGATCCCCAGCAGGCTGCGGATCCTGGAGTCCTTCCCGATGACCGTCTCCGGGAAGGTCCGGAAGATCGAACTGCGGGAAGGGTACGGCGAGTAAGCGGGATCAGCTCCAGCTGCCGAGGTCGGGCGGCGGGATGAGGATGGGCGTGTCGTCGCAGAGGTAGTCGCCCGGGAAGGCGCAGGAGGTGACGGGGTCCGGGGCCACGGGATCTACCGGGTCCACGGGGTCCACCGGGTCTACTGGATCTACGGGGTCCGTCGGGTCCACCGGATCCACGGGGTCCACCGGGTCTACCGGGTCCGGGGGATCCACCGGACCCGTGCAGTCGTCCAGTGCCAACGCCTCGCAGATGTCCGAGCCGTCGTGCGACGGACTGTTGTCCGTGTCGCCGCCGCACGCGACCGCGCCCATCAGCAACAGGCCGGACAGGCCGCTGAACGCGGCGAGTTGAAGTTTCGTACGCATGGATCCCCCGTGGTTCGCTGCTTTCCGATTCGGTGCCACCATGGGCTTTCCGCGGGCCCGGCACATGAGGCACGAGTCCCGGCCGGGGCGGGCACCGTGCCCGTGATCGACGGGACGCACGGCGCTGCCGCCGGGACACCACCCGCGGGACGCTGGTGGGGCGGGGCACGCGGGTGCAGCGGTCCTGCCGTCTCCCCGCTGGAGGAAGCGTGAGCGGACACTCCGCGGTCCGGGTGGTCATCGCCGACGACCACCCCATGTTCCGCTACGGCCTCAGAGCCGTACTCGTCGAAGGGACCGAGGTCGAGGTCGTCGGCGAGGCGGCCAGTGGTGAGGAACTCCTCACGGTCGTCGACCGGACGAGGCCCGACGTCGTCCTGACCGACCTGGCCATGCCCGGGCTCGACGGCGCGGGCGCCACCCGTTCCCTCCTCTCACGCCATCCGGACCTGGGCGTCCTGGTGCTCACCATGCACGAGGACGACCAGGCGCTGATGGGTGCGCTCCGCGCCGGGGCCCGCGGCTATCTGCTCAAGGGTGCCGACCGTACGGAGATCGTCCGGGCGGTGCTGGCCGTCGCCTCCGGGGACGCGGTGTACGGCGAGGCCGTCGCCCGCCGGATCGTCGCCTTCTTCACCGGCGCCCACCGGGACTACGCGGCCCAGGTCTTCCCCGAACTCACCGAGCGCGAACGGGAGGTGCTCGGGCTGCTCGCCACCGGCTGCGGCAACCACGAGATCGCCCGGCGGCTCGTCCTGTCGGAGAAGACCGTCCGCAACCATGTGTCGGCCGTCCTGTTCAAGCTGCGGGTACGCGACCGCGCCGCCGCGGTCGCCAAGGCACGTGACGCCGGACTGGGCACCTGACCGCGGGCCGGAGCCGGAGCGAGATCCGGAGCCGGAGCGAGATCCGGGGCCGGGCCCGGCTTCTCCGGTCGTGCGTGCGGTCGTCGGAGCCGGGGTGTTCATGGCCGTCGCCTCGGTGGCCTTCGCGGGCTGGACGTCGACGCTGACGCACGCCGGACGCCTGGGGCCCGCCGGATCCGGGCTGTGGGTGGCCGCCATCGGCGGAGCCAGCGTGGTCTGGGCGCTGACCGGTGCGGTGCTCGCGCTGCTGCGCCCGCGCAACATCGTGGGGTGGCTGTTCCTCGGGGTCGGTGTGACGTCGGCCTGTGAGGTGGGGCTCGTGGCGTACGGCGGATACGGCACGGGCACGGCCGACCCGGCGTGGCCGGCCGCTCATGCCGCCGTGTTCCTGGCCGGCGGGATGTTCGTGCCCGGCTGGGTGGTCCCGCCCACCGTGCTGATGGCCTTCTATCCGGACGGCAGGCTCCCGGAACGCTGGTGGCGTGCGCCCGTCGCCGCGGCCACCGCGGGGATCGTCGTGCTCACCCTCACCTCGCCCTTCGACCCGGAACCCCACGGCTACTTCTTCCCCCACGGGCCCCCTCCGGCGCACCTGCCGCCCGCCGTGCTCACGGTGCTGCTCGAAGGGGTGTGCCTGCCCCTTGTCGTCCTCTCCGGCACGGCGATCTGGATCGGCACCCTCGTCCGACTGGCTCGCGCCCGGTCGCCCCAGCGCCAGCAACTGGCCCTGCTGGTCTGCCTGGAGGGCTTCCAGGTCGTCGCGATCGTCCTCACGGTGCCGGACGTGCCGCGTTCCGTGATCGCCGCGACACTGCCGCTGGCCATGACGGTCGGCGTGCTGCGCTACCGGCTGCTGGGCATCGAGACGGTGCTGCGCCGGGGGCTCGTCTACGGGGCGCTGACCGGCGGCGTGATCGTGGTCTATCTGGCGGCGACGGCGGTGGTCGGCTCGGCCCTGGACAGCCGTCCGCTGCCCGGAGTGGTGGCCGCTGCGCTGGTCGCCGTGCTGCTGTCCCCGATGCGCGACCGGCTGCAACGGGCGGCGGACCGCTTCGTCTACGGCGCGCGACAGGATCCGCTGCGCGCGGTCACGAAGCTCGGGGACGAGATCGCCGGCGCGGAGGAGCTCGACCTGCTGTCGGCCGCGCTGCGGGTCGTCGTCGGTGCGCTGCGCGCGCCGGGTGCCGTGGTGGTGGGGAGCGGCGGCCGGGTGCTCAACTCGGTGGGGGCGCAGCCCGTCGTGGGCCGGGCGACGCCGTTGCGGGTCGGCGGCCGGGACGTCGGCATCCTGACGGTGGCCGACCGCACACCGGCCGAGGCCTACAGCGACGCCGAGCTGCGCCTGCTCACCGCGCTGGCCCTGCAGATCGCGGTCCTCGTGCGCGCGCTCGAACTCACCGAGGCACTGGAGGCGGAGCGGGACCGGGTGGTGACCGCCACCCGCGGCGAGCGCGCCCGGCTCCAGCACGACCTGCATGACGGACTCGGCCCCTCCCTGTCCGGGATGGGACTGGGCCTCCAGGCGCTCTCCGAGGCGCTGGCCCGGGGAGACAGGGCCACCTGCGAGGAACTGCTGGACCGTATCCGGGCCGAGGTCGCTCTGTCGATCGGGGAGATCCGCCGGATCATCGACGGACTGCGCCCCACGGTGCTGGACGCGCTGGGGCTGATCGGTGCCGTACGGGAACAGGCCAGGACCGTGTCGCTGGTGGTGCCCGTCGACGTCACCACCGCCCTGCTGCCGAGGCTGCCGCCGGACGTGGAGACCGCCGCCTACCGCATCGTGACGGAGGCGCTGACCAACACCGTTCGTCATGCGTGTGCCCGCCGGGCCGGGGTCGCCATCGGATGGGACGGTACGTCACTGCGGGTGGTGGTGACCGACGACGGCCGCGGTGTGTCCGAGGCGGCCGTGGGCGTCGGCCTCGCCTCCATGCGACGGCGGACGGAGGCACTCCACGGCGTTCTGACCATCACGTCCACGAGCGCGGGCACCACCGTGGACGCGACGTTTCCCGTGCGGGAGGCGTGAGCGGGCGCTCGCCCGGAGCCGCTCGTCAGGGCCCTGCGGCGATCAGCTCGTCGGCGGGGCTGTTGACCGGCTGCGGGGTGCCCGTGAGGTCGAGCACGAAGAGGGGGACGCCGAGGGTGTCGGCGCGGATGCGGGCCTCGTCCGCGTAGCCCGCGAGGGAGAAGTAGACGCATCCTGCGGACTCCGTCATGGCCGTCAGCCACAGGCACTCGATGTCGCGCAGCGAGGCCGGGCGCACGGTCGGGTCCACCTGTGCCAGGACGCCCCGGGCGGCGAGCCCGATCCCCGACGGCGGCCGCTGGTCCGCCCGCCGGATGTCCCGGTAGCCGAGCCAGCGCAGATACAGCGCGGCCGCGGTGACGGCGTCCCGGGCGGTGCGGATGGTCACCGGCTGGAACGGGGCGCGGGGCGTCGGGGCCGTGCGGGGCAGCGGGATGTGGTCCGGGAAGCCGCGGGTGCCGGGGGCCGGGCCGTTCCTGCTCGCTTCTGTTCCCGGGGGTGTGTCCGGGGTCGAGGTGCCGGACGTGTGCCTGTCCGTCTCCGACTCGGGGTCCGCCTCGATGGTCGTCCCCGGTACACGCTCGGCGTGCAGGGGGCGCCGTACCACCCGGACCGGGATGCGCAGCACCGTCCCGCACTCGCACCCCAGCTCGGGTTGCGGCCACTGGTCCTCGCGGCCGCAGGTGCCGCAGCGGACCGTGACCCAGTCCTCGTCCCAGGTGCGGTGGGTGACCGGCGCCGGGTTCGCGAGGCGGTCGAGGGGCGGGACGACGGGGGCGCCGCACACGCAGGGGTAGGACGGCGCGGCGTAGAGATGCTCGCGGCGGCAGTCCGGGCACCGCACCGGCACGCTCTCGGGCATGGCCCACTCCAGGACGTCACGTCGGGACAGCGCCCCCATCGTCCTCCTGCGCGGCCTCTCCCGGCAGGCAAACGCCCGACTCTTGACGCCCCTCGGCCCGCCACCTACATTGATTCCAGATAGTAGAAGTTAGTTTCCGCAATACGGAATTTCAGCGCATGACATACCGGTCACCACGGACGGGATGCCGACGCACGGGATACCGGCGGAACGCTGACGGACCACTGACGGAATGCCGACACGGATCAGACAGCTCTCGCGGGGCGCGCCGGGAGCGCGAATCCGACAGCCGAAGCAGGAGTACTCCATGGCTCGTATGACCGCTGCCCGCGCGGCAGTCGAGATCCTCAAGCGCGAAGGCGTCAGCGACGCGTTCGGCGTCCCGGGCGCGGCGATCAACCCCTTCTACGCCGCCCTCAAGGCCTCCGGTGGGATCAGCCACACCCTCGCCCGCCACGTCGAGGGTGCCTCGCACATGGCCGAGGGCTACACCCGGACCCATCCGGGCAACATCGGCGTCTGCATCGGCACCTCGGGGCCGGCCGGCACCGACATGATCACGGGGCTTTACTCCGCGATCGGCGACTCCATCCCGATCCTCTGCATCACCGGCCAGGCGCCGACCGCCGTGATCCACAAAGAGGACTTCCAGGCGGTCGACATCGCCTCGATCGCCAAGCCGGTCACGAAGATGGCGGTCACCGTGCTGGAGGCGGCCCAGGTCCCGGGCGTCTTCCAGCAGGCGTTCCACCTGATGCGCTCCGGCCGTCCGGGCCCGGTCCTCATCGACCTGCCCATCGACGTCCAGCTCACCGAGATCGAGTTCGACCCGGAGACGTACGAGCCGCTGGCCGCCTACAAGCCCGCCGCCACCCGCGCCCAGGTCGAGAAGGCGATCGGACTGCTGGGTGAGTCCGAGCGGCCGCTGATCGTCGCGGGCGGCGGTGTCATCAACGCCGACGCCTCCGAACTCCTGGTGGAATTCGCCGAGTTGACCGGTGTCCCGGTCGTCCCGACCCTGATGGGCTGGGGCATCCTGCCCGACGACCACGAGCTGAACGCCGGCATGGTCGGCCTGCAGACCTCGCACCGCTACGGCAACGCGACCTTCCTGGAGTCCGACTTCGTCCTCGGTATCGGCAACCGCTGGGCCAACCGGCACACCGGCAAGCTGGACGTCTACACGGCCGGACGGAAGTTCGTGCACGTCGACATCGAGCCCACCCAGATCGGCAAGATCTTCGCCCCGGACTACGGCATCGCCTCCGACGCGAAGGCCGCGCTGGAGCTGTTCGTCGAGGTGGCACGGGAGTTGAAGGCGGCGGGCAGGCTCCCCGACCGCTCCGCGTGGGCGGCGTCGGCCCAGGAGCGGAAGGCAACTCTCCAGCGCCGTACGCACTTCGACAACATCCCGATCAAGCCGCAGCGCGTCTACGAGGAGATGAACAAGGCCTTCGGCCCCGAGACCCGCTACGTCACCACCATCGGGCTCTCGCAGATCGCCGGCGCCCAGATGCTGCACGTCTACCGGCCCCGCCACTGGATCAACTGCGGCCAGGCGGGCCCCCTCGGCTGGACCGTCCCGGCCGCCCTCGGCGTCGCCAAGGCCGACCCGGACGCCCAGGTCGTCGCGCTCTCCGGCGACTACGACTTCCAGTTCATGCTGGAGGAACTGGCCGTCGGTGCGCAGCACAAGATCCCGTACGTCCATGTCCTGGTGAACAACGCCTACTTGGGCCTCATCCGGCAGGCGCAGATCGGCCTGGACATCAACTTCCAGGTCAACCTGGAGTTCGAGAACATCAACTCCCCGGAACTGGGCGTCTACGGCGTCGACCACGTCAAGGTCGTCGAGGGCCTCGGCTGCAAGGCGATCCGGGTCACCGACCCCAGCGAGCTCGGCGCGGCCTTCGAGCAGGCCAAGAAGCTCGCCGCCGAGTTCCAGGTGCCGGTCGTCGTCGAGGCGATCCTGGAGCGTGTCACCAACATCGCCATGAGCAAGACGAACGACATCAGCAACGTGGTGGAGTTCGAGGAACTCGCGACCGAGCCGGGCCACGCGCCCACCTCGATCAGGACGCTGAAGGTCTGACGGGACTTCCGGTTCTGGCAGGTGTACGACGGCGGAGGGCGGCTCATCGGGGGGATGAGCCGCCCTTCGTCGTACCCGGGCCGCTCTTCCCAGGCCCCCGCGGGCCCGGCATGCTCACCTCATGCGCCTGACCGTTCCCACCCCCCTAGGTGACATCGCCGTACGACGCCACGGTGAGCCCGGAGCGTCCGCGGTGCTGCTGCTGCACGCCAACCCCGGTGACGGCCGCGACTTCGACGCCGTCCTGCCCGCCCTCGCGGACCGCCACCTCACCTTTGTCGTCGACTGGCCGGGCTTCGGCGACTCGACGGTGTCCGAGCCCCGACTCGTCACCCCGGAGCGGCTGGTGGAGGTCGCCGAGCGGGTCCTCGACGTGCTCGCCGCCGAGCAGGGGGTGCGGCGGATCGCCGTGGTCGGCAACAGCGTCGGCGGCTATGTGGCGTGCAGGCTCGCGGAGGGAAGGCATGCGCGGGCCGTGGTGGCGCTCGTCCTCGTCGATCCGGCGGGGTTCACCCGGCAGAACGCTCTCACCCGGTGGTTCTGCCGCGAGGTCATGGGGCGCCCCGCCCGCGCCCGTCGATTGGTCGTGCCGATGGCCCGCGCCTACCTGGGCGGACTGCGCACGCCGAGTGCCCGGGCGACGTACCGCCGCGCCCGTCAACTACCGTGGAGCGGAGAGCGGTTGGCGGTGCACAGCGCGATCTGGCGAGGGCTCGCGGACCCGGGGTTCGGACTGCGGGACCCCGCCGCCCTGCGGATCCCCGTGCTGCTGCTCTGGGGCAGCCGCGATCCGGTCGTTCCGGCCCTGCTGGACGGGCGCCGGGCACGTCGGGTGCTGCCCGCGGGCACGGTGAGCGTGGTGCTCCCCACGGCCCACGAGCCGTACAACGAGCGTCCGGACCTGTTCCTGCGGCACACACTGCGGTTCCTGAAGGACCCGTCCGGAGTCAGCACGTTCACCTCTTCATGAGTCAGCTCTCACGAGTCAGCTCTTCGTGAACCAGCTCTTCGTGAACCCGTTCTTCATGAGCCCGATCGCAGCAGAGCCGCGTCGCACGGTCCCCCGGATCCGTCGTGACGCGGCTCTGTGATGCCCCCCGGCATACTTCCCCGTTCGGGGCCCGCCGCCCCCGTGCCGGCGGGCCCCATGTGCCGAGGATGTGCCCGCAACCGGGGGGAGTTGAAGCCCCCGGGGCCGTGTTCAGAGGTTGATTTGAGGGTTCCGTAGGGCGCGTACGCACGCTGGACTAGGCGGCGGGCGCCCCGCTGGACGGGGCTCACTCGGCCGGGTGTTCCGACAGGCCCGGCCAGTCGTCGGGGCCGCCGCCCTGCCAGTCGATGATGTCGCTCTCCTCGACCTCGATCTCGTCGAGGTCGGACTCGTCGAGGTCGGACCGGCGCAGGATCTCGACGACGTCGTCGAGGTGGTAGGCGATCCCGAGGGTCTCGTCACCCGCGGTGACCCGCCGGGAGCCGTCGAGGCCGGGCGCGTGCACGACGATGCTGGGAAGGTCCATGCCCCAAGCCTCCTGCGCGGCGGCCGGATCCGCACCCCGAGCGCCCGGCCCGGAACGCACACCGCGGCGCCGGGTACGGGACCGTCCGTACCCGGCGCCGCGGCCGGTGAGCGATATGCGGTTGGTGCCGTCCGACGGTGCGAGGCTGGGCGCGACAGGACGTTCGCGCCGCCGGACGGAGTCTGGAGGTGTTGCCGGGACCGCGGCGGATGCGATGGAGCCGGGGCGCCCCTTCCCTCAGGTCGAGAAGGGGGCCCGGAACCTTGACCACCGCACTGGCTCGCACTCCGCCGCGGTCCGGGTCGCCCGCTCCCGCCGTGTGACCACCCCTCATCCGGGTCCACGGCGGCAGCAGGCAGGTGAGGCCTAGTCCTCGCGCAGGGCGCGGACCGCCTCCTCCACGCGCTTGCCGTAGTCCGGGTCGGCAGCGTGGAAGTGAGCGAGGTTCTTCTCGATGACGTCGTCGCGGGAGACCTGCGCGAGGCCGCCGGCGATGTTCGCGATCAGGCGGCCCTGCTCCTCGGCCGACATCAGGCGGTACAGCTCGCCCGCCTGGTAGAAGTGGTCGTCCTTGGTGTGCAGCGGGGCCTCGTGCGTGCCGGTGTGGCCGTTCACCGCGAGCGGAGCCGACAGCGGGCGGCCGGTCTCGGCCGGGCCGTCGTAGGAGTTGGGCTCGTAGTTCTTCGCGGCGCGGCCCTGCGCGTTGGACGCCATGAGGCCGTCGCGGCCGTAGTTCTGTGCGGTCGTCGCCTTGGGGGCGTTCACTGCGAGCAGGGTGTGGTTGACGCCCAGGCGGTAGCGGTGCGCGTCCGCGTAGGCGAACAGCCGGCCCTGGAGCATCTTGTCGGGCGAGGGACCGATGCCCGGAACGAAGTTGTTCGGCGAGAACGCGGCCTGCTCGACCTCGGCGAAGACGTTGTCGGGGTTGCGGTCCAGGACCAGGCGGCCCACGCGCTGGAGCGGGTAGTCCCGGTGCGGCCACACCTTGGTGAGGTCGAACGGGTTGAAGCGGTAGTCCGCCGCGTCGGCCGCGGGCATGATCTGCACGTGCAGCGTCCAGGACGGGTTGACGCCCCGCTCGATGGCCTGCAGCAGGTCCGTCTGGTGGGAGCCCGGGTCCTTGCCCGCGAGCTCGGCGCCCTGCTCCGCCGACAGGCTGCGGACGCCCTGGTTCGTCTTGAAGTGGTACTTGACGAAGAAGGCCTCGCCCTCGGCATTCGTCCACTGGTAGGTGTGCGAGCCGTAGCCGTTCATGTGGCGGTACGACGCCGGGATGCCGCGGTCGCCCATCAGCCAGGTGATCTGGTGCGTCGCCTCGGGGGCGTGCGCCCAGAAGTCCCAGACGTTGTCCGGCTCCTGCTTGCCCGTGAACGGGTCGCGCTTCTGGGAGTGGATGAAGTCGGGGAACTTGATGGGGTCCTTGATGAAGAAGACGGGGGTGTTGTTGCCGACGAGGTCGTAGTTCCCCTCTTCCGTGTAGAACTTGACCGCGAAGCCGCGCGGGTCGCGCACCGCGTCCGCACCGCCCAGGCTGTCGGCCACCGTCGAGAAGCGCAGGAAGACCTCGGTGCGCTTGCCCACCGAGTCCAGGAAGTCGGCGTGCGTGAAACCGGTGACGTCGTCGGTCACCTCGAAGTAGCCGTACGCGCCCGAGCCGCGGGCGTGCACCACGCGCTCCGGGATGCGCTCGCGGTTGAACCGGGCGAGCTTCTCCAGGAGGTGCTGGTCCTGGAGGAGGAGCGGGCCACCGACGCCGGCGGTGGCTGAGTTCTGGTTGTCGGCGACCGGGGCGCCGGACTCGGTCGTGAGCACGCGCTTCGTCATCTTCGGGTGGCGACCTTCCGTACGGAACTGCTGGAACTGCTGACGGTGACGCGAGCGTATGGAGGCCCGGTCAGCCGCGTCAACAGTTTGTTGAAGTCATGTTTCAACGGATTGTTGATCCTCTGTCGGTGTGATCCCACAGGGGATGGGTATCCGGGCCGCGGCGGCACCTGGGCGCGACAGGACAGTTGTCAGCGCCGCCGCGGCCCGGAAGTTCGGGTGGGCTCAGAGCTGAGCGCCGGAGAGGCGCTCGACCGCGCGCAGCAGCGCGGAGTGGTCCAGGCCGCCGTCGCCCTGGGCGCGCAGCGAGGCCACCAGCTGGGCGACCACGGCACCGACGGGCAGAGCCGCGCCGACGTTGCGGGCGGCGTCGGTGACGATGCCCATGTCCTTGTGGTGCAGGTCGATGCGGAAGCCCGGCTTGAAGTCGCGGTTCAGGAAGTTGTCCTTCTTCCGCGTCAGCACGGTGGAGCCCGCCAGGCCGCCGTTGAGGACGTCGAGCGCGGCCTTCAGGTCCACGCCGGACTTCTCCAGGAAGACCACGGCCTCGGCGCACGCCTGGATGTTCACGGCGACGATCAGCTGGTTGGCGGCCTTCACGGTCTGGCCCGAGCCGTGCGGACCGCACAGCACGATGGTCTTGCCGAGGGCCTCGAAGATCGGCTCGGCCTCGGCGAAGTCGGCCTGCTCGCCGCCGACCATGATCGACAGTACGGCCTCGATCGCGCCGGCCTCGCCGCCGGACACGGGGGCGTCCAGTACGCGGATGCCCTTGGCCTTCGCGGCCTTCGCGAGGTCGACGGACGTCTGCGGGGTGATCGACGACATGTCGATCAGCAGCGCGCCGGACTTCGCGTTCTCCAGGATGCCGTCGGGGCCGTAGGAGATGGCCTCCACGTGCGGCGACGCGGGCACCATCGTGACGACCACGTCGGCGTCGCGCACGGCGTCGGCGATCGAGCCCGCCGCGGTGCCGCCGGCCACGGCCAGCCGCTCCAGCTTGTCCTGCTCCAGGGTGAAGCCGGTGACGTCGTAACCCGCCTTGATCAGGTTCTCGGCCATGGGCGAGCCCATGATGCCGAGGCCTATCCAGGCGATCTTGGGAAGGTTGCTCATGGGGGTACCTCTCTGACTGCTGTGCTACGTCTGGGATTTCAGCCCGTCCGGCGATCGAGGCCGAGGCCGTTCAGGCCGAACGGGGGTCCGGGGGCGGAGCCCCCGGGGTGGGCCACGTCAGCGGGCGGCGCGTTCCTCGGCCGGCAACCAGCCGAAGGCCTCCGCGCTGGGGCGGTCGCCCGGCTTGTACTCCAGGCCGACCCACCCCTCGTAGCCCTGCTTACGGAGCTGGTCGAGCAGTTCCGAGAGCGGCAGCGACCCCGTTCCGGGGGCCCCGCGGCCGGGGTTGTCGGCGATCTGGACGTGGCCGGTCTGCGCCGCGTACTGCTCGATCACCGACGGCAGGTCCTCGCCGTTCATGGACAGGTGGTACAGGTCCATGAGGAACTTGGCGTTGCCGAGGCCGGTCGCCTCGTTGACCTTGTCGACGATGCCGATGCCGGCCGGGGCGCTCACCAAGGGGTAGAGCGGCGATTCGGGCTTGTTGAGGGTCTCGATCAGGAGGATCGCGCCGATCCGGTCGGCCGCCCGGGCCGCGAGGACCAGGTTCTCCAGCGCGAGCGCGTCCTGCTCGGCCGGGTCCACGCCCTCGACGCGGTTGCCGTACAGCGCGTTGAGCGCCTTGCAGCCGAGCGACTGGGCGAAGTCCGCGACCACGTCGATGTTGGCGCGGAACCTCTCCGACTCCTCGCCGGGGATCGACAGGGCGCCCCGGTCCGGGCCGGGCAGCTGCCCCGCGTAGAAGTTCAGGCCCGTCAGCTGGACGCCCGCGTCCTCGATCGCCTTCTTCAGGGCGTCGAGCTCGGACCGCTCGGGGGTGGGGGAGTCGACCCAGGGCCACCACAGCTCGACCGCCGTGAAGCCCGCCGCGGCGGCGGCCGCGGGGCGCTCCAGGAGCGGGAGTTCCGTGAAGAGGATCGACAGGTTGACGTTGAAGCGCTGCTCTGCGAATCCCATAGGGCCGTGCGCTCCCTTCCGTGCTAGCGATGCGGAGTTTCCGTGATCCGGAGTGAATTCCGTATTGCGGAAGTTCGTTTCTGCTTAATGGAAGATTGCCGTTGTGTGTCGCGGCTTGTCAAGGGGGCGCCGCCAGGAAACGAGAGGGGGCTGCCGGAAAAACGACACCGCGCAGTAGGTTGAGCGCGTGCGATTGAGAGTGGAGTTCACAACCGAGCCCTTCGACCTCGACGAGGCGCCGCCGCACGCGCTGGTCGCCCGTGAGGTCATCGAGGCGGCCGAACTGGACGCCGTGGATGTCGGCCCGTTCGGCAACACCGCGGAGGGCGACGGGGACGCGGTGCTGGCCGCGGTCGACGCTCTGCTGCGCAAGGCGCTGGAGGCGGGGGCCACCCGGGTGTCGTTGCAGGTGAACGTCGTGGGCGCGGCCGGCGAGGGGGACCGGTGACCGGTTTCGGGGACGACCCCTTCGTCACGGCCGTCAAGCCGCTGGTCGACGCCATGGGTGGCGAGATGGTGCCGCCCGACCAGGCCGGCGCCGACGATGTCGTGCTCTCCTGGGAGGGTGTGGACGTCGTCGCTGTACGCCTGCCGCAGCTCGCCGACTCCCTCGATCACATCCTGGCCGCCCTGGAGCGCAAGCAGGGCAGGCCGCTGGCCGACCTGGACCGCAAGGCCAAGCAGGAGGTCGTACGGATACTCGAGGCGCGCGGAGCCTTCTCCGTGCGGCACGGTGTCGAGACCGTGGCGGGCGCCCTCGGCGTGAGCCGGTTCACCGTCTACAACTACCTGAACCGCGAGAAGGAGGCCTGAGGCGCAGAGGGAGGCCTGAGGGCGCAGGTGGAGGTCTGAGGGCCTCCGTGCCGCAGCCGGGTTTCGTTACCCCGAATTTTCAACAAAGTGTTGACGTGACGTTGCGAAGGGGCGTTAGCTGGCCGCAGCCCGTTCAGCACGAAGGCCCTTCGCGGCCACGGAGGCTCCCGTGACTTCGACTTCCACGTCCCCGGGCCTGGCCCGGTTCAACGCCCTGGAGGAGCACGCGGCCGCTGCCGCACTCCACGAGGCGTGCGCCTCCACGGCGTGGGCCGGCAGGCTGCTCGCCCGCCGCCCGTACGCCACCGCCGAGGACCTCTTCACCACCAGCGACGCCGCCATGGCCGAGCTGACCGCCGCGGACCTTGCCGAGGCGATGGCCGGACACCCGCCCATCGGCCGGCCGAAGCCCGGCGACCCGACCTCCTCCCGGGAGCAGCGCGGCATGGCCGGCGCCTCCGAGGAGCTAAAAACGGAGATGCTCGAACTGAACCTGGCCTACCAGGAGAAGTTCGGCCATGTCTTCCTGATCTGCGCAACCGGCCGGACCGGCGAGCAGATGCGCGACGCGGTGAAGGAACGGATCGGCAACTCGCCCGAGCAGGAGCGCGAGATCGTCCGCGCCGAACTGGGCAAGATCAACCGCATCCGCCTCACCCGAATCCTTGAAGAGGACAGTGCATGAGCACCGACACCACCGCCTCGGTGTCCACCCACATCCTGGACACCAGCGTCGGCCGCCCCGCCGAGGGCGTCGCCATCCAGCTGGCGGCCCGCTCCGGGCGTGACGCGAACTGGCAGGCGCTCGGCGGCTCCGCGACCGACGCGGACGGCCGGTGCAAGGACCTCCCGGCCCTGCCGGAGGGAACGACCCACGTACGGCTCGACTTCGCGGTCGAGCAGTACTTCGAGCAGTTCGGACAGTCCGAGCAGTTCGAGAACAAGCAAGCCGATGCGCAGCAGGACGCCCCCGCGAATCGGGACAGCGGTGCGTTTTTCCCCGAGGTGGCCATCACCTTCGCCGTCAGGCCGGGCGAGCACTACCACGTACCGCTGCTGCTCAACCCGTTCGGCTACTCCGTATACCGAGGGAGCTAGCAGACATGCCCACGATTCTGGGACAGAACCAGTACGGCAAGGCCGAGAACCGAGTCGTAAAGATCACGCGGGACGGCGACACCCACCACATCAAGGACCTCAACGTGTCGGTCGCGCTGAGCGGCGACATGCAGGAGGTCCACCTCTCGGGCTCCAACGCGAACGTCCTGCCGACGGACACCACCAAGAACACGGTGTACGCCTTCGCCAAGGAGTACGGCATCGAGTCCGCCGAGCAGTTCGGCATCCACCTGGCCCGGCACTTCGTGACCAGCCAGGAGCCGATCAAGCAGGCGCGCATCCGCATCGAGGAGTACGCCTGGGAGCGCATCGCGACCTCGGACGCCAACTCCAGGTTCATCGGCGCCGACGAGGTCAAGCACTCCTTCGTACGTCAGGGCCAGGAGACCCGGGTCACCCAGATCACCTTCGACGGTGAGAAGTGGGAGATCATCTCCGGCCTCAAGGACCTCGTCGTGATGAACTCGACGAACTCCGAGTTCTGGGGCTACGTCAAGGACAAGTACACGACGCTCCAGGAGGCGTACGACCGCATCCTGGCGACCCAGGTGTCCGCCCGCTGGCGCTTCAACTGGTCCGGCGACGACCAGAAGATGCCCAACTGGGAGAAGTCCTACGACCAGGTCAAGAAGCACATGCTCCAGGCCTTCGCGGAGACCTACTCGCTCTCCCTCCAGCAGACCCTGTACCAGATGGGTTCGCGCATCATCAACAACCGCAGCGAGATCGACGAGGTCCGCTTCTCGCTCCCGAACAAGCACCACTTCCTGGTGGACCTGAAGCCGTTCGGTCTCGAGAACGACAACGAGGTCTACTTCGCGGCCGACCGTCCGTACGGCCTCATCGAGGCGACGATCCTGCGCGACGGCTGCGAACCGCAGATCCCGGTGGACCTCACCAACCTCTGACGGCCGTGGCGCCCCCGGCCGGCTTGCCGCCGGGCGGGGGCACCCGCCCCCTCGCGGCACCCGTGGCTCCCCGGCCGCGGCACTCAAAACTCCTAGGGTCCTGCCGTGCCCTCTCCTCCACAGGCAAAGGACGAACCATGGCAGCAGTCCAGCGCATCGTCATCGAGAACTGTGCGATCGCGACCGTCGACGCCGACGACACCGAGTACGCCTCCGGGCACGTGGTCGTCGCCGGCAACCTGATCGAGTCCCTCGGCGCGGGCAGGGCCCCCGAGGGTCTGGAGAACGTCGTACGCCGCATCGACGCGAGCGGCCACCTCGTGACCCCTGGACTGGTCAACACCCACCACCACTTCTACCAGTGGATCACCCGCGGTCTCGCCACCGACCACAACCTCTTCAACTGGCTCGTCTCGCTCTACCCGACCTGGGCGCGCATCGACGAGGACATGACGTACGCGGCGGCACAGGGCTCCCTCGCGATGATGGCCCGCGGCGGCGTCACCACCGCCATGGACCACCACTACGTCTTCCCGAAGGGCTCCGGCGACCTGTCCGGCGCCATCATCCGCGCCGCCCGCGAGACGGGCGTCCGCTTCACTCTCGCCCGCGGCTCCATGGACCGCAGCGAGAAGGACGGCGGCCTGCCCCCGGACTTCGCCGTGGAGACCCTCGAAGGAGCCCTCGCGGCCACCGAGCGAACCGTCGACGAGCACCACGACGCCTCCTTCGGCGCCATGACCCAGATCGCCGTCGCACCCTGCTCGCCGTTCTCCGTCTCCACCGAACTCATGGAGCAGGGCGCCGAGTTGGCCCGCCGCAAGGGCGTACGGCTGCACACGCACGGCTCGGAGACCGTCGAGGAGGAGCAGTTCTGCAAGGAACTGTTCGGCATGGGCCCGACCGAGTACTTCGAGTCCACCGGCTGGCTCGGCGAGGACGTGTGGATGGCGCACTGCGTCCACATGAACGACTCCGACATCGCCGCCTTCGCCCGTACGAAGACGGGTGTCGCCCACTGCCCGTCCTCCAACGCCCGCCTGGCCGCCGGGATCGCGCGCGTCCCCGACATGCTGGCGGCCGGCGTCCCGGTCGGCCTC
Source organism: Streptomyces sp. R21 (assembly GCF_041051975.1). Taxonomy (GTDB): domain Bacteria; phylum Actinomycetota; class Actinomycetes; order Streptomycetales; family Streptomycetaceae; genus Streptomyces. Next base: position 2,307,647 of record NZ_CP163435.1, on the reverse strand, counting down.
GGCGTCGACGGCACCGCCTCCAACGAGTCCGGCGAACTCCACACCGAACTGCGCAACGCCCTCCTGATCAACCGTCTCGGCGCCCACCGCGAAGCTGCCCTGAACGCCCGCCAGGCGCTGCGCCTCGGCACCTACGGCGGCGCCCAAGTCCTGGGCCGCGCAACCGAGATCGGCTCCCTGGAGGCGGGCAAGCTCGCCGACCTGGTCCTGTGGAAGCTGGACACCCTGGCGCACGCCTCGATCGCCGACCCGGTGACCGCGCTCGTCTTCGGCGCTGCCGCACCGGTCACACTCTCCCTCGTCAACGGCAAGCCGGTGGTGGAGAACAGCCGCCTCCTGCACGTCGACGAGGACGCCATCGCCCGCTCCACGCGGGCCGAGGCACAGCGGCTCGCGCGGATCGCCGCGCAAGGCTGAACGCCGTGCATCCGCGAAGAGCGTTATTTGTACGGCACTTGATCTCCGGCTGAGGGGGACGGCCCTCGGCCGGTAGCCGTGGACCCGAGCGGGGTCCATGGCGGCCGTCTCCGGGGTGCGCGCATGGACGTGCGCGCGCCCCGGCCGGTCTCCGTCCCGGTCCCTCCCCCACGCTCGGCCTCGCTCGCGCGGGGGGACCCCAAGACCGCGCATCACCTCCTTGAACCCTGCGTCAACGACGACGTGAAACCGACCGGAGGAGCCGCCGTGGCCGACCAGCCCGCGCTCAGCACTGATGCAGTCCCAACTGGCACGCCCAAGCACCCAGTTGACGAGAAACTCCCGCCCCTGAAGATGGCGACCAGCGGCCTGCAGCATGTCGCCGCCATGTACGCGGGAGTCGTCGCCCCACCCCTGATCGTCGGAGCGGCCGCCGGTCTGTCCGGCACCGAACTCACCTTCCTCACCGGCGCCTGTCTGTTCACCGCGGGCCTCGCCACCTTCCTGCAGACCCTCGGCTTCTGGAAGATCGGCGCCCGGCTGCCGTTCGTCAACGGAGTCACCTTCGCGGGCGTCGCCCCGATGACCGCCGTCGTCGCCTCCGCCAAGGACAAGAGCGACGCCCTGCCGATCATCTTCGGCGCCGTCATCGTCGCGGGCGTCCTCGGCTTCATAGCCGCCCCGTTCTTCAGCAAGGCCGTCCGTTTCTTCCCGCCCGTCGTCACCGGCAGCGTGATCACGCTCATCGGCGTCTCGCTCCTGCCCGTCGCCTTCGGCTGGGCGCAGGGTCCCAACCCGGCGGCGGACGACTACGGTTCGACGAAGTTCCTGGGCCTGGCCGGGGCAACTCTGCTGATCGTGCTGCTCCTTCGCCGTTTCACCCGCGGCTTCGTCAAGCAGATCGCCGTGCTGTTGGGCCTTGTCGTCGGCACACTGCTGGCGATTCCCTTCGGGGCCACGGACTTCGGCCCGGTCGCCGACGCGGACGTCGTCGGCTTCCCGACCCCGTTCCACTTCGGTGCCCCGCAGTTCCAGGTCGCCGCGATCCTCTCCCTCTGCGTCGTGATGGTCGTCTCCATGACCGAATCGACCGCGGACATGCTGGCGTTGGGTGAGATCGTCGAGCGTCCCGCCGACGAGAAGACGATCGCGGCCGGTCTGCGCGCCGACACCCTCGGCTCCGCGATCAGCCCGCTCTTCAACGGCTTCATGTGCAGTGCGTTCGCGCAGAACATCGGCCTGGTCGCGATGACGAGGATCCGCAGCCGGTACGTCGTCGCCACCGGCGGCGGCTTCCTGGTCCTGATGGGCCTGTGCCCGATGGCCGCCTCGCTGATCGCGGTCGTCCCGCGCCCGGTGCTCGGCGGCGCCGGCGTCGTCCTCTTCGGTTCGGTCGCCGCCAGCGGCATCCAGACCCTCGTCCGCGCGGGCCTGGAGAAGGACAACAACGTCCTGATCGTCGCCGTATCGCTGGCCGTCGGCATCATCCCGATCACCGCGCCGGACTTCTACCACGCCTTCCCGGAGACGGCGCGGATCGTGCTCGACTCGGGGATCTCGACGGGCTGCGTGGCGGCCGTCGTCCTGAACCTGGTCTTCAACCACCTGGGCAAGGGACAGGAGGCCGGCGACGTGACGCATCCGATGGAGGCAGGCGAGGACCTGACGGCGGTTCCGGCCCACTGAGGGCTTCTGGGCGTACGGAGGGCGCGGCACCACGGGTGCCGCGCCCTCCGCCCGTTCGTGGAGGTCAGCCGATGTGGTAGCTGTCCCCGTACACCTTCCAGTCCAGCGGCGGGTCCAGGTTCAGGTTCCGCTTCCTGAGGAAGACCCGCTGGGCGGTGTCCACCCGGCTGGTGTCCGAGTGCGCCTCCTCCTGCTTCATCGCCCAGACCCGGGCATCGAGGAAGGCGTTCAGATACGTCACCTCGTCGCCACCCTGCGCGGGCGGCTGGGCGTGCCCGAGGGCACGCCTGCGGATGCTGCTGAAGCTCGTGCTGTCACCGCCGTCGCCGTGCATCACGATGGCGTCGTAGTACGCGAACTGGCCGAGGGCGCCTATGCCGTCGGTCTTGCCCTGCCGGACGGCCGGGTTGAAGTAGACGCGGTCGCGCTCGTCGTTCTGGGCCTGCTGGAACGCCGAGTCCTGGGCCGCGCGGCGCCAGTCGGCCTTGAAGTTCGGGTCCAGGCCGTCGTGAGAGTCGCCGCCGTTCACCCGGCGCAGCGCGGGCAGGTACTTGGCGAGTACGTTGCCGGGCTTGCGCTGCGTGTACAGCTCGACGAGGTCGAGCATGTCGCCCGTGCCCGAGCAGAAGCCGATGATCCCGGCGGTGTAGCCGCGGCCGTCGCCGATGTCCTCGATGTACTTGTACTGCGCCTTCCAGTCCAGCGAGGAGTTCTCCGCGCTGGACACCAGCTTCATGGCGATCTCCTTCTTCGCCGGGTCGTCCAGGCCGACGGTCGCGGCGATCGCGGTCGCGGACTCGGTCGTGAGAAGCGGGCCTGCCACCAATGAGGCTCCGATCAGGGCGAGCAGAGTACGGCGTGATGTGCGTGCGTGGGGGGTGTGCACGGTACCTCCGATGAGGGGAGTGGGATGTTCCGCAGACTGTTAGGAAAGTTTCCTACCAGAGTTCACCGACGGCGTACACCCGTCTCGCGGTAAGGAGTTGGCGATCGGGGCGTCGGATGTCTACGGTCTGAGCGCACGTTCACGGTCAACAGGGGGAGAACCGTCATGAACGAGTCGGGCCGGGTCGAGGCCTTCAGCGACGGCGTCTTCGCCATCGCCATCACTCTGCTGATCCTGGAGATCAAGGTCCCCGAGACCGGCGAGCACGAGGGGCTGTGGCACGCGCTGGGCGCGCAGTGGCCGTCGTATGCCGCCTATGTGGTCAGCTTCCTGGTCATCGGCATCATGTGGATCAACCACCACCAGGTCTTCACCCACGTCGTGCGCGTCGACCGCACGCTGATGTTCCTGAACCTGCTCGTGCTGATGGTCGTGGCCGCCGTGCCCTGGCCGACGGCGATGCTCGCGGAGTATCTGCGCGAGGAGAAGGCGTCCCATGTGGCGGCCGCGGTCTACAGCATCGTCATGGTCGCCATGGCCCTGGCCTTCCAGGCCCTTTGGTGGCATCTGACCCGCAGGGGCCACCTGTTCGACAGCCGCGTCGACGTCGAGGCCGCCCGCCGCACCCGAGTCCGCTTCGCCGTCGGCTCCCTCGCCTACCCCGCCACGGTCGCCCTGGCCTTCGTCTCGGCCCCGCTGACCCTGGCGGCCCACGGGCTGATCGCCGTCTACTACGGCTTCAACCAGGTACCGGTGCCGACCCGAGCGTCTGACACGGCCGCGCTGCCGGCAGACGGCCGGTGAAGAACGACGTGGGCGGGACCCCCATCAGCGTGCGGAAGTCCGCCGTCATGTGCGACTGGTCGTAGAAGCCGGTGACGGCGGCCAGTTGGGCCCATGGAGTGTCCGGGGACCGGCGGGCATACCTCAGGACATGGCGTACGCGGGCGATGCGCGCGTAGTGCTTGGGGGAGAGGCCCACGCCGTCCGCGAAGAGGTTGCGCAACTGGCGCTCGCTGACGGCGAGACGGTCGGCCAACTCCCGCACGCCTACGGAGATATGGCCCGATTCCGTCGACATGGCCTCGACCGCCGCCCGTAGCAGCCCGGTGCGTGAGGGGTCGGCGGGAGCGAGCCGCCCGGGCAGGGCCCGCGCCAGGTGGGGGACCACCTGCTCGGGGCTCAGCGGGATGAGTTCGTCGGCCAGTTGGCGGGCAGCAGCGCCGGGAAAGTCGGCGAGCGGCGCGACCCGTCCGACGAGATCGAGCGCCGGTACGCCGAGCAGCGGGCGTGCCGTGCCCGGCCCGAGACGGAGCTGCACACAGGACGCCGGCCGCTTGCTCGCGTGGTACGAGGCACGGGTGCGCGGACCCACGACCAGCACATCGCGACGGCCGTTCTCCTCGACCCGCACGACCATCTTCGTCGCCGCGTCAGGTACATGGGTGAAGGATTCGCGCAGTTCGCCGTCGAAGGACGTGAACCCGGCGCCGTCGAACCAGGAGAGCAGCTCCTCGGGCAGCGTCAGGGGCGCCTCCAGGAGACCGGTCGCGCCGGGCTTCGTCTCGTTCGTGGTGGTCACCTCTCCACCGTAGACGCGCCCTGGTATCGGCCGGGCCCGGGAACCATGCCGGAATTTCCTAGAGTCCGGCACCCCTCGCTCGGCACGGTGAGGGACATGATCCTAGTGACCGGTGCCACGGGCACCATCGGCAGTGAACTTCTGCGACAGCTCGCGGCGCGCGGCGAGAAGGCCCGTGCGCTGACCCGCGACCCGGACCATGCGCGGGTGCCCGACGGGGTCGAGGTGGTGGGCGGCGACTACCACGAGCCCGCGTCCGTGGCGGCCGCGATGTCCGGGGTGTCCGCCCTCTTCGCGGTGGGCGTCCTGGGGCCCGGCGACGCGGACGCCGACGCGGCACTGGTCGCGGCGGCGCGGGCGGCGGGCGTACGCCGGATCGTGAAGCTCTCCGCCATCGGCACCGGCGACCCGGCCCTCGGCCCGGTGAGCAACTGGCACCTCGGTGGCGAACAGGCCGTCCAGGCAAGCGGATTGGAGTGGACCATCCTGCGCCCCTCGTCGTTCGCCTCCAACACTCTGAGCTGGGAGGCGGCCATCCACTCCGGCGACCCGGTGCCGAACATGACCGGGACCGGCACTCAGGGTGTCATCGACCCGCGTGACGTCTCGGAGGTCGCGGCCGAGACGCTGCTCGCGCCGGGACACACGGGCCGCCTCTATACCCTCACCGGACCCGAACTCCTCACCACAGCCGACCAGGCCGCCACCCTCTCCGAGGTCCTCGGCCGCCCGGTCACCACTGTGGACGTCCCTCCGGACGCCCTCCGTGCGCAGTTCCTCGAAGCCGGCATGCCCGAGACCTACGCCGAGGGCGTCCTGGCGGGCACGGCGTACGTCCGCGCGGGCCGCAACGCGGTGGTCACGCGGGACGCACGCGAGGTGCTGGGCCGCGAGCCGCGTACGTATGCGGAGTGGGCACGCGATCACAAGGAGGCGTTCGCGTCGGCCTGACGAGCGGTGGGTGAGGGGCCCGTGCCGGTCAGAGGCCGAACAGCCGCGCGTCGGCGGCCAGCGCGCGGAAGTACTCGCGCGGGTCCCGCACGAGGCGCCGCTCCTTGAGGTCCATGAGCCCGCTGACCGCCGTGATCTCGGCGGCCACCGTGCCGTCGGGCTTGCGTATCTGCTGCTCGATGCGGAAGGTCTTGCCCTCGCCCCAGGAGAAGACGCAGGTGACCACGGTCTCGTCGCCCGCCCTCAGCTCCCGCAGGTAGCGGATCGTGGTCTCCAGGGCGACCGGCCCCACGCCCTTGCCGATCAACTCGTTCTGGCCGATCCCGGCCGCCTGCAGTAACGACCAGCGGGCGTGCTCCGCGTAGTTCAGATACACGCTCTGGTTGAGGTGTCCGAGAACATCCGTCTCGTACCCACGGACGGTCACTGGCACGGAAAACGGCTCTGTCACGGTTTCCCCTTCCGTATCGATCGGAACCGATCGTCGCCGATCGCTACCCATCTCTCATCGGTCATCAACTTCCTCGTGTCGCACAGCATTTCGCATTTTCAGGCGCGGCGGGGTGAGGCGAGCACATACCGCACCCCCGTGCGCGGCTCCGTGTGCTCGCCCACCTGCCAGCCCGCCTTCTCCAGCGTGGCCGCGCAGGCACGCAGCGCCCCGGGATCCGGCTCGCGCACGGCGACGGCCTCCGGCTGCGGGGTCGCCCGCACCCGGTAACCCGCCCGGTCCGTGCCCATCGCGGGTCGGTGGTCGCCGGCCTCCAGGGCGAGTGCGGCGGCCTGCACCAGATGCGTGCGCTCCCATCCGCACGGACGGTCCGTGGCGCCGTTCGTGTTGGTCATCCGGCGCAACTCGATCAGCCCCTGCCAGGCGCTGTGCACCTCGCGCATGCGGGCAGGACCGCCGACCGGACCCTCCTCGCCGCCGATGCGCGCCGCGAACACCCCCGAGTCCGCCGGAGTCTCCTGGACCGGCTCGGGTGCGGGCGGCTGCGCCGGGCTCTCCCGTATGCGATGCCCGGCCGGGGTCAGGAAGTGGTCGTGCGGCGGCCGGGGATGCCGGAAGGCGAGTCCGCGCTTCACCAGCGCGGCGAGCTGGGTCTCCGTGCCCTTCAGCCGCCCGGTCACCGGGTCGGCGGCGTCGAGGACACGCCGCTGCGCGGCGGTGGGTGGTCGTGTCACGGCGTGCTCCTCCCCGTCGGACCCTGCAGAGACGTCGACTCTGCAGAGATTACGTGGAGGGTCTGACATTCCGGCTCGCGGCGACCGGGCCTCGGCCCTACTGCCGGTACCCCCCGAGGAACCGCCCGATCCTGCTGATCGCCGCGTCCAGGTCGTCCACGTGCGGGAGGGTGAGGATGCGGAAGTGGTCGGGGCGCGGCCAGTTGAAGCCGGTGCCCTGGACGACCTGGATCTTCTCGCGCAGCAGCAGGTCCAGGACGAACTTCTCGTCGTCGTGGATCTTGTGGACCTTGGGGTCGAGGCGCGGGAACGCGTACAGCGAGCCCCTCGGCTTCACGCAGGACACGCCGGGGATCTCGTTGAGCTTCTCCCAGGCCACGGTGCGCTGCTCGTGCAGCCGGCCGCCCGGGGCGGTCAGCTCGTGGATGGACTGGCGGCCGCCGAGAGCGGCCTGGATGGCGTACTGCGCGGGAGCGTTGGCGCACAGCCGCATGGAGGCCAGCATGGTCAGGCCTTCCAGGTAGTTCTTGGCATGCTGCTTCGGGCCGGTGATCACCAGCCAGCCCGAGCGGAAGCCCGCCACCCGGTACGTCTTCGACAGGCCGCAGAACGTGAGGACGACCAGGTCGGGGGCGAGTGCGGCGGCCGAGTGGTGCACGGCGTCGTCGTACAGGATCTGGTCGTAGATCTCGTCGGCGAAGACCATCAGGCCGTGCCGGCGGGCGAGGGCGAGGATGCCCTCGATGATCTCCTTCGGGTAGACGGCGCCGGTGGGGTTGTTCGGGTTGATGATCACGACGGCCTTGGTGCGGTCGGTGATCTTCGACGCCATATCGTCCAGGTCGGGGTACCAGTCGGCCTGTTCGTCGCAGAGGTAGTGGACCGCCTTGCCGCCCGCGAGGGTCGTCGCGGCCGTCCACAGCGGGAAGTCCGGGGCGGGGATGAGGATTTCGTCGCCGTCCTCCAGCAGCGCCTGGACGGCCATCGAGATCAGCTCGGAGATGCCGTTGCCGAGGTAGACGTCGTCGACGTCGACCGTCAGGCCCAGGTTCTGGTAGCGCTGGGCCACCGCACGGCGGGCGGAGAGGATGCCGCGCGAGTCCGTGTAACCGTGCGCCTGCGGCAGCATGCGGATCATGTCCTGGAGGATCTCCTCCGGTGCCTCGAAGCCGAAGAGCGCGGGGTTTCCGGTGTTGAGGCGCAGCACGCTGTGGCCCGCCTCCTCCAGTGCGTTGGCGTGCTCGATGACCGGGCCGCGGATCTCGTAACAGACCTCGCTGAGCTTGCTCGACTGCCGGAACTCCATGCGCTGCGCCCTCCGGTTGTGGTGTTGCTTGGTTTTACCAAGTAGGTGCTTGGAAAGTCCAACGACATGTCTAGACTGCGTCACATGTCACCTCGCCGAAGCTACGACCAGTTCTGCTCCGCCGCCCGCGCGCTCGACCTCGTCGGGGACCGGTGGACCCTGCTGATCGTCCGGGAGCTGCTCGCCGGCCCGCGCCGCTACACCGATCTGCACGCGGACCTGCCGGGCGTGAGCACGGACGTACTCGCCTCGCGGCTGAAGGACATGGAGCGCGACGGGCTGACGACCCGGCGTCGGCTGCCGCCGCCCGCGGCCGCATACGTCTACGAACTCACCGGTCGGGGGCGGGAGTTGCTGCCCGTCCTGCAATCGCTCGGTGCCTGGGGTGCACCCGCCCTGGCGGAGCGCCGGCCCACCGACGCGGTCCGCGCCCACTGGTTCGCCCTGCCACTGCTGCGCTGCCTGGCGGGCGAGGGCGAGGGGATCGTGCAAGTCCGTTTGGACGAGGGGGAGTTCCACCTCCGCATTGGGGAGGGGGAGGGGCCGGTGTACGGGGACGGTTCCTCCGTCGAGGAGCCGGATGCCCGCCTCGCACTGGACGCGGAGACGTGCACAGCGCTGGATCAGGGCTCCCTGACCCTGCGTCAGGCAATACAGGACGGGCGTATCGAGGTGTCGGGAGAGGGCCGGCTGGCCAAGGCGCTGCGCGACAACTGAGAACCGAGGCTTGCTCGGTCACTTCGAGCGACTTCGAAATCATTGCGATCCGCCCTGCGTCGACGTCAGGCTCGCGTTCCGGATTCTTCGCCCCGCCCCCGCACGGCACCCTGGAGCACGATCGCATGCGCGTAAAGAAGTCCCTTGCCGTCCTGTTCAGCGCCGCCGCACTCGCCGTCGGCCTCGGAACCACCGCGGCCGCACCGGCCTCGGCGGCGTCCGGCTGCTGGTACAGCGGGAGTCACTGGTGGTGCAACAACGTGAGCGGCGCCGCGGTCTACGGCTACAAGGACCAGGCCCGCGACTACCCGGACTCCAGCCGGGTCGTCGGCCGCATGTACTCCAACCCGAGCTGGTTCCAGTGCCGTTACGACGGGGGCCTGCCCGACGAGTACGTGGGCGGCCCGCATCCCTACCGCTGGGTGTGGACCGAGGCCGACAACGGCGAGTACGGCTGGATGAAGGACACCGCGATCTCCAGCGAGACCAACACGCTGCCGGCCTGCTGGTAGCGGCCCTGTCCTTCGGCCCTGTAAGGAGAGGCCCGCCGTGTCACGGGGGACACGGCGGGCCTCCGCCTTCATGGATGCGTCACATACCCGACGGCGCCCGTGCGGGCCGTCCCGAGCCGCGTGTCAGCGCGTAGCCGCCGATGCCCGCGAGCGCGGCCAGGATGCCGCCGATCCCGGTCCACACCCAGCGGTCGGACCACCAGCCGGAGGCCCAGCCGTCGTCCGGTTCGATCGAGGACAGTGCGGCCGTCGCGGAGTCGGAGCCCTCGTCCGAGTCCGACTTCTCGGACGTCGTCGCGATGCCCGGGACCAGCGGCTTCGCGAGCGAGCCGTCGACCGCGGCAGCGCCGCCGATGTCCTTGGAGTCGACCTGGACCGAGGCGTCGACCGGCTGCCCCAGGTCGGACGACTGGAGCCCGGTGACCGTCAGCCGGATGTAGTACGTGCCCGGCAGCGGGTCGTTCGCCCAGGCCTCCGACCAGGCGCGGACCGTGCGCATCGTGCAGGCCAGGTCCACGGAGGCGGTGCTCTGCGCCGCCGTCCGCGTCTGCGCCCCGTACTGGCACGCCTGGCGGCGCCGCAGCCCGTCGTACACGTCGATCTGCCAGGTCTGGCCGGCGTGCGTGTCGGGCAGCTTGACCGTCGCCTTCACGGTGGGTCGCTGCCCGGCGTCCGCCGGGAACGACCAGTACAGGTAGTCGCCCGTGGAGCCGCTGGCGGTGGCCTGCTGACCCTGGTCGATCTCGGTCGCCGTACGGAAGGAGGTGCCCGCCTCGGTGGGGGCGCCGCTGTCGTCCGAGGGGCTCGCGGAGGGGGAGGAGTCGGCCGCGGCGGGGGCCACGGCGAGTCCGAGCGTCAGGAACGCCGCGCTCAACACACGGGTGATACGCATCAGTTGGTCCTCCAGACCGCGACACGCCAGCGCGAGATCCAGCCCCACAGCAGACCGGCGACGAAGCCGGTGAGCACCAGGGCGCCGAGCAGCCACCAGCCGCGCCCGAGGCCGAAGGAGGCCACGTCGCCCGCCTGGTCGGGCCCGTCGACGACGTCGACGGTCAGCTCCAGCGGCATGCCGGGCGTGGTCTTCACACCCGCGGTCGCCGAGAAGGAGTTGGTGACCTGGAGACACACGACCTCGGGCGCGGGCTTGTCGCTGTCGTCGTCGTCCCGCTCGGGCTTCGGATACCGCAGACCCGTCGAGACCACGTCCGTACGGCCGTTGCCCGTGGCCTCGCCGCGCACGATCTCGCGGCCGTGCACGGTGACCGCCCGCAGCAGCACCCCGTAGTCGGGGTTCACGGCACGGTCCGCCGCGACGCTCACCGAGGTGCGCAGCTCCTGACCGGCCAGGACCTCCACGCGGTACCAGCGCTGCTGGCCGAACTCCTCGCGGTCGGTGAAGAGCCCCGACTTGAGGGTGGGCGCCTTCGCGCACGCCGCGGCACCGTCCACGGCGACCGGTGTCACCACCGGATCGGCCGCCCGCTCCACCAACTGCCCGACGCGGTCGGTGAGTTCTTCCTTGTGCTGGACGGAGGTGTACGTGCCGCCGGTCGCGTCCGCGATGCAGCTGAGCTGGTCGCGGGTCTTCGCGTCGGGGACGAGCCCCAGGGTGTCGATGGTGAGACCGATCCCCTTGGCGGCGATGTCGCGGGCCACCTCGCACGGGTCGAGCGGCTGGCAGGTGTCCTCGCCGTCGCTGATCAGGACGATGCGGCGCGAACCCTCGCCGCCGTTCAGGTCGTCGGCCGCCTTGAGCAGCGCGGGCCCGATCGGTGTCCAGCCGGTCGGCGCGAGCGTCGCGACCGCCGTCTTCGCCTCGGTCCGGTCCAGCGGCCCGACCGGGTAGAGCTGCTCGGTGTCCTTGCAGCCTGTCTTGCGGTCGTTGCCGCGGTAGTTGGCGCCCAGCGTGCGTATGCCGAGCTGGACCTCCTCGGGCGTCGCGTCCAGCACCTCGTTGAACGCCTGCTTCGCCGCGGCCATCCGCGAGCCGCCGTCGATGTCCCGCGCCCGCATCGAACCGCTGACGTCCAGCACGAGTTCGACCTTGGGAGCGGCCTGCTCCGCCGTTTCGTCGGCGACCGCTCCGGCCGGGAAGGCGATTCCGGCCGTCAGGGCGGCGAGCAGGGCGCAGACCCCTGCCGCCAGCCGTTGTCTTGTGATCATCGCCGGATCCTATGGAGCAAAGGGCTCCGGCTTCAAAACGAGGGCGAGATGAGGGGATTCCGGCTTCAGGGCGCGGGGGAGTTGAGGGGGTTCGGGAGGTGCGTCCACCGGTCGCCGGGTGTCCGCGGGGACAGCCGCATGAGCGTCAGTGCCTTGGTGGGTAGCGGCTCGTCGAGGAGAGCCGCGAGGTCCTCGGTGCGCGGCAGATCCCGTACGGCGGTGGCGAGGGCCTCGCGCAGCGTGGGCGCCGAGCCCGCCGTCGCCGCCAGCGCACCGGCGACCAGGGAACCGAAGAGCTTGCGGCGCAGGGTGACTTCGTCGTCCGTGACGATGCGTCCGGACAGCTCCGGGACCCCGATGCCGTGCCGCCCCAGCCGGGCCGGGCTGACACGGATGTCGGCGAGGTCGCGGTAGACGAGCCGTAGCGGCGCGTCCGTGGACGAGAGCACGACGAGCAGGTTCTGCCCGTGCGCCTCCAGGGCCACGCCCAGATCCAGCAGCCGCAGCCCGACCGTGAGGGCCAGCCGGGTGAACTCGGCCATCCAGGACGGGGATCGCGGCAGACCCGTCGCCGGGAGGGCGGCCACCGGTACGACGCGCTCGCCCGCCTCCGACGAAACGTACGCCTCCGGCGGCTCGCGCAACACGGCCGCCAGGTCAGGGGTGTTGGCGGTGACCGCCCCCAGGGTGCGCGTCACGTGCAGCAGTCCGTCCGTCCGCGCGGCCATGCTCTCCGCGAACGCCGAGACGGTTCCCGAGCTCGCGACCGACTGCACCGAGATGTCCCGCACGGATGAGGTCAGTCGGGCGCTCAGGGCCGTCTTCACATGCGGGCCGTCGGGGAGCGCGAGCGTACGCAGGGACATCAACGGGTGGGCGGGGACGCCCTCTTGATCCGCCGGACCGAGTACGCCACCGGCGCCGAGCACATGCTCCGCCTGCCAGGGGTGCACCGGGATCAGCACCCGGTCCCCGTCGCGCAGCCACTTCGGCCAGTCGCCCGCGACCAGGCACTCCTCGGACGGCATGGACGCGAGCCCCAGCCCCACCACCGGCCGATGCTCCGGACCGTACGCGATCTGCTCGGCCACCGAGAAGCCGGGCCGGGAACGGCAGTTGGGGTGGTACGGATGCCCGTCGACCACCCGTTGCTCCCACTCCCGGCTCGTCACCGGTTCGGGTTGCGCACCCGGCTGCCCGGCCCGGGAGAGCGCCAACGAGGCGGTGCTGTGGTCGAGTTCGGCGGCGAAGTCGGGCCCGTTCGGAACGGCGAGCGCCGTCATGAGCCGGGCCGGACGGTCGTACGCCGTACCGTCGAGCCGCACCTCGGTGACGTACGCGGCCGTCGCGTACGGGTCCGCGTGCGGGCCCGACAACCGGCGCCCGTCGGCCAGATGCAGCGTCAGGCCGTCGCGCCCGGGTTCGCGGCGGGCGATCCAGGGCATCGGCTCATGGGCCAGCGCACGCCAAAGACGCGACAGCACGGCTGCCCGGGCACCGGGAAGTCCGGCCGCGAACGGTGCCGACAGCTCGGGCCGGACGACGCTCAGCTCGGCCGCGAGCGCGGCCTCCGCGTCGGGCGTGGGGGAACGGTGCACGGTCGGACTCCTCTGCCACGGGGATGCTGCGGGGACCGCGTCGCGGCGGCCCACGACGACAGACATACTGATCACCAGTGCACCGTATGGAACGAACCGTATGGACTGTTGGGGACGAATGGATCGCGTGGACGACGTCGAGACCGCCGCGGACGCCTACGCGGCAGCTCCCCTCCTCAACTGCCTGTTGCGGGAGGCCGCGGAGCCCACGGACGAACCGGGAGTGCACCGGCTGCGGGCCGGCGGACGGCTGCTCCGGGTCCGCGGGACGCGCCGGCCCGCGCAGCCCGAACTCCACGCGGCCGGCGCCTGGCACCGGCTCGACCACGCCGAGCTGGTCAAACTCACCGCCGAGGAACTGCGCCGCCTCACCGGCCTGTCCAACTCCGAGCTGCCCGCCGAGATGATCGACAGCCGGCAGGCGGTGGCCGCGCTGCTCGCCGCGCGCGCCCGGGCGACGCCGCCCGCCGATCCGTACCTGCTGTCCGAGCAGTCCCTGATCACCGGGCATCCGTTCCATCCGGCGCCCAAGGCCCGTGGCGGCGGCCCGGTCGCGGGCTGGCTGCCGTACGCGCCCGAGGCGTACGCCCGCTTCCCGCTGGAACTGCTCGGCGTGCGCGAGGACGCGGTCGTCGAGGAGGGCGACACGAGCGCGCTCGACGCGCTCGGTGAAGGCGCGGCCCCGCCCGGCTACCGACTGCTCCCCGCCCATCCCTGGCAGCTCGATCTCGTGGCCGGCCGCCCGGAGATCCGTGCCGCCCTCGCCGACGGCCGGCTCGTCCGCCTCGGCCGCACCGCCCGCCCCGTCCGGCCGACGGCGGCCATCCGCACGCTGTACGTCCCCGGCGACGACCTGTTCGTGAAGTTCAGCCTCGATGTGCGCATCACCAACGACATCCGCCGGCTGTGGCGTCACGACCTGCTGAAGCTGCGCCGCACGGACGAGGCGGTCACCCGGGCCTTCGCCGCCCTGCCCGGACCCGCTGCCTGGCTGAGCGACCGCGGCTACCGCACGGCCGACTTCGCCTTCGAGGAGCTCGCCGTCCTCGTCCGCGACGGCCTGGGCGACCACGTCCTGCCCGGCGCGACCCCGCTGCTGTCCGCCGCCCTGGTGGAGGGCTTCGAGGGCAGCCCGCTCGACCGGCTTGGCGACCCGGCGGCCTGGTGGGCGGCGTATCTGCGCCAGGTCGTGCCCCCGGCCCTGCACGCGTTCGCCCGCCACGGCGTCGTCCTGGAGGCGCACCTGCAGAACACTCTGGTGGCCGTCGACGCCGACGGCATGCCCGTCCAGGCGCTGTTCCGGGACGCCGAGGGCGTGAAGCTGCTGCCCGGGGTCACGCGCGCGGCCGGCTGGGAACGGCTCGTGTACTGCCTGGTCGTCAACCACCTGGCCGAACTGGCCGCCCTGCTCGCCGAGCGCCACCCCGAGCAGGACCTGTGGGCCGCCGTACGCCGGGAGCTGATCCGCTACGACACCGAGCACGGCCTCCCCGAGATCGCCGGCCTCCTCGCCTCGCCGACCCTCCCCGGCAAGACGAACCTGCTGCTGCGCTGGACGGGCGCGGACGGCGCGGACGCCCGCTATCTGCCGCTTCCCAACCCCCTCGCCGGTCATTAATGCCCGACACCGCGGTGAGCGGCTGATTTACAGTGGCCGGTGTGCTCCGCGACGTGACTGCTGTTCGATACGTGACCCCGCTGACGGCGGGCGGCTCCGTGCCCGGAGTCGTCGAGGCCGACGACCTGGGGACGTACGTCGTGAAGTTCACCGGTTCTGCCCAGGGCCGCAAGGCGCTGGTCGCCGAGGTGATCGTCGGTGAGCTGGCCCGCGCCCTCGGCCTGCGCTTCCCCGAACTGGTGCTCGTGCACTTCGACCCGGCGGTCGCCGCCGACGAACCGCACCAGGAGGTCCAGGACCTGCTGCACGCCAGCGCGGGGCTCAACCTCGGCATGGACTATCTGCCGGGCGCGAAGGACTTCACCCCGGAGGTCGCCGAGCGGTGCACGGTCGACCCGCTGGAGGCGGGCAAGATCATCTGGCTCGACGCGCTCACCGTCAACGTCGACCGCACGGTGCACAGCTCGAACCTGATGATCTGGCCGACGTTCGGCATCGCACCGCCGCGGCTGTGGCTCATCGACCACGGCGCCGCCCTCGTCTTCCACCACCGGTGGGACGCGTCCGTGCCGGACAAGGCGTACGACTTCCGGCACCACGCCCTCGGCGGCCACACCCCGGACACGCGGGCGGCCGACGCGGAACTCGCGCCCCGCGTGACGGAGGAACTGCTGCGCGAGATCACGGCGGAGGTGCCCGACGCCTGGCTCGCCGACGAGCCCGGTTTCGCAACCCCGGACGACGTCCGCAAGGCGTACGTCGGCTATCTCGCGGCCCGTGTCAAGGCGTCCGCGGCCTGGCTGCCCACCGACTTCCCCACCCGGGAGGAACGCGCCGCCGAGGAGGCCCAGCGCGCGGCGAGGACACAGCGGGGCCGTCCGAACTGGCTCAAGCGGGTCCCCGACCTGCACGGCAAACCGGCGGCGGAACAGGATTGGTCGGTGCACCTCGGATGAGTGGCCGTGTCGAGATCGAGTACTGCACGCAGTGCCGCTGGCTGCCCCGCGCGGCCTGGCTGGCGCAGGAGCTGCTGACGACCTTCGAGACCGAACTGACCGAACTGGCCCTGAAGCCCGGCACGGGCGGCGTCTTCGTCGTCCGCGTCGACGACGAGGTCGTGTGGGACCGCCGCGAACAGGGGTTCCCGGAGCCGACGGCGGTGAAGCAGGCCGTACGCGACCGAGTGGCCCCGGGAAGGTCCCTGGGCCACTCGGACAAGTGACGTTCCGGCCGCCGGCTTTCCAGCTGCCCCGGCCGCCGGCTTTCTAGCCGCGCAGCTGCTCGTACGCCGGCAGCGTGAGGAAGTCCGCGTAGTCCTCGTCGAGCGAGACCGTCAGGAGCAGGTCGTGGGCCTGCTGCCAGTTGCCCGCCGCGAAGGCCTCCTCGCCGATCTCGGCACGGATGGCGGCGAGTTCCTTGGCGGCGACCTCGCGCGCCAGCTCGGGCGTGGCCTGCACCGTGTGCCCCGCGTGCTCGAACTCGACGCCCGCGTTGATCCACTGCCAGATCTGCGACCTGGAGATCTCGGCGGTGGCCGCGTCCTCCATGAGGTTGAAGATGGCGACCGCGCCGAGGCCGCGCAGCCACGCCTCGATGTAGCGGATGCCGACCTGGACGGCGTTGACGAGACCGTCGTAGGTGGGCTTGGCGTGCAGCGAGTCGATGGCGATCAGGTCGCCCGCCTTGACGTCGACGTCCTCGCGCAGCCGGTCCTTCTGGTTCGGCTTCTCGCCGAGCACGGCGTCGAAGGAGGCCATGGCGATCGGTACGAGGTCCGGGTGGGCCACCCAGGACCCGTCGAAGCCGTCGCCCGCCTCACGGTCCTTGTCGGCCTTGACCTTCTCGAAGGCGACCTTGTTGACCTCTTCGTCCCGGCGCGAGGGGATGAACGCGGCCATGCCGCCGATCGCGTGGGCGCCGCGCTTGTGGCAGGTGCGGACGAGGAGTTCGGTGTACGCCCGCATGAACGGGGCCGTCATCGTCACCGCGTTGCGGTCCGGCAGCACGAACTTGGCGCCGCCGTCACGGAAGTTCTTGACGATCGAGAAGAGGTAGTCCCAGCGGCCCGCGTTCAACCCGGCGGCGTGGTCGCGGAGTTCGTAGAGGATCTCCTCCATCTCGTACGCCGCCGTGATCGTCTCGATCAGGACGGTCGCGCGGACGGTGCCCTGCGGGATGCCGACGTAGTCCTGTGCGAAGACGAAGACGTCGTTCCAGAGGCGGGCCTCCAGGTGCGACTCCGTCTTCGGGAGGTAGAAGTACGGGCCCTTGCCGAGGTCGAGCAGCCGCTGCGCGTTGTGGAAGAAGTAGAGGCCGAAGTCGACGAGCGCGCCGGGGACCTGGGTGCCGTCGGCGGCGACGAGGTGGCGCTCGTTCAGGTGCCAGCCGCGCGGGCGCATGACGACCGTCGCGAGTTCGTCGTTCGGGCGCAGGGCGTACGACTTGCCGCTCGCCGGGTCGGTGAAGTCGATGTTGCGGGTGTACGCGTCGGCCAGGTTGACCTGACCGAGGATCACGTTCTCCCAGGTCGGCGCGGAGGCGTCCTCGAAGTCCGCGAGCCAGACCTTCGCGCCGGAGTTCAGGGCGTTGATGGTCATCTTGCGGTCGGTGGGACCGGTGATCTCGACGCGGCGGTCGTTCAGCGCGGCCGGAGCGGGGGCCACCCTCCAGGAGTCGTCCGCGCGGATGGCGGCGGTCTCCGGGAGGAAGTCGAGCGAGGAGGTGCGGGCGATCTCGGCGCGGCGCTCCGCTCGGCGGGCGAGGAGCTCGTCACGCCGGGGCGTGAACAGCCGGTGCAGCTCGGCCACGAAGGCGAGGGCCGCGTCCGTGAGGACCTCTTCCTGCCGGGGCAGGGGCTCGGCGTCGACGATGGCCAGCGGGGACGGCGCTGGTGCGGACATGAGCAGTCACTTCCTTCAGCGAGCGTGGCACCGGGTGCCAATCGACCCGGGTATGGCGAGGAACGCCCGGGGAGCGGACGGGCGCTTCTGAGCAGTGGATACTAGTTTCCTCATGGTGGAAGTTCAATGATTTGTTGATGTCGAGATTCTCAGGGTCGACAGAAGGTGGCGCTGAGTGCCACCTGCTTCACTCAAGGTTCATTCAAGGTGGACGAGATCGCCCTCCGTGTCGATGTCGTACGGCTGTGCCACATCACCGCACTCGACGAGCCTGATCGTGTCCCGGTGGGCCTTCAGATACGCGCGCGCTCCCCGGTCGCCCGTGGCGGTCGCCGCGATCCCCGGCCAGTGGTCGGCGCCGAAGAGGACCGGGTGGCCGCGCTCCCCGTCGTACGACGCCGAGACGAGCGACGCCGGCGAGGAGTACGCGGCGAGCACGCGCGCCACCGCCTCGGTGCCGATGCCGGGCTGGTCGACGAGCGACACCAGCGCGGCCCGTGCGCCCGTACGGGCCAGTGAATCGAGCCCCGCCCGCAGCGAGGAGCCCATGCCCTCCTCCCACTCCGGGTTGTCCACGAGGACGCAGCCGGGCAGCTCGGCCCGCTCCCGTACGGCCTCGGCCCGGGCGCCGAGGACCACATGAATCCGGCTACAGCCGCCCTCGCGCAGCACTTGAGCCGCGTACTCGACCAGGGGTCGCCCCCGATGCTCCAGGAGCGCCTTGGGGCGACCCCCGAGGCGCCGCCCCCCACCGGCTGCCAGCAGCAATCCGGCGACCTGGTCCCTGTTGTCCGTCATGTGTCCTGCATACCCGACCGGGCGGGGGCGTGCCCGCCCGGTGTCCGGGGACTGAATTTCGGTCCCCGGAGTGGCGCCCGGCGCATCGGGTGGCGTTTACTGGCCCGCGTCCCCCGGCGCCTGACCAACGCCACGGGGAGTCGGGCGGATGCACGAAGAACTTGCGCACAAAGACGTGCGAGGGGGAGAGCTGTGTTGCGGAGCTTGGGGCAGAGGCCAGTGACCGGCAGCGACGAGGACCCGAGGGTGGCGGAACTGCGGTCCGCCGTGTCCCGGCTGCGCCGTGAACTCGCCGCGCACCCCGCCGAGTTCCCGGACCGCTGCATCGCCGAGGACGAACTCGCCGCGCTCGCCGCCATGGCGATCAGCGGCATCCCCGAGATCCCGCGCCTGCGCCGCTCCCTGCTGCTGATCGCGGGCGCGATCGGTTCGGTCAGCGCCCTGGCGAGAGGCCTCTCGGACGTACGCAGTGCGGTGGACCTGTTCGGGGAACCGCCGCGCCACTGAGGTGAGTTGGGGGTACGGCATGGCCCGAGGGCCCTTAGCTCCGGCGCCGTAGAAGGCCCCGCTCCGTGCCCGCCGCGACCGCCGCCGTGCGCGAGTCCACTCCCAACTTGCCGTAGATGTGCACCAGATGGGACTTCACGGTCGCCTGGCTCAGGAACAGCCGCTTGCTGATCTGCAGGTTGGAGAGGCCGTCCTTGACCAGTTCCAGGACTTCCAGTTCGCGGCGGCTGAGAGCCGCCGCGGGGGTGCGCATACGGTCCATGAGGCGGTTGGCCACGGCCGGGGCGAGGGCCGACCGGCCGGAGGCCGCCGTGCGGACCGCGGCCGACAGCTCCTCGGGCGGGGCGTCCTTGAGGAGGTAGCCCGCCGCGCCCGCCTCCACCGCGGCGAGGATGTCCGCGTCGGTGTCGTACGTGGTGAGCACCAGCACGCGGGGAGCGCCGGCGCGCGCCGTGATGGCCGCGGTCGCCTCCGCACCGTGCATGCCGGGCCCGAACTGCAGGTCCATGAGGACGACGTCCACATCGCCCGCCCCCGCCCGCTCCACCGCGTCCTCCGCCGTCGGCACCTCCGCGACGATCTCGAAGTCCGGCTCCGCCGACAGCACGGCACGCAGACCCGCACGCACCACGGGATGGTCGTCGGCCAGGAGGAGACGAATGCTCATGCGTGGCTCCCGGCGGCACGGGGCACACGCGGCCGCGGAACCCGTTCGTCCGGAGCAGGCAGCGGCAGCGTGACGGCCACCGCCGTGCCCTGGCCGGGCGCCGACTCGACGGCGAACGTCCCGCCCAGCGACTGCGCGCGCGAGCGCATCGCGGGGAGACCGAAGCCGCTGTCGCGTCCGCCGCGTACGGAACCCGGGTCGAAGCCCGCGCCGTCGTCCACCACGTCCAGGGCGACCGCCGTGTCCATGAAGCTGAGCGTGATCTCGGCGCGGCCGGCGCGCGCGTGCCGCAGCGTGTTGCCCAGCGCCGACTGGGCGATCCGCAGCAGCGCCACCTCGTACGGCGTGGGCAGCTCGGCCGGGGTGCCGCTCACCGAGAAGCGGACCTTCGGCGCGTCGACGGCGCCCGACAGGCACAGCCGCTCCAGCGCTCCGGCGAGCGAGCCGCGCGCCAGGTCCGGCGGGGTGAGGGCGCGGACGAAGCGGCGGGCCTCGGCGAGGTTGTCCTGCGCGGCGGCGCGGGCCTGCTCGATGTGCGGGGACGCCGGGGAGTCGGCGGGGATCAGGCGCTGGGCGGCGCGCAGCAGGAGCTGGATGCTGGACAGACCCTGGGCGAGGGTGTCGTGGATCTCGTGGGCCAGCCGCTCGCGCTCGGCGAGGGTGCCCGCGGTGCGCTCGGCGTCGGCGAGCTCGGCGCGGGTGGCGATCAGCTCCTCGATGAGCTCGCGGCGCCGCTCGCTCTCCCGGTACAGCGCCTCGTACCCGAGCACCGTGGCGACCGCGACCGCCGCTCCGAGCAGCGGGCCGATGAACGCGCCCGGAGTGATGTGCCCGCTGTGCACCAGGAAGCTCGCGATGGCGGCCCCCGCGGTCAGCGCGACCGCGGGCAGGCTCCAGCGCACGGGCAACAGGTGCAGTTGCAGGAAGTAGAGCGGGAACGCCGCCCACAGGCCGTCCGGGGACAGCACGAGCAGCACCAGCCAGGCCGCGCTCACCGCCGCCAGCCACATCGCTGCCGTACGCCGGGAGCGGTTGACCCGCGGGCTCGCGGCACCGACTGCGGACACCGCGCCCATCACGAGCACGGCGGCGACCACCGCCACCGGGTGCGCGCTGTCCCCGGCGCGCACCGCCGCCAGCACCAGCAGCCCCGCGAGCAGTGCGTACAGGCACAGGCGCAGGGCGACGACGACGGTGGAGTGCTCGCGGATTTCCATGGTCGTTCCAGCGTAAGCGGGCCGCGGCGGGCCCCGGTCAACCGAAAGTTTGAAAGAGGCGTCCCTCCTTCGATGCGGGTGAACCGTGCCGTGGCGCGATGCCCCGGCCGGGGCCCGGGCCCCAGGGTGGGGGCATGTTCGTCGCATGGAGAGACCTCAGGTTGGCCAAGGGGCGGTTCGCCCTGATGGGCGCCGTGGTCGTGCTGATCACCCTGCTCGTGGGGCTGCTGTCCGGCCTGACCGCCGGGCTCGCCGAGGAGAACACCTCGGCGGTCACCGGCCTGCCCGCCGACCACCTCGCCTTCGCCCGGCCGCCCGCCGGTCAGTCCGTGTCCTTCACCGGCTCGACCGTTCCGGAGCGCGCCTGGCGGACCTGGGCCGACCGGCCGGGCGTCACCTCCGCGGAGCCGATCGGCATCCGCACACTCAACGCCGCCGCCGGGGACCGTACGGCCGCGGTGTCGTCCTTCGCCGTCCGCCCGGACGCGGGGATCGCCCCGCACGGTGTCGGGCCGGAGGAGATCGTGCTGTCCAAGAAGGCCGCCGCCGCGCTGGACGTCACCGTCGGGGACCGGGTGCGGCTCGGCGGCACCGAGCGGACCGTCACCGCGGTCGCCGGTGAGGCCTCGTACAGCCATACGCCGGTGGTGTGGACCGAGCTGTCCGGTCCCGCCACGGTGATCGCGCTGCGCGCCGACGGCGCCGACCTCGCGGCGGCCGACCGCGCCGCCGGCACCCGGACCCTCACCAAGGACGACGCGCTCACCGCCATCGGCTCCTACCAGGCAGAGAACGGCTCGCTCCAGCTCATGCGCGCATTTCTGTTCGTCATTTCGGCGCTCGTCATAGGGGCGTTCTTCACGGTGTGGACCATCCAGCGGTCCGGCGACATCGCCGTACTGAAGGCGCTGGGCGCGTCGACGCCGTATCTGCTGCGGGACGCACTCGGGCAGGCCGTGCTGATGCTCGCGGCGGGCACCGCCCTCGGGGTCGGCCTCGCCGCCGCGATCGGCGGGCTGGTCCGGGGCGGCGACGTGCCCTTCGTGCTCGACGCGCCGACCGTCCTCGGCCCCGCCGGCGTGATGATCGCCCTCGGAGCACTCGGCGCGGGCCTGTCCGTCCGCCGCATCACCGCCGTCGACCCGCTGACCGCACTGGGGAGCGCCCGATGACCCTCGTACTGGACCGCATCACCCTCACCTACCCGGACGGCGACGGGCGGCTGACCGCCCTCGACGCAGTCGGCGTCGAGGTGCCCGCGGGCACCATGACCGCGGTCGTCGGCCCCTCCGGCTCCGGCAAGTCCAGCCTGCTCGCGGTGGCCGCGACCCTGGTGACGCCGGACCACGGACGCGTGCTGGTCAGCGGTACGGAGACGGCGGAACTGAGCCCCGCCGAGCGGGCCCTGCTGCGCCGCCGCGAGATCGGCATCGTCTTCCAGCAGCCCAACCTGCTGCCGTCACTGACGGCGCTGGAACAGCTCCTGGTGATGGGCCACCTGGACGGGCGGCGCCAAGTGGCGGACCGTGCGCGGGAGTTGCTGGACGCGGTCGGGCTGGCCGAGCTGGCCCACCGGCGTCCGCACCAGCTGTCGGGCGGTCAGCGCCAGCGGGTCAACATCGCCCGCGCCCTGGTCAACGAGCCGTCCGTCCTCCTGGTGGACGAGCCGACGAGCGCGCTCGACCACGAGCGCGGCGCGGCCGTGCTCGACCTGCTGGCCCGGCTCACCCGCGAGCGCGCCACGGCGACCGTCCTCGTGACGCACGACCGCGCCCACCTCGACGAGGCGGACGAGGTGCTGGAGATGACGGACGGGCGGCTCAAGACCGCCTGCACGCCGGTGAGTTCGACGGCGAGCTCTACAGCGGGTTCGGCGATACGTCGATGAGGGCGTCCTAGGCGGCAGGGCCCGGGTTCGCCAGTGCCTGCGACAGCTCCACGGCGACCTGCTGGAGCACGGGCACGATCCGCTCGGTGGCCGCCTCGGTGACCCGGCCCGCGGGGCCGGAGATCGAGATGGCGGCCGCGGTGGGGGAGTCGGGCACGGACACCGCCAGGCAGCGGACGCCGATCTCCTGCTCGTTGTCGTCGATCGCGTAGCCGAGCCGGCGCACCTCTTCGAGGGCGGTGAGGAAGCCGTCCGCGGTGGTGATCGTCTTGTCCGTGGCGGCGGGCATACCGGTACGGGCCAGCAGCGCGCGCACCTCGTTCGCCGGGGTGTGCGCGAGCAGCGCCTTGCCCACGCCCGTGGAGTGCGGCAGCACCCGCCGGCCGACCTCGGTGAACATGCGCATCGAGTGCTTGGACGGCACCTGCGCCACGTAGACGATCTCGTCGCCGTCGAGCAGCGCCATGTTCGCCGTCTCGCCGGTCTCCTCGACGAGGCGCGCCAGATACGGGCGGGCCCAGGTGCCCAGAAGCCTGGCCGAGGACTCGCCGAGGCGGATGAGACGGGGGCCGAGCGCGTACCGCCGGTTGGGCTGCTGGCGGACATAGCCGCAGGCCACCAGCGTGCGCATCAGACGGTGGATGGTGGGCAGCGGCAGCCCGCTGCTCGCGGAGAGCTCGCTCAGGCCGACTTCGCCCCCGGCGTCCGCCATGCGCTCCAGCAGGTCGAAGGCGCGCTCGAGGGACTGGACGCCACCACTGGGAGCGGAGGATTTGGCGGCGTCGGTGGTGCTGGCGCTGGACGACGGCACGGCGGCGGTCCTTTCAATGCTGAGAGGCAGTGATGCAGCCTACCCGGCGGTTGGTTGACTGCCCGGTTGTGTGTAGCTACGTTCTGCGTGACGGAATTATATTTCCACTTTGTGGAAACGTCCAGAGTGGACGCATCCGGGGCAGAGTGGAGAGGTGGGCCCTTGACGGCGTGGGGGCGGGAGTGAAGACTCCTTCAACAGAACGTTGAATTCCGTTACGCGGAGGTAAATCCGTTACGCGGAAGTGAACGGCGGCATGGAGAGAGGGGTCCGGGTGTCCGAAGACGGATGGGTCGAACTGGTGCTGCGCTCGACGCGCGTCATCACTCCCGAGGGGACGCGCGCGGCTTCGGTCGCGGTCGCCGCGGGGAAGATCACGGCCGTACTCGCGTACGACGCCGAGGTACCGGAAGGGGCCCGGCTGGAGGACTTCGGGGACGACGTCCTGCTGCCCGGCCTCGTCGACACCCACGTGCACGTCAACGACCCCGGGCGCACCGAGTGGGAGGGCTTCTGGACCGCCACGCGCGCCGCGGCCGCCGGTGGCATCACCACCCTGATCGACATGCCGCTCAACTCCCTCCCGCCGACCACGACGGTCGACAACCTCCGTACGAAGAAGGACGTCGCCGCCTCCAAGGCGCACATCGACGTCGGCTTCTGGGGCGGCGCGCTGCCCGACAACGTCAAGGACCTGCGGCCTCTGCACGACGCGGGTGTCTTCGGCTTCAAGGCGTTCCTGTCGCCGTCGGGCGTGGACGAGTTCCCGGAGCTCGACCAGGAGCAGCTCGCCCAGTCCCTGGCCGAGATCGCCGGCTTCGGCGGGCTCCTCATCGTGCACGCCGAGGACCCGCACCACCTGGCCGCCGCCCCGCAGAAGGGGGGCCAGAAGTACGCGGACTTCCTCGCCTCGCGGCCGCGCGACGCCGAGGACACCGCGATCGAGAACCTCATCGCCCAGGCCAGGCGCCTCAACGCGCGCGTGCACGTGCTGCACCTGTCGTCGAGCGACGCGCTGCCGCTGATCGCCGCGGCGAAGGCCGAAGGTGTCCGCATCACCGTGGAGACCTGTCCGCACTACCTCACGCTCACCGCGGAGGAAGTCCCGGACGGTGCCAGCGAGTTCAAGTGCTGCCCGCCCATCCGCGAGGCCGCCAACCAGGACCTGCTCTGGCAGGCGCTCGCCGACGGCACCATCGACTGTGTCGTCACCGACCACTCGCCCTCCACGGCCGACCTGAAGACCGACGACTTCGCGACCGCGTGGGGCGGCATCTCCGGCCTCCAGCTGAGCCTGGCCGCCATCTGGACCGAGGCCCGCACCCGCGGGTACGGCCTGGAGGACGTGGTCCGCTGGATGTCCACGAGCACCGCTCGACTGGCCGGCCTCGACGACCGCAAGGGCGCCATCGAGGCGGGCCGCGACGCCGACTTCGCCGTGCTCGCACCCGACGAGACCTTCACCGTGGACCCGGCCGAGCTCCAGCACCGCAACCGGGTCACCGCGTACGCGGGCAAGACGCTCAGCGGCGTCGTCAAGTCCACCTGGCTGCGCGGGCAACGCATCGTGGCCGACGGCGAGTTCACCGAGCCGACCGGGCAGCTTCTGACCCGTCACTCGTAGTCCCTACTCCGCCCGCACCCGCAGCGGCCGACCTTCGAAAGGCAGATCGATCATCGTGACGGCGACACCTCGTTTCACCGGCGACGCGAACCCCTACGGAGGCGGTGACCCGTACGCGGACTACCGCACCGCCGACTTCCCCTTCACCCAGTACGCCAACCTCGCCGACCGACAGCTCGGCGCCGGCGTCGTCGCCGCCAACGACGAGTTCTTCGCCGAGCGCGAGAACCTCCTCGTGCCCGAGCGCGCCGAGTTCGACCCGGAGCACTTCGGCCACAAGGGCAAGATCATGGACGGCTGGGAGACGCGCCGCCGCCGCGGTGTCTCGGCCGAGCACCCGTGGCCGACGGCCGAGGACCACGACTGGGCACTCGTACGGCTCGGGGCCCCCGGTGTCGTCCGCGGCATCGTCGTGGACACGGCCCACTTCCGCGGCAACTACCCGCAGGCGGTATCGGTCGAGGGGGCATCCGTAGCGGGCGCGCCGACTCCGGAGGAGCTCCTCTCCGGCGACGTCAAGTGGACGCCCCTCGTCCCGCGCACGCCGGTCGGCGGCCACGCCGCGAACGGCTTCGCCGTCTCCGTCGAGCAGCGCTTCACGCACCTGCGCGTCAACCAGCACCCCGACGGCGGCATCGCCCGCCTGCGCGTGTACGGCGAGGTCGTACCGGACCCGAAGTGGCTCACCACGCTGGGCACGTTCGACGTCGTGGCCCTGGAGAACGGCGGCCAGGTCGAGGGCGCCTCGAACCTCTTCTACTCGCCCGCCACCAACACCATCCAGCCGGGCCGCTCCCGCAAGATGGACGACGGCTGGGAGACCCGCCGCCGCCGCGACAACGGCAACGACTGGATCAGCTACCAGCTGACCGCCCAGTCGGAGATCCGCGCCCTGGAGATCGACACGGCGTACCTGAAGGGCAACTCGGCGGGCTGGGCTTCGGTGTCCGTCAAGGACGGCGAGAACGGCGAGTGGACGGAGATCCTCCCCCGCACCCGCCTCCAGCCCGACACCAACCACCGCTTCGTTCTCGCCACCGCGGCGACAGGCACCCACGCGCGCGTGGACATCTTCCCGGACGGCGGAATCTCCCGCCTGCGGCTGTACGGCTCCCTGACGGACGAGGGCGTGACCCGCCTGACGGCGCGCCATCAGGAGCTTTAGCCCGTCCGGCGTTTGAGGACGAGGCCGTTCAGGCCGATAGCGGGGGTCTGGGGGCGGCAGCCCCCGGGTACGGGACGGGTAGGGGCGGAGGGGGCGAAAACCCCGTAGGGCCGCCCCCCCCGTACCCCCTACGCCGCGTACCCTCCGTCCACGGAGAACTCGGCCCCGGTGACGTACGACGCTTCGGCCCCCGCCAGATAGGCGACCATCGAAGCAACCTCCTCGGCCGTACCGAACCGCCCCACGGAGGTCATCGCCGCCTGCCCGGCCGCACCCGGCCCATCGGCCGGATTCATGTCGGTGTCGACAGGCCCCGGATGGACGATGTTCGCGGCGATCCCCCGCTCGCCCAGCTCACGAGCAAGCGCCTTGGTCAGCCCGACCAGGGCGGACTTGCTGGTCGCGTACAGCGTGCCGCCGGCCCCGGGCACCCGCTGCGTCATACACGTACCGATCGTGACGATCCGCCCACCCCGCTCCAGCCGGGCGGCAGCGGCCTGCGAGGCCAGGAAGACCCCGCGCACGTTCACCGAGAGCACCCGGTCGACGTCGGCGAGGGAGAGCGATTCCAGGGGGCCGAGAACGCCGACGCCCACGTTGTTGACCAGCACGTCGAGGCGCCCGAAGGCCTCCACCACCCTGCCGACCGACTCGGCGGCCTCCGCCGCGTCCGAGGAGTCCGCACGCAGGGCGAGCCCCCGCCGCCCGAGCGCCTCGATGCCCCGTACGACCTCCTCCGCGGCCTCCTTGCCCTGTACGTAGGTGAGCGCCACATCCGCGCCCTCCCTGGCGAGCCGGAGCGCCGTCGCGGCACCGATACCCCGGCTGCCGCCGGTCACGAGTACAACCTTGCCATTCATGGTTTCCTGCGAAGTCGTTGAAGTCATGACCCCATCCCACCGGCCACGGACCCCGGACGCTGGCGGCAAACGGACGCCGAGATCGGCCGACAGGCGGGCGACGCGATCTGCCGACGGGCGGACGTCGGGATCTGCCGGCGGGCGGGCGACGGGATAGGGCGCCAAACGGACGACGGGAACGCGTGGCCGGAACCTTTCCCTCCACTTTCTCCGTTCTCCCGTCGTGACTCTTCAGCAAGAAATCGTCGGCAACGCCATGCAGATGGCGGTCGTCAGCCTGCAGCCGGGGCAGACCGTGTACTGCGAGGCGGGGAAATTCCTCTTCAAGACCACGAACGTGACCATGGAGACGCGCCTCTCCGGTCCCGCCGGAAGCGGGGGCGGACAGCCCCAGGGCGGCGGCGCCGGCGGCATGGGCGGCATGCTGCGCCAGGCCATGGGCACGGCCATGCAGGTCGGCCAGCGCGCCCTCGCGGGCGAGTCGCTGGCGTTCCAGTACTTCACCTCGACGGGCGGCGAGGGCACCGTCGGCTTCGCCGGGGTGCTGCCCGGCGAGATGCGCGCCCTGGAGCTCGACGGCACGCGCGCGTGGTTCGCCGAGAAGGACGCCTTCGTGGCCGCCGAGTCGAGCGTGGACTTCGGGATCGCCTTCCAGGGCGGCCGGACGGGGCGCAGCGGCGGCGAGGGCTTCGTGCTGGAGAAGTTCACTGGTCGGGGCACGGTGATCATCGCCGGCGCGGGCAACTTCATCGACCTCAACCCGGCCGACTTCGGCGGTCGCATCGAGGTCGACACGGGCTGTGTCGTCGCCTTCGAGGAGGGCATCCAGTACGGCGTCCAGCGCGTCGGCGGCCTCAACCGGCAGGGGCTCATGAACGCCGTCTTCGGTGGCGAGGGACTGTCCCTGGCCACCCTGGAGGGCAACGGACGGGTGATCCTTCAGTCCCTCACCATCGAGAGCCTCGCCAACGCCCTGAGGAAGGCCCAGGGCGGCGACAAGCAGGGCCCGACCGGGGGACTGTTCTCGACCCACGCGGGGTGATCCTCCGGCGGCGCGATGAGTTGCGGGCGCCGATGGGGTCTGAGGTGATGACACCAGACCCCATCCCAGTACGTCGCCTCCTCGACGCTGACCTCGCCGGACTGGTCCAGCACCACAGTGATCAGCGGCGACCTCGACAAGGAGGTCACCGCGCTCAAGGAGCGCACCGACGGCGAGCTCCAGGTGCACGCAAGCGGAGCTCTCGTTCAGTCGTTGCTGGCTCTCGACCTCGTCGACACCCTGCATCTGCTGACGTTCCCGGTCGTGCTCGGTGCCGGACGCCGCTTCTTCGCGGAGGGCGCCGTCCCGACCGCGTTCCGGCACGCCGCGCATGTGTTCGTGAGGGACCTGGGCGTCACGTTAACTCCCGGAAAACTCATCGGACTTGACGGGAAAAATCAACAGCCTTGACGTTGACATGCCAGGGTCTACGCGCGTCATGCTAGGTCCATGAGATTCCCCCCACGCACCACTCGTATCGGCGCCCTCGTCGCCCTCACGTCCGCCCTGGTCATCGGTGGCACCGTCGCGGTCCCCGCCAACGCGGCCGCCACCTCGGTCGGCAGCATCTGCTACAGCGCCCTGCCGTCGCAGGCGTACGACACGCTCGACCTGATCGCGTCGGGCGGGCCGTTCCCGTACTCGCAGGACGGCGTCGTCTTCCAGAACCGGGAGGGTGTCCTGCCCTCCCAGTCCACCGGCTACTACCACGAGTACACGGTGATCACGCCGGGCTCCTCGACGCGCGGCGCCAAGCGCATCGTCACCGGTAAGAAGACCCAGGAGGACTACTACACCTCGGATCACTACGCGACGTTCGACCTGGTCGACTTCGACTGCTGATCCGGCGGTGACGCCGGAAGTCCGGTCCGCGTTCAGCCGGGCTTCCGGCTCTCGGCGGCCGCGAACAGCGCGAACGACAGTACGAGCAGTGCGACGCTCGCGTAGACCTCGTAGCCGTCAAGGAAGTCGAACCGCTGCACGACACCCCACCCGCGCAGCCTGCCGGTGAGCTCGTGCACCAGTCCGATCGCGCCCTGCACCAGGGCGGCACAACCGAGAACCTCCAGAAACCGCTTCATACGAAGACCCTCGCCCCGCGGACCCCCCACTCTCATCGGCCGCGGGGCGAGGCATGCCCGACCGAAGTCGCCGCGTGCGATGACGGAGGCGCGACGAAAGTCTGAAGCGGCGCGACTTCCGTCGGCGATACCCGGCGCGGGGAGGTGGCGGCGGCCGTCCGTGCGTAGATTTGTCGACCGTGAGTGGTGACAAACCGGGGGGCGAGACCGCGCCGCAGGCGCCGAGCGGGGCCGTGCTGCCCGCGCCGCAGCAGGTCGTCCTGCCTGGGCGGCGCTGGCTGCTGCCGTCGGCCCTGGCCGCGGACCTCGACCCCGACCGGACGGAGCGCTCCGGGCGGTCCGGCCGGCCACGGCGCACCGTGCGCGACTGGGTCGTCGACTTCGGCTGCTTCGTGCTCGCCGTCGTCATCGGGCTGCTGGCCGCGAACACGCTGTCCAACGACCCGCACACCCCGCACGATCTCGCCGTGCTCGACCAGCTGCTCGGCGCGCTCGCCTGCGCCGCCGTCTGGCTGCGCCGGCGCTGGCCGCTCGGGCTCGCCGTCGCCATGGTCCCCGTCGGGCTGATCTCGAACACCGCGGGCGGCGCGGGCATGGTCGCCCTGTTCACGCTCGCCGTGCACCGGCCCTTCAAGTACGCGGGCTGGCTCGGCGGCATCCAGCTCGCGCTGATCCCGCTGTACTTCTGGCTGCGCCCCGACCCCGATCTGCCGTACTTCGCCTCGGTCGTCGTCACCGCGCTGCTGACCGTGTCCGTGGTCGGCTGGGGGATGTTCGTACGGTCCAAGCGGCAGCTCATGCTGAGTCTGCGGGACCGGGCGCGGCGGGCCGAGACGGAGGCGGAGCTGCGGGCCGAGCAGGCGCAGCGGCTCGCCCGTGAGGCCATCGCGCGCGAGATGCACGACGTACTGGCCCATCGGCTGACTCTGCTGAGCGTGCACGCCGGGGCGCTGGAGTTCCGGCCGGACGCGCCGCAGGCGGAGATCGCGCGGGCCGCCGGGGTGATCCGGGAGAGCGCGCACGAGGCGCTTCAGGATCTGCGGGAGATCATCGGGGTGCTGCGGGCGGGCGACTCCGACGACGCGGGGCGGCCCCAGCCGACGCTGGTGGCGCTGGACGGTTTGGTCTCCGAGTCGCGGGCGGCCGGCATGAAGGTCGTCCTCGACAACCGGGTCAGCGACCCGGCCGGCGTTCCCGCGTCCGTCGGCCGCACCGCGTACCGCATCGCCCAGGAGGGCCTGACGAACGCCCGCAAGCACGCCCCCGGCGCGGAGGTCACGGTCTCCGTCACGGGCGCTGTCGGCGACGGCCTCACCGTCTCCGTACGCAACCCGGCGCCGCCGGGTGACGTGCCGCATGTTCCCGGCTCGGGGCAGGGGCTGATCGGGCTGACGGAGCGGGCCACGCTGGCGGGCGGGCGGCTTGAACACGGGGCGGAGCGGGACGGGGGGTTCGCGGTGCGGGCTTGGCTGCCGTGGGGTGGCTGACGCTGGCGTTCGCTGACGTGGGCGCCTTTCGCGGGGGCGCGTGCGGGTGCGTGGTGGGTCGGGGCCGTGCCGGTACGTCTTGCCCGTCGCCGCGTGGGCGTACTGCCCGGGGGCTGAATACGGCGAAACTTGGCGGGCGATCTGCTACGCGACGGGCAGAGACGTACCGGCACGGACCCTTGCGTCCGTACGCGGCTGCGGGCCGTGGGGGCGGGCGTCGTTAACGTGGCCCCTATGACTGCGATTCGGCTGCTGCTCGTCGACGATGATCCGCTGGTGAGGGCTGGGCTGACCTTCATGATGGGCGGCGCCGATGACATCGAGATCGTTGGCGAGGCCGCCGATGGGGGTGAGGTCGAGGTGCTGGTCGACCGCACCCGGCCCGATGTCGTCCTGATGGATATTCGGATGCCGAACGTCGACGGCCTTGCGGCCACGGAGAGGTTGCGCGGTCGTAAGGACGCCCCGCAGGTCGTTGTTCTGACGACCTTTCACGCCGATGACCAGGTGCTGCGTGCCCTGCGTGCGGGGGCGGCCGGGTTCGTCCTCAAGGACACTCCGCCCGCGGAGATCCTCGAAGCCGTACGGCGCGTTGCTGCGGGTGACCCCGTACTGTCGCCCACGGTCACCCGCCAGTTGATGGCGCACGCAGCCGGCTCCGCGCTCGACACACGCCGCTCCGGCGCCCGTGGTCGCATCGCCGCGCTCAACGACCGGGAGCGGGAGGTCGCCGTCTCCGTCGGCCGGGGCAGCTCGAACGCCGAGATCGCGCGCGAGCTGTTCATGAGCATCGCGACCGTCAAGACCCACGTCTCGCGCATCCTCGCCAAGCTCGACCTCAACAACCGGGTACAGATCGCCCTGTTGACGTACGACGCCGGACTGCTCGACGAGGACGGGAGCTGACGGGCACTAGTCGTGCGCCCCGGCCGTTGGAAGGGCGAGAGGGGATGTCGTATGGCTGATGTGGTTGATCTGGGGGAGTGGGGCGCGGGGTTCACGGAGGACCCGCATCCGGTGTACGCGGAGTTGCGGGCGCTCGAGCCGGTGATGATCGGCCTCACCGCGGCCGACCGCGACGGGGTGAAGTATCCGGCCCCCGACCGGTTCGGCATCCGGCGCGAGGCCCGCGGCCACGTCGCCTTCGGACACGGCATCCACTACTGTCTGGGCGCGCCCCTGGCCCGCCTCGAAGCCCGTGTCGCGCTGCGCTCCCCGCTGGAGCGCCGCCCGGACCTGGCCCTCGACGGCCTGCCGCGCGGCTGGCTGTCCGGCATGCTGATGCGCGGCGTGCGGAACCTGCCGGTGCGGTGGTGAGGGGGCGCCCGCAGGTCTGCCGTCCATGACCCGTCAGGAGCCCGACCGTGCTGCGTACCGCGGAGATCACCGCCGAGCTGACCGGGCTGCCGCCGCGCGGCGAGGACTCCCACCAGCTCTACTGGCGCTCCAAGCTGGAATTCACCCTGGACTGCTTCGTCTGCGAGCGGATCGGCCGTACGACCGTCTTCGAGCGCGGCGCCGAACGGGCGCTGTGCTCCGGCAGCCGCAGTGGTTTCTCCCGCCACTACGCAGCGGCCCGGCTCGCCGCGTTCGACACGACGCAGGGCGCCGAGCGGCTGGCGGCCCGGGTGCTGGTCGACTTCTGGTGGGCGCCCTTCCAGGACTCCCGCGACGGCCACCGGGCCATGGCGCCCACCAGCCACCCCTGGGTCCGGCTCCACCTCGGGTACTACTGCAAGGACCGCAAGGAGTCGGGTACCGACAGCACCCAGACCAACGCGGTGCGCCCGCACGAGATGAGCTGCCGCCACTGCGATCGGGTACTCGCCACGAGCACCGAGACCCCGGCCGTACGGCTCCTCGTCTGAGGCGGTGACGAGACCTCAGTCCCGTCCGCCCGGGATCTCCGCCAGCCGCACCGGCCGCCGCTCGTGCCGCGACAGCTCGCACGCCTCCGCGATCCGCAGGGCGTGCAGGGCCTCGCGGCCGTCGCAGGGGTTCGCGCGCTCGCCGAGGACCACTTCGACGAAGGCGGCGAGCTCGGCCTCGTACGCCGGGCCGAAGCGCTCCAGGAAACCGGTCCACGGCTTGGTCGCGGGCGGCGGCCCGGCCGGCTCCGTGGACGCGATCGGCGTCCGGTCGTCGAGGCCGACGGCGATCTGGTCCAGCTCACCGGCCAGCTCCATCCGGACGTCGTAGCCCGCGCCGTTCGTCCGGGTCGCCGTCGCCGTGGCGAGCGTGCCGTCGTCGAAGGAGAGGACGGCCGCGGCCGTGTCGATGTCCCGCGCCTCGCGGAACATCGCGGGCCCGGCGTCCGACCCGGTCGCGTACACCTCGACGACCTCGTGGCCCGTCACCCAGCGCAGCATGTCGAAGTCGTGGACCAGGCAGTCCCGGTAGAGCCCGCCGGAGAGCGGGAGGTACGCGGCGGGCGGCGGCGCCTGGTCGGACGTCATCGCGCGGACCGTGTGCAGCCGCCCGAGACGGCCCGAGCGCACCGCCTCCCGGGCCGCCGTGTACCCCACGTCGAAGCGGCGCTGGAAGCCCAGCTGCAGGACTGTTCCGGCGGCGTCCACCTCGGCGAGCGCGGCCAGTGTGCCCGGCAGGTCGAGCGCGATGGGCTTCTCGCAGAACACCGGGAGCCCGGACCGCGCTGCCCGACCGATCAGTTCGCCGTGGGCCGAGGTCGCCGCCGTGATGACCACCGCGTCCACGCCCCAGGTGAAGATCTCGTCCACGCCGGGCGCTGCGGTGGCCCCCAGCCGGTCCGCGAGCGCATGGGCCCGCGCGGGGTCCGCGTCCGTCACGATGAGGGAGCCGCCGACCTCGCGGTGACGGCTGAGAGTCGTCGCATGGAATGTGCCGATACGACCCGCTCCGATGAGTCCGATGCGCATGGGACCAATTGGGGGGCCGACCCGGGGCGCTGTCAATGCGAATGTCCGGACAATCGAACTTCACAACTTCCCGTCAACATCTCCCGGAGCTACGCTCAGGCCGTGCCGAAACCAGATGTGGATCCGACCGTGTCGCTCCAGCTCAGCGTCGACCGCAGCAGCCCGGTCCCGCTCTACTTCCAGCTGTCCCAGCAGCTGGAGGCCGCGATCGAGCACGGAACGCTGACACCGGGCAGCCTGCTGGGCAACGAGATCGAGCTGGCCGGGCGGCTCGGCCTGTCCCGGCCCACCGTCCGCCAGGCCATCCAGTCCCTGGTGGACAAGGGCCTGCTGGTGCGCCGCAGAGGCGTCGGCACCCAGGTCGTGCACAGCCAGGTCAAGCGCCCGATGGAGCTCAGCAGCCTCTACGACGACCTGGAGGCGGCCGGCCAGCGCCCCGCGACCCAGGTGCTGCGCAACGCCCTCGAACCCGCGTCCGCCGAGGTCGCGGCGGCCCTCGGGGTCGCCGAGGGCAGCGAGGTGCACCGCGTGGAGCGGCTCCGTCTCGCGCACGGCGAGCCGATGGCGTACCTCTGCAACCATCTGCCCCCCGGCCTGCTCGACCTCGACAGCGCGCAACTGGAGGGCACCGGCCTCTACCGGATGATGCGCGCGGCCGGCATCACACTGCACAGCGCCCGGCAGTCCGTCGGCGCTCGCGCGGCCACCGCCGAGGAGGGCGAGCGGCTCGGCGAGCCCGAGGGCGCGCCCCTGCTCACCATGCAGCGCACCACGTTCGACGACACGGGCCGCGCCGTCGAGTTCGGCTCCCACACCTACCGCGCCTCGCGCTACTCCTTCGAGTTCCAGCTCCTCGTACGACCGTGACCGAGTTTCAGCGCCTCGTTCGGCCGTGACCGAGTTCCGGCTCCTCGCACGGCCGTGACGTTCCCGCTCTTCGTACGGCAGGGATGCGCGGGAAGAGTGAGCGTGCATCTCGATCGTAAGAATGTTCGTGCAAACCGATGGACGGGTGCTCGACCCCGAAGTTAGAACTCCCTCAGCCGCAACGGGGCGGCCGGGAGAAAAGGGGTCCCACCATGCGTACAGCCCGAACAGCAGCGGCGGTGTTGGCCGTGATCGCGCTCGCCGCGGGGTGCAGCAGCTCCGGCGGCAAGGAGTCCGAGGACAAGGCGAGCGGCAGCGGGGGCGGCGGCAAGGCCGTCGGCACGCCCCGCATGAAGATCGCCATGATCACCCACTCCGGCGAGGGCGACACCTTCTGGGACATCGTGCAGAGCGGTGCCAAGCAGGCGGCGGCCAAGGACAACGTCCAGTTCCTGTACTCCAACGACAAGGAGGCCAAGGGGCAGGCCGAGCTGGTGCAGGCCGCGATCGACAAGAAGGTCGACGGCATCGTTGTCACCCTGGCCAAGCCCGAGGCCATGAAGGACGTCCTCGCCAGGGCCGAGAAGGCGGGCATCCCCGTCGTGTCGATCAACTCCGGCGCGGAGTACTCGAAGCAGTTCGGCGCCCTCGCGCACTTCGGCCAGGACGAGTCGGTGGCCGGTGAGGCGGTCGGCGAGGAGCTGACCAAGCGCGGTCTGAAGAAGGCGATCTGCGTCATCCACGAACAGGGCAACGTCTCCCTGGAGCAGCGCTGCGCGGGCGTGAAGAAGACCTTCAAGGGCTCGGTCGAGAACCTCAACGTCGAGGGCACCAACGCCCCCGCCGCCCAGTCCTCCATCGAGGCGAAACTCCAGGCCACCAAGGGCATCGACGCGGTCGTCACGCTCGGCGCCCCGATCGCCGCCGTGGCCGTCAAGGCGAAGGACGACGCGGGCAGCAAGGCCGAGATCGCCACCTTCGACCTGAACGCCGAGGTCGTCAAGCGGCTGAAGGCCAAGGAGGTCGACTTCGCCGTGGACCAGCAGCCCTACCTCCAGGGGTACGAGGCCATCGACGAGCTGTGGCTCCACGCGTACAACGGCAACGTGATCGGCGGCGGCAAGACGGTCTTCACCGGCCCGGCGCTCGTCACCGAGAAGGACGTACCGCAGCTGGAGAAGTACACCGCGCGCGGTACCCGCTGATGGGGTGCATGATCCCGGTGCACGCTGTGTCTGCCCGGGGGACAACCCCCGGACCCCCGGCCGACGACAGGCCGGGGTGCCCGGGACCTGGGCAGACCCTGCGATCAAGGGTCGGCGATACTTGGGCGTTCGGGGCCGGAGATCACTCGGCCCCCGGGGCCTGCGGAACGGCCCTCACGGCCGGTCCGCAGGGCCCGGCGCACCAAGCAGCACAGCAAGAAGGGCACGGCCTCGTGGCACGCACTCGGACCTGGGTAAGCATCGCGCTCGCAGGGGCGCTGGGAGTGTCCCTCGCGGGATGCAGCAGCACCGGCGGCAAGAGGGCCGAGGACGCCCGCAAGGCCGCGTCGGCCCAGGGGAAGGCCGCGGTCAACACGCCCAGATGGACGTTCGCGATGATCACCCACTCGGGTGATGGCGACACCTTCTGGGACATCGTGCAGGAGGGCGCCAAGCAGGCCGCCGTCAAGGACAACATCAACTTCCTGTACTCGCACGACGACCAGGCCCAGCAGCAGGCGCAGCTCGTCGACGCCGCGGTCGACAAGAAGGTCGACGCCATCATCGTCACGCTCGCCAAGCCGGACGCGATGAAGGCGGCCGTGGCGCGCGCCGAGAAGGCCGGCATCCCCGTGATCACGGTGAACTCCGGCTCCGAGGAGTCCAAGGCGTTCGGCGCGCTCACCCACATCGGCCAGGACGAGACGATCGCCGGTGAGGCCGTCGGCGACGAGCTGAACAAGCGCGGGAAGAAAAAGGCCCTGTGCATCCTGCACGAGCAGGGCAACGTGGGCCACGAGCAGCGCTGCGCGGGCGTGAAGAAGACCTTCGACGGCGATGTGCAGAACCTCTACGTCGAGGGCACCAGCATGCCGTCCGTGCAGTCCTCGATCGAGGCGAAGCTGCAGGCCGACAAGTCCATCGACAGCGTCGTCACGCTCGGCGCCCCCTACGCCGACACGGCCGTGAAGGCCAAGTCGGACGCGGGCAGCAAGGCCGAGGTCGACACCTTCGACCTGAACGCCAAGGTCGCCGCGGAGCTCCAGGACGGCACGCTCGGCTTCGCCGTCGACCAGCAGCCCTACCTCCAGGGGTACGAGGCCGTGGACCTGCTGTGGCTCTACAAGTACAACGCCAACGTCCTCGGCGGCGGCAAGCCGGTCCTCACCGGCCCGCAGATCATCACCAAGGACCAGGCCGCCGAGCTCGCGGAATACACGAAGCGGGGGACCCGATGAGCACGACAGCACCGGCGCCCGCGCCGGGCACCAAGACCGACGAACGCCTTCTGAAGACCTCGCCGCTGCGCAGGCTCCTGGGCCGGCCCGAACTCGGTTCGGTGGTCGGCGCGATCGCCGTCTTCCTCTTCTTCGCGATCTTCGCGGACAGTTTCGTACGGGCCGCGAGTCTCAGCACCGTCCTCTACGCCTCCTCGACCATCGGCATCATGGCCGTCCCCGTCGCGCTGCTGATGATCGGCGGCGAGTTCGACCTGTCCGCGGGCGTCATGGTGACCAGCTCCGCGCTGATCTCCTCGATGTTCAGCTACCAGATGACCGCGAACGTCTGGGTCGGCGTCGGCGTGTCCCTGCTCGTCACGCTCGCCATCGGCGTGTTCAACGGCGTCATGCTGACCCGCACCGACCCGCCGAGCTTCATCATCACCCTCGGCACCTTCCTGATGCTGACCGGCATGAACCTCGGCTTCACCAAGCTCATCAGCGACACGGTCTCCACGAAGTCGATCTCCGACATGGAGGGCTTCTCCTCCGCGAAGTCCGTCTTCGCCTCGACGTTCACCATCGGCGGCGTCGACTACAAGATCACCATCCTGTGGTGGCTCGGCCTGATCCTGGTCGCCACCTGGATCCTGCTGCGCACCCGGTTCGGCAACTGGATCTACGCCGTGGGCGGCGGCGAGGACGCGGCCCGCGCGGTCGGCGTCCCGGTCAACAAGACCAAGATCGGCCTCTACATGGGCGTCGCCTTCGGCGCCTGGATCTCCGGCCAGCACCTGCTGTTCTCGTTCGACGTAGTGCAGTCCGGCGAGGGTGTCGGCAACGAACTGATCTACATCATCGCGGCCGTCATCGGCGGCTGTCTGATCACCGGCGGCTACGGCTCCGCGGTCGGCGCGGCGGTCGGCGCGCTGATCTTCGGCATGGTCAGCAAGGGCATCGTGTTCGCCGAGTGGAACCCGGACTGGTTCAAGTTCTTCCTGGGAGTGATGCTGCTCCTGGCGACCCTGCTCAACCACTGGGTCCGCAAGCGCGCGGAGGCGACGAAATGACGACGGACATCACGAAGAACGCCTCCACCGACAGGGAACGCGCGCCGCTCGTCGAGCTCGACGACGTCAGCAAGTACTACGGCAACATCCGCGCCCTCGAAAGCGTCTCGCTGGAGGTGCACGCCGGGGAGATCTCCTGCGTGCTCGGCGACAACGGCGCCGGCAAGTCCACCCTCATCAAGATCATCGCGGGTCTGCACCAGCACGACGCGGGCACGCTCCGCATCGAGGGCGAGGAGACCCGTCTCGGATCGCCGCGCGAGGCGCTGGACCGCGGCATCGCCACGGTCTACCAGGACCTCGCCGTCGTCCCGCTGATGCCGGTGTGGCGCAACTTCTTCCTCGGCTCCGAGCTCTCCAAGGGCAGCGGCCCCTTCAAGCGCATGGACGTCGAGCTCATGCGGAAGACGACCCACGCCGAGCTGCTGCGCATGGGCATCGACCTGCGTGACGTCGACCAGCCCATCGGCACCCTCTCCGGCGGCGAGCGCCAGTGCGTGGCGATCGCCCGCGCCGTCCACTTCGGCGCCAAGGTCCTCGTCCTCGACGAGCCCACCGCCGCCCTGGGTGTGAAGCAGTCCGGTGTGGTCCTCAAATATGTGGCCGCCGCACGGGACGCCGGACTGGGTGTTGTGTTGATCACCCACAATCCGCATCACGCGTATCTGGTGGGCGACCGTTTCGTGCTCCTGAAGCGCGGCACCATGTTCAGCAGCAACGCCCGCGACGCGATCACCCTCGACGAGCTGACCCGCCAAATGGCAGGCGGCAGCGAACTCGACGACCTCCGCCACGAACTGGAGCGCGCCCCCGTGCCGACCCACCTGGGAGGCCGGCCGACGGACGCCGCCAAGGGCGACTAGCGGGGGCTCAGGGGGCTCCACGATGCGGGGCCGCGGGGGCGTGAGGCAGAATCGGCGCGATGAGCACCTACCGCGACTTCACCCACCGCGGCTCCGCGCGGGCCACCGTCCTGCGGACCGTGGGGACCCGTGAGCGCCGTTCCCACCTGACGGCGCCCCGCGTTCCGACCGTCGGCATCGACATCGGCGGTACGAAGGTGATGGCGGGCGTCGTCGACGCCGACGGGAACATCCTGGAGAAGGTCCGCACGGAGACGCCGGACAAGTCCAAGAGCCCCAAGGTCGTCGAGGACACCATCGTCGAGCTGGTCCTGGACCTCTCCGACCGGCACGATGTGCACGCGGTCGGCATCGGGGCGGCCGGCTGGGTCGACGCCGACCGCAACCGCGTGCTCTTCGCACCCCACCTGTCCTGGCGCAACGAGCCTCTCCGGGACCGCATCGCCGGACGCCTCGCCGTCCCCGTCCTGGTCGACAACGACGCCAACACGGCCGCCTGGGCCGAGTGGCGCTTCGGCGCGGGCCGCGGCGAGGACCACCTCGTGATGATCACGCTCGGCACCGGCATCGGCGGCGCGATCCTCGAGGACGGCCAGGTCAAGCGCGGCAAGTTCGGCGTGGCCGGCGAGTTCGGCCATATGCAGGTCGTGCCCGGCGGCCACCGCTGCCCCTGCGGCAACCGCGGCTGCTGGGAGCAGTACAGCTCCGGCAACGCGCTGGTGCGCGAGGCTCGCGAACTCGCCGCCGCCGACTCCCCGGTGGCGTACGGGATCATCGAGCACGTCAAGGGCAACATCGCCGACATCACCGGCCCGATGATCACCGAGCTGGCCCGCGAGGGCGACGCCATGTGCATCGAGCTGCTCCAGGACATCGGCCAGTGGCTCGGCGTGGGCATCGCCAACCTCGCCGCCGCCCTCGACCCCTCCTGCTTCGTCATCGGCGGTGGCGTCTCGGCCGCCGACGACCTGCTGATCGCCCCGGCCCGGGACGCGTTCCGCCGGCACCTGACGGGCCGCGGCTACCGCCCCGAGGCCCGCATCGCGCGCGCCCAGCTCGGCCCCGAGGCCGGCATGGTCGGCGCCGCCGACCTCGCCCGCCTCGTCGCCCGCCGCTTCCGCCGCGCCAACCGTCGCCGGGTCGAGCGCTACGAGCGGTACGAGCGCTACGTGGAGTCGCGCCGTACGTCGCAGGAGCAGGAGTCGCTGTGACGGCCTCCCTGCCACGCCAGGCCTCGCCGCCGGACGAGCCGAGGCGGCGGCCACCGGAGGACCGGCACCACAGGAACCGCCGCCGTGCGCTGACCCTGCTGATCATCGTGCTCCTCATCGGCGTCCCCGCCGGCTACCTGGTCATCTCCGCGAACCAGAGCCGCCACAGCGGCAAGCAGAAGGAGGACAAGTACTCGGCGACCGGCCTCACCGCGGGCTGGCCGTCGAAGGTCCAGCGCCGCCTGTACCAGCTGCCGATCCCGCACCCGTCGGGCAAGGTCGCCTACTACGAGACGAACAACTGGAAGACCAGCCGTCTCTACGTCCAGTTCCAGACCCCCAACGCGAACCTCGACGTCTTCCTCGCCGACCTGGGCACCAGCCGCGCCGAGCTGAAGAAGGGCGACATCGCCATCGGCGCCCGCGACCG
Source organism: Streptomyces sp. R21 (assembly GCF_041051975.1). Lineage (GTDB taxonomy): Bacteria > Actinomycetota > Actinomycetes > Streptomycetales > Streptomycetaceae > Streptomyces. The sequence continues at coordinate 2,267,212 of NZ_CP163435.1, read as the reverse complement.
GAAGATCACCGGCTGGGAGTTCACCGGCCCCGGCCCCTGGTACGGCCTCGTCCACAGGCAGAAGAACCCGGCACCCACCCAGGACGTCGTGGTGAACCTGGCGGACCCCCACAACCCCTTCGTCTACGTCGTCTCCCGCACAACCCCCTGACGGGCCACCGAAGGCCAGGCGACGGGCACCGGCCCCGTCGCCGAGGCCGATTGTCAGAGGCCGCCCGTAGAGTCGAAGACACCTGATGCGACTGAGGGGCGGGAGGTGACCGGGTGTATGGCGGATATGGCAGATGTGGTGGATTTCGTGGGTGAGGGCGGAGACGGGGGCGCGCGAGTTGCTGACGGCCCGCCCGGGCGCGGAGCCCTGGGGGTGGCCGTGCGCGACGGTGCGGCCGTGACCACGGGCGTGGACCCGGCCACCGTGTCCGTGCGCTTCGCCGCCGTCTTCCTGCCCGCTCCGCTGCCGCGCGCGAGCCGGGTCGCCTTCTGGGCCCCGGACGGCGAACCGCTGCCGTCCGCCGCACCGACCGAGCTCACGGTCGTACGACGCCACGGTTCCGGAGCCCGCAGAGCCACCGTGCCCGCCGTGACCCTGCCGGTCGCGGAAGCCCTGCCGCTGCTCGCCAGGGCGCGCCGCGACCGCGCCGCCCATCCCGCCACCGCCTGCTGGGGCGCGGCCGCACTGCACGCGCTGCGGCTCATCGCGCGCGGACGACTGCTGCCGGGCCTGACGGCCGACGGCCACGACGCGTGGCGCGCGGGCCCCCTGGAACCGGACGACATCGCGCACCTGAGGGCGGTCGCCGCGGCCCTCCCGTACGAGGGGCACGCCGTCCCGCTCCCCGGCAAGGGCCCGCTCCGGCTGCCCGAGCCCGAGGCGCTGATGCGGTCCTTCCTCGACGCGGTCGCCGACACCCTGCCTCGCACCCCCGCCGCGCGCTACACCTCCGGCAAGCCCTTCGCGGCGGTCGAACCGCAACGGCTTTCCGGCGCCCACGACTGGGCCGCGGAGGTCGCCGCGGGCATGGACGCCGGCGTCCGGATCTCGCTGCGCCTGGACCTCTCGGCGTACCAGCTCTTCGACGACAGCGAGGGCGCCCGGCGCGCGGGCGCCGCCGTCGTGCAGGTGCACAGCCTCGCCGACCCCACCCTCGTCATCGACGCCTCCGCGCTGTGGTCGGGCGGCGCCGACGCCACGTTCGGCCCCCGCGCACGGGTCGACGCCGCCCTCGCCGTCCGCCGCGCGGCCCGCGTCTGGGCGCCCCTGGACCGCCTCTCCGAACAGGACACGCCCGACGTACTCGCCCTCTCCGAGGACGAGTTGACCGACCTGCTCGGCGTCGCGGCCACCCGGCTGGGCGCGGCCGGGGTCGCCGTGCACTGGCCCCGGGACCTCGCCCAGGACCTGAGCGCGACGGCGGTGGTGCGCCCCGCCCCGGGGTCCGCGACGGACGGCACCGGATTCTTCGAGAGCGAGGACCTGCTCCAGTTCCGCTGGCAGCTGGCCCTCGGCGGCGACCCGCTCAGCGACGCCGAGATGGACCTGCTCGCGGAGGCCCACCGCCCGGTCGTCCGGCTGCGTGACCAGTGGGTGCTCGTCGACCCGGCCCTTGTCCGCAAGGCCCGCAAGCGCGAACTGGGCCTGCTCGACCCGGTCGACGCGCTGTCCGCCGCGCTCACCGGCACCGCGGAGATCGACGGCGAGACGGTCGAGGCGGTCCCGGTCGGCGCCCTGGCCGCACTGCGCGACCGGCTCACGGCGGGCGTGATGCCGGTGGAGGCACCTCCCGGGCTCAGGGCCACCCTTCGGGACTATCAACTCCGGGGGCTGTCCTGGCTGGACCTCATGACCTCCCTCGGCCTCGGCGGCTGCCTCGCCGACGACATGGGACTCGGCAAGACCGTCACCCTCATCGCCCTGCATCTGCGCCGGGCCCGCCGTGAGCCGACCCTCGTCGTCTGCCCGGCCTCGCTGCTCGGCAACTGGCAGCGGGAGATCACCCGGTTCGCCCCCGGCGTCCCCGTCCGCCGCTTCCACGGAACGGGGCGCACCCTGGAGGACCTCGACGGCGGCTTCGTCCTCACCACCTACGGGACGATGCGCTCGACCGCGTCACGGCTCGCCCAGCACACCTGGGGCATGGTCGTCGCGGACGAGGCACAGCACGTCAAGAACCCCTACTCGGCGACGGCGAAGGCACTGCGCACGATCCCGGCCCCCGCGCGCGTGGCCCTCACCGGCACCCCCGTGGAGAACAACCTCTCCGAACTCTGGGCCCTGCTGGACTGGACGACCCCCGGCCTCCTCGGCCCCCTGAAGTCCTTCCGCGCACGGCACGCGCGCGCCGTGGAGAACGGCGAGGACGAGGAGGCGGTGGCGCGCCTGGCCCGGTTGATCCGCCCGTTCCTGCTCCGCCGCAAGAAGTCCGACCCCGGGATCGTCCCCGAACTCCCGCCGAAGACGGAGACCGACCACCCCGTCCCGCTCACCCGCGAACAGGCCTCCCTCTACGAGGCGGTGGTCCGCGAGTCGATGCTCGCCATCGAGACCGCCGAGGGCATCGCGCGCCGCGGCCTGGTCCTGAAACTGCTCACCTCCCTCAAACAGATCTGCAACCACCCGGCGCTCTACCTGAAGGAGGACGCGCAGGCCGCCGTACATGGCCTGTCCGCCCGCTCCGGGAAGCTGGCGCTGCTCGACGAACTCCTGGACACCCTGCTGGCGGAGGACGGTTCGGCGCTGGTCTTCACGCAGTACGTGGGGATGGCCCGCCTGATCACCGAACACCTCGCCGCACGCGCGGTCCCGGTGGAGCTGCTGCACGGCGGCACCCCGATCGCCGAGCGCGAGCACATGGTCGACCGCTTCCAGAGCGGTGCCACGCCGATCCTGGTCCTCTCCCTGAAGGCCGCCGGCACCGGCCTGAACCTCACCCGGGCCGGTCACGTCGTCCACTTCGACCGCTGGTGGAACCCCGCCGTCGAGGAACAGGCCACCGACCGCGCCTACCGCATCGGCCAGACCCAGCCCGTCCAGGTCCACCGCCTCATCACCGAGGGCACGGTGGAGGACCGCATCGCCGAGATGCTCGAAGCGAAACGGGCGCTGGCCGACGCGATCCTGGGCTCCGGCGAGGCCTCCCTGACCGAACTCACCGACCGCGAACTGTCGGACCTGGTCTCCCTGCGGAGGGACGCATGACCGGGACCGGGCCCGCGGAGCCGCAGGAGACCCGCCCCGCTGACGAGGCGCGCCGGGCGCTGCGCGAGGCACGGGAGCGTGAGACACGGGGGGCGGGGGCGGACGTCGGCGACGAGACGGAGCCCCACCCCGCGCCGGGTGCGGAGCAGGCGACGCCGTCGAAGGCTTCCACGCCGGGGCGCCGCCCGGGTGACGTGGCACGGGAGGCGCTGCGGCGTGCGGCCGGGGCCGGGGCCGTGCAGGGTACCGACGCGGACAGCGCTCCCGACCCGGAGGAGCCCACCGAAGATGTTCGCCCCCCGGTGGGGGCTGCCCAGGAGGGCGCACGCCCCGGAGACATCGCCCGCGAGGCGCTGCGAACCGCCCGCGAACAGGCGAGGCACTCACGAACGGAGTCCGAGGCCAGGACAGCCGAGCCGAACACCACTCCTGGCCGACGACCCACCGCAGGGACCCCGACCACCCCCCGAAACCCGCGCCGCGCCACCCAAAACCAAGCTCAGGCCCTACGGGACCTCCTCGCGGACGCCTTCCGACTGCCCGACGCCGGGGCTCCCGAGCGGCGCCCGTCGAGCGACGGGCCTTCGGCGGGGAGCTTGCCGGATGACGGCAACGCGGGCGAAGGTGGCGACCAGACGGGAGGCAGCGAGGCGCGCGACGACCGTCCGTTGCGGGACAGCCGTGCGGCGCGGCGTGACCGCGCCTTGAGGGATCCTGGGCGGGGCCTGGAAGCCGCGTCCGATGCGCAGGCATTGTCGGCGGCTGGTGACGGCACGTGGGATCGCCCTGTGCCGGACGCCGAAGGCGGCTCCGACCCTGCCGCCCGCCCCGACCACACCCCGCAGGACAACGACCCGTCGCAGTACGGCACTTCGCTGCCCGGCGAGGCGGGGGCGTCGCTCATGCCGGAGGAGCCGGAGGGACTTGCCTCCGGTGTTCGGCGCGTGCGCGTGTCGTACGGCGACGAGGCGCCGGAGCAGCCCTCGACTCGGCCTTCGGCCCGGACCTCCGCCAGGCAGCCCGCCCCGCGTGCCGAGTCGGTCGCCGCCGGGGCACTGGGCGATGCCGCCACCGACGCACCAGGCGCGGCCCCCACCCACCGCCTCCCCCGTTCGATGGCCGCCCCCGGCCGCGACAGCGACCTGCGCCGCACCTTCGCCGCCCTTCCCCCTCGCTCCGCGGACGCCTTCGCGGAGACGTGGTGGGGCAACGCGTGGGTGACCGCCTTGGAGGAGGGAGCGTTGGACGCGGCGCGGCTGGCACGGGGGAGGGCGTATGCCGCGAAGGGGTTCGTGGACGCGATCACCGTGACGCCGGGGCTGGTACTCGCCTATGTGCACGGGAGCAGGCCGCGCCCCTACCGCGTGCAGGTCCGGCTGCGGACGCTGTCCGACGAGGACTGGGACCGGTTCCTGGACGCCGCCGCCGAGCGGCCCGGGCATATCGCCGCGCTGCTGGACAAGGAGATGCCCCAGTCGCTCGCGGACTGCGGGGTCGCCCTGCTCCCCGGTCCCGGCGACCTCGAACCGCACTGCAGCTGCCCGGACTCGGGCCACCCCTGCAAACACGCGGCCGCCCTCTGCTACCAGACGGCACGCCTGCTCGACGAGGACCCCTTCGTGCTGCTCCTGCTGCGCGGCCGCGGCGAACGGGAGCTGCTCGACGCCCTGTCCCGCCGCAACGCGGCCCGCGCCGCCCGCGCCGCCCTGGAACAAGAACCCGCGCCCCTGCCCGGCGTACGCGCCGCCGACGCGCTCAGGCCACGCACGCTCCCGCCGCTCCCGGCACCACAGCCACCGCCCGCGCACCCAGAGCAGCCTCCGGTCTACCCGGGTGCGCCCGGCGGCCCGGACCCGTTCGCGCTCGACCAGTTGGCCACCGACGCGGCCGCCCGCGCCCACACACTGCTCACCGCCGGACGCGACCCGGTCGCGGAGCTGACGCTCTGGCAGGACGCGGTACGCCTCGCCGCCGCCCGCCCCGGTTCCGGCCTGACCGCCGCGACCCGTGCCCTCTACTCCTCGCTGGCCTCCGCAGCCGGCCGCACCCCGTCCGACCTGGCACGCGCGGTCGCGGCCTGGCGGCAGGGCGGACTCGAAGGACTGACCGTCCTCGAAGAGCCCTGGGACCCGCCGGCGGGCCGCTTCGACCGCGCCCGCCCGCTCCTCCTCGCCGCCGACCTTCCCGCCTTCCGCCCCTGGCGCAACCACCTCACCCACCCCCGCGGCCACGCGCAGCTCCGCCTGGGCCACGACGGCCTGTGGTACGCCTACGAGTCCGAGCCGGGCCACGACGACTGGTGGCCCCGCGGCACCCCCGACCTCGACCCGGTCGGCGCCCTGACGGGCCTCGGCGCACCGGGCGATCTATGAGGGCGCTTCCACAGAGGGCTCGACCGCGCAGGGCACCACCACCGTGGCGCGAGCACATGTGGTGAACCCCTGTGAACGGCGTGGACACCCAGGGCCCGTGTCCGGCCGCACAGGTGCGGAAGTTAGCGTGGTGCGGTGAGTGAGACGAAGGCCCCTGCCCCGGCGTGTGCATCGCTGTACTCCGGCTCGTCGCTTTCGAGCACCCGGAACCAGGGGACGCAGTGACGACCGGCGATACCAACCTGACCGAGCCCTACCAGCGGTAGCACCTCCCCCTGCAACACGGGCCCGGTCACGCATCGGTGCCGGTCGTCAGCCGTCGCTGGCGACCGTCCACTTCTGGTTCGAGCCGCCGGAGCAGCCCCAGAGCTGGATGGTTGACCCGTTGGCCGTACCGATGTCGGTGACATCGAGGCAGAGGCCGGACAAGTCGTTGGTGACGCTGCCGTCCGCGTGGAAGGTCCACTTCTGGCTGCTGGTGCTGTTGCAGTCCCAGGTGATGACCTTGGTGCCGCTGGAGGTGCCGTTGCCGCTCGCGCCGAGGCACTTGCCGCCGATCTGCAGCTCGCGGCCCGCCGAGTACAGGTAGTACTGGTTGGTGTTGTACGTGCCGCAGTCCCAGATGATCTGCTGGACGCCGTTGGCCGCGTTCCCGCTGTCGTCCAGGCATCGGCCCGAGCCCTGGCCCACGATATGTGCCGTTGCGTTCCTGCCGCCCTTGACGAAGGTCACGGTGGCGTGCGCAGGCAGCGTGTAGGTGAAGGATCCGGAGCCGTTCCAGGTGAGGTTGAAGGTGGTCGGTGAGGAGTTGTTGTTGTAGGCCACCGACACCTCGCCGCCGTCGGGGTTGCGGTAGGCCTGGGACCAGATCCCGCCGCCGTCACTCGACCCGATGCGCGTGGCACCCGGGACGACGAATTTCGAGAACTGCCCGAGTTGGTAGTAGTTGTCGTTGGGGGTGACCTTGCCGGTGGACTGGTCGATGGTGATCAGGCCCGTGCAGCCGTTGCACCCCACGCCCATCTTCGGGCCGCCGTCCGTGTCCAGGGCGAGGTTCCACAGCAGTGCTCCACTGGCCCAGTTGGACGTGGACTGCAGGGCGAGCTGGGTCGCGTTCATCGGGGCGATTCCCGGACCGGTGGAGCACTCGGTCTCGTAGAGCTTCTTCCCGGGATACGAGTTGTGGATCGTGGTCATGTTCTGGAGGTCGTTCCAGTAGCAGTGCCACGCCGTCCCGTAGAGCGCGTTGTAGGTGGCGCTGTCGCCCAGGATCGTGTTGGCGAAGGGCGTGTCCGGATGGCTGCTGTCGCCGCCGAGGATCACCTGGTTCAGCCCTGCCTGCGAGAGCGCCGGCGACAGGTAGTTCTTGATGAAGTTGGACTCGTCGGCCCCTGACAGCACCATGCCTGAATAGCTGGAGGGGGCTTGGTCCGGCTCGTTCTGGGGGGTGATGCCCCAGACGTTGACGCCCTTGGCCTTGTACTCCTGCAGGAACTTCGCGTAGTACTGCGCGAGCGGGCCGTAGGCGGAGGACTTGAGAGTGCCATTGACACCTCCACTGCTGCCCAGCATCGAGTTGTTCGTCTTCATCCACGCCGGCGGGCTCCAGGTGTTGGCGAAGAGCTTCATCGACGGGTTGAGCGACTGGGCCTGCTTGATGACCGGGATGACGTAGGCGTCGTCGTGCGCGGTGGAGAAGTTGGTGAGAGAGGGGTCGGCGACACCGTTGTTGTCGTCGTAGGAGTACGTCGAGGGGTTGCTCGGCGGGGTGGCGGTGTAGTCGGAGGATCCCATGGGCACGCGCATCAGCGACAGCCCGATGCCGGTGCCCCGGCTGAACAGCGAACTCATCACCTGATTGCGCGTGCCGGCACTGAGCTTGTTCTGCAGCAGGTAGGTCGAGGAGTCCGTGAAGGCGGCGCCGAACCCGTCGATGGTCTGGTACGACTTGGTCTCGTCCACCGTCAGGTTCACCGGTCCGGAGGACACGGGGCCGAGGTTGATGCTCGGCTGAGGCGCCAGGGCGCTGCTGAGATCCGACGTGGTCAGAGTGACCCCGATCGTGGTGTCGGCAGCGTGGACCGGGCTCGGCGCGAGTGCCAGGATGCCGCCGGTGGCTGCCATGGCCAACGCCACGATCTGCGCACCGGCGCGGCGGTATCGAAGTCTCACGTGCATGGAAAGCGTCCCTCACTCCATCATGGTCCGGCACTGCCGGCGGGTCGCGAGGCAGCGCATCCGTAAGAGCAATTGACTAATCGGCCCATCGGGTGCCAGAGGTGATCCTGTGTCAATGCCCTTGTGCTGATTGGTAGTTGGGCGGCGAACGGTGGCCGCCCGGCATGTCGCCGGGGGCTCCCGCACCGCGTGGCGAGCGGCCGGCCCGGCCGTGACCGCCGGTGGTGCGCGGCCGCGGTCGGCTGCTCTCGTTCCTGGTCGGGGTGGCTGAGGGGGACATCGTGCGGGGCCGGCTGCCGGTGATTTGGGGCCACGCGGCCGGCTGGTTGCCGTGGTCGCCGCATTCGGGACCTGCGTGGCCTGTGGCGGCTCCGCCGGCCGCCGGGATCGTCCAGGACATGCCGCCAACCGGGCCTGCTCGCCGGCGAGGTCTGGCACACGCCGCGGCTCGTTCCCCCGTTGCCGCCCGCCTGAGCGCACCGTGTCGGGCAAGCCACGGCAGCCACTGAGGCGCCGTCTGAAGTGGGTGGAAGGAGCGGCTGAACGCACTTTCGGAGTGGTGCTGGGTCCACCGTGCTCCGTCCCGCTCGCTAAGAATCCGCCCCGCATCTGCGGCAGTTGCCGGTGGACCGCGCCGGGCAACCGGGGCCGGGGGCGGCAGCCGAGACCGAAGCGCCCCGGTCCGTGACCGAAGACCTCACCCCAGGTGATCATCCGGTTGCCCGACAGCATCCGCGTCAGCAGGTGGAGTTGGATTGCGTGAGCAGGCCCATCCGCCACGGCAGTGAGTTGTAGTCGCCGCCCGCGTTGGGGTCCATGCCTTGATAGACGTACTGCATGTGGCAGGGGCTGACGGTCAGGGTCTGGTCGTTGCCGGCGCGGACCATCTCTCCGTGGCTGATGTCCTTGGTCCAGGGTGTGCCGGAGAAGGTGACGTTACTGGCCCCGGCGAACGGCTGGGACTCGCTGGAGGCCAGCGGAGTCCATGATCCGCTGAGGCTCGTGGAGGTCCAGGCCTTGAAGTAGCGGTGGGACCCGATGGCCTCGACGATCAGCAGGTACTGGTTGGTGCCGGCGACCTTGTACACATTGGACGCCTCGAAGAGATCCCCGGCGTTCGGATACGACATGGTCACGACCGTGTTGCCGAAGCCGTTGGGGAAATTGGTCAGGCTGGTCTGCGCCCGGTAGAGGTGCCCCTTGTCGTCCTCGAAGAACAAGTGACAGTTGCTGGAGTCGCAGATCACCCAGAAGTCGAGCCAGCCGCCGCCGTTCTGTTGCAGAACGTCCGGCTCGGTGGACATGAACGTGCGGGGTGCCGACCACGACGCCGGGTTGCTGGGGTCGGTACTCGTCGAGTACGTGGGCGGACCGGTCTGGTAGACCATGTACCACAGGTTCTGCGGGGCGAAGTAGAACACCTGCGGTGCGGCCCGGTAGCCCGGTCCCATCGGCGCCACCTCGTCCAGGTAGGTCTGTGGTGCCGACGCCGCCTGTGACCAGTCACTGAAGCTGAACTGCTCCAGGCCGTAACCGAAGTCCGGGCCCACGGCCGAGGCGTAGACCACCCACTTGCCGTTGTACCGGATCACCGAGAAGTCCTTGATGGCCACGGTGTTGTGCTGAGCGTCCGGCTTCGGCGCGGCCAGCACGCCGCTGGAGCTCCACTGGAACGTCGACGGCAGGGACGCGGAGGCGTCAGCGACGCGGACGAGCTGCCATTGCTGGTTGCTGCCGCCCCAGTCCCAGTACTGGACGACTTTGCCACCGTCGGCGGTGGAGCCGTCCTTGACCTCGGCAGCCATGCCGCTGTGACGGTTGATCAGCCGCACATAGCCGTCCGGCGATTCTGTCAGCTGGAACTGCTGGTTGGTCGCGTTCTGATCGGCCCACTGCACGAGGTCGGTTCCGGCGGTGGTCGACCAGCCGGAGTTGTCGAGCACCTTGCCGGAGTACCGGTTCTGCAAACGGTAGTAGCCACCGCCCGCGTCGATGAACCGCCACTGCTGGTTGGCCCCGTCATGGCGCGTCCACTGCGCCACCGCCGCACCGTCGTTCGTGGCGTAGCCGGAGTCGTCCATCGCCTTGCCGCTGTTGCGGTTCACCAGCACATACCAGGCGCTCGTGTCGACAGTCGCCGCCGACGCCGTCGGCGCACCGACCACCACCACGAAGCCGGCCACGAGCGCCATCGCGACCATGGACACCACACCGCGCCATCGGTTCCACGGCCGGCTGATCTTGTTCTTGGGTGACATCTGCCACCTCCTTCGCTCACGGCCCGGCGCGACCGACTGCCAGAGGCGGCGGTTTTGTAAGGGGTCTTGGGGCATCGCGGTCTCCTTCGAGGATGGGTTCGGTGTTCCTTTGTGACATCGACAAGCACCCAAAGGGGCCCATTCCAGACCGATCGACCAACACTCGCACCACACACCCCGCCTGGTTCGGCGCCTGGGGCGCTGACCGCAATGAGGGGATATTCATGGGATGTATTGAGACACCTGCCCTGCTTCGGTGCCGCGTTTTTTGGGCTGTCTAGTGCATCTTTGTGGGTGTCGACTTGGGGTCTTACGGATGCAACGCCCCATGACGTATGACCTCGTTAAGGCGAGAAGGTAGGATGTCGGCAGGATCATGTCAAGGATGTCGACACATGCTGGGCTGGCCGGCTGCGTCGGTGGCCGGCTGATCATCGAGTGCGTCAACGCATGAGCGGAGCGGGTGCCTGCTTTCGTGCCACCGCAACGGCTACCGCCCGCGCGCGTGGGACACGAGGGCCGGCACCGTTGGGCCGGCCATTCCCAAGCTGCGCCAGGGCAGTTACTTCCGGACCGCTCCAACTGGGAGAGCAACGCGACCAACACCACCGTGGTCCAGTGGGCTACCGCGGCCTGGGCGGCCTCCACGACAACGTGCACGCCGCCGGGGCCAACGGCTCCACCGCCACGCTGACCTTCACCGGCACCGGCATCTCGGTGATCGGGGAGGGCCCGTCCGGCTACGGCACCGTCGCCTACCGGGGGAAGACGGAACTTGGTCACCGTGTGGTGTTCAAGCTGCTGGTTGGGAAGATCCCGTGAGGCTTTCAGGTGAGTCACGCTGAGCCACGGGGGATCCAACCACACTCGATGCTGCAACCCGCAGCACCTGGAAGCCGTGACGAGGGAGGAAGCTCTTCGATGCCGAGAAAGGGAGAGGGCACGCGCCCGGAGGGCCCACTGCCGACACGGTCACGAGTACACGCCGGAGAACACGTACCCGGACTCTCGAGGGGTCAGGCAGTGCCGGACCTGTAGTCGCGAGAGGGACAAGACCCGCTGGGTTCGCCCCGGCGATGTGAGGATTCGTGACACATGAGAGGGTCTGACGGGTGAGCGAGACACCACCGAACACCCTGCAATACCGCTTTGACGGGCCAGAAGACGCCCCTGTCCTGATCCTGGGTCCCTCACTGGGTACCACCTGGCACATGTGGGACCGCCAGGTCCCGGAGCTGTCCAAGCACTGGCGGATCTTCCGGTTCGACATGCCGGGACACGGCGGGGCCCCCGCGTATCCCTCCGGGTCGGTCACCGAGCTCGCCCGGCGGCTGCTGGTCACGCTCGACGGGCTCGGTGTGCAGCGCTTCGGCTTCGCGGGCTGCGCGTTCGGCGGCGCCCTCGGGATGGAGCTGGCGCTGCGCCACCCGGAACGCATCGCCTCGCTCGCGCTGATCGCCGCGTCACCCCGGTTCGGGACGGCGGACGAGTTCCGCCAGCGCGGGGTGATCGTGCGGACGAACGGGCTCGACCCGATGGCGCGTACGTCGCCCGAGCGCTGGTTCACCAGCGGCTTCGCCGCGGCCCAGCCGGCGATCACCGAGTGGGCCGTGCAGATGGTGCGCACCACCGACCCCGGCTGCTACATCGCGGCCTGCGAGGCGCTCGCCGCGTTCGACGTACGCGCCGAGCTCGGCCGGATCGGCGTTCCCACACTCGTCCTCGCCGGCTCCGACGACCAGGTCACCGGGCCCGCCGAGGCGCGCACCCTGGTCGCCGGCATCCCGGACGCCCGGCTCGCGGTCGTACCCGGTGCCTCGCACCTGGTGCCCGTGGAGCAGCCCGCCGCGGTCACCGACCTGCTCGTCCGGCACTTCTCCACCGCCTGGCAGCCCGCCTTCGACTCGTCCACCGGGCAGATGGCGATCCCGGCGATATCGGCAGCCCCGGTCAAGCCGGTCCTCGCGCCGCCCCCGTCGACGGCGCCCGTCGCCGAGATCGGCCCGGCCGCCGCGCAGCCCGTACCACTGGGCGGCAGACCCGACCCGTACGACGCGGGGATCAAGGTCCGTCGTGAGGTGCTCGGCGATGCGCACGTCGACCGGGCGCTGGCCTCGGCGGACGAGTTCTCCGGGGACTTCCAGGAGTTCGTCACCCGGTACGCGTGGGGCGAGATCTGGGACCGCCCCGGCCTCGACCGGCGCTCGCGCAGCTGTGTCACGCTGACCGCGCTGGTCGCCGGGGGCCACTTCGACGAACTCGCCTTCCACACGCGCGCCGCCCTCCGTAACGGCCTCACCCCCGTGGAGATCAGGGAAGTGCTTCTCCAGGCGGCGGTCTACTGCGGCGTACCCGCCGCGAACAGCGCCTTCAAGGTGGCGCAGCAGGTCATCCGGGAGGAGACCACTCCCCAGGAGTGACCTTGAGCCTGGCACCAGGAGCACCAGTCTCCGCGTCCCGCCGCCGCACCGGCGGGGGCAGGATGGGATCCATGAAGCTCACGAAGAAGTCGCACGCCTGCATCCGCCTTGAGAAGGACGGGCAGACGCTCGTCATCGACCCGGGCACGTTCAGCGAGGACGACTCGGCGGTCGGCGCGGACGCGATCCTGGTCACGCACGAGCACCTCGACCACTTCAACGAGGAGCGGCTGCGGGCCGGACTGGAGGCCAATCCGGCGGCCGAGATCTGGACCCTGAGGTCCGTCGCGGAGAAGATCTCCGCCGCCTTCCCCGGCCGGGTGCACACCGTCGGCCACGGAGACACGTTCACCGCCGCGGGCTTCGACGTCCAGGTGCACGGCGAACTGCACGCCGTGATCCACCCGGACATCCCGCGGATCACCAACGTCGGATATCTCGTCGACGGCGGCCGGGTCTTCCACCCCGGCGACGCGCTCACCGTCCCCGACCACTCCGTCGAGACGCTGATGCTCCCCGTCATGGCCCCCTGGAGCAAGATCTCCGAGGTCATCGACTACGTCCGTGAGGTCAAGCCCCAGCGCGCGTACGACATCCACGACGCGCTTCTCACCGACCTCGCCCGCCCGATCTACGACAACCAGATCGGCGCCCTGGGCGGCGCCGAGCACCTGCGGCTCGCTCCGGGGGCGTCCGCCGAGGTCTGAGGGCGGCCGGGCCCGTGCACGACGGTGGTGGCGGGCCCGTTGTCGTACCCGCCCGGTAGGTTGTGAGGCATGCGCATTGCGACCTGGAACGTGAACTCGATCACCGCCCGTCTCCCGAGGCTGCTGGCCTGGCTGGAGAGCAGCGGCACGGACGTGCTGTGCATCCAGGAGACCAAGACCACAGCCGAGGGCTTCCCGTCCGACGAGCTGCGCGAGCTGGGCTACGAGTCGGCGGTGCACGCGACGGGCCGGTGGAACGGCGTGGCGGTGGTCTCCCGCGTGGGCCTGGAGGACGTGGTCAAGGGCCTGCCGGGCGACCCGGGCTACGACGGAGTCCAGGAGCCCCGAGCCGTCTCCGCGACCTGCGGCCCGATCCGCGTCTGGTCGGTGTACGTGCCGAACGGCCGCGAGGTGGACCACCCGCACTACGCCTACAAGCTCCAGTGGTTCGAGGCGCTCAAGGCGGCCGTCGCCGGCGACGCGAAGGGCGGCCGTCCGTTCGCGGTGATGGGCGACTACAACGTGGCGCCGACGGACGACGACGTCTACGACCTGGCCGCCTTCGAAGGCCTCACCCACGTCACCCCGGCCGAGCGCGCCGCCCTCGCCTCGCTGCGCGAGGCGGGCCTCACGGACGTGGTCCCGCGCCCCCTCAAGTACGACCACCCGTACACGTACTGGGACTACCGCCAGCTCTGCTTCCCCAAGAACCGCGGCATGCGCATCGACCTCGTCTACGGCAACGAGGCGTTCTCCAAGGCGGTCACGGACTCGTACGTGGACCGCGAGGAGCGCAAGGGCAAGGGCGCGTCTGATCACGCGCCGGTCGTGGTGGACCTGGAGGTGTAACCTCCACCGGCCTCACGCCCCTGCCAACAGCCTCAGGTCCACCGAGTCCGCCAGCGCCGCCAGCCCCGCGTCTCCCGGATGCAGATGGTCCCCGCTGTCGTACGCGGGCAGGAGCCGTGCCGGATGGGCGGGGTCGCGGAGCACCGCGTCGAAGTCCAGCGTGCCGTCGAACTCGGCGTTGTCGCGGATCCAGGTGTTCACCGCGGTCCGCTGTGTGTCCGCCGCCGCTGTGCACAGGGACTCGCCCTCGCAGGGGCCGATGGTCGCGGCCAGGACGCGCAGCCCGCGGGAGTGGGCGCGGGCGGCGATCTCCCGCAGCCCGGCGACGACCTGGTCGGCGGACGCGCCCCAGCGGACGTCGTTGACGCCCTGGAAGACGATCGCCGTACGTCCAGAGGTCTGGGCCAGGACATCGCGGTCCAGGCGGTGCAGCGCGCTGACCCCGCCTGTGTCGGTGGAGACCCCGTCGCCCGGATAGCGGTCGCTGACCACACGGTTCGCCGAGATGCCCTGGTTGAGGACGCCATAGCGCGGGACCACATGTTGGTTCAGCACACGTGCGGCCAGCACATTGGGCCAGCGGTGGTTGGCGTCCTGCGTGGACTTCTCGCCGTCGGTGATCGAATCGCCGAGGATCACCACCGAGCCGGGCCCGCCGCCCACGTCCACGCCGGTCAGCAGCGGCCAGCTGGTGATCGTCGACGTGTACGCCTCCGGAGAGTCGTCGCCCGTGTGGTCGCCCGGATCGCTGACGTACGACCGCTGGACCGCGAGCCGGTGCACCGGCGCCGCCGTCACCGTCCCGGGGAGGTGGAAGCTCACCAGCAGATTGGCGTCGGCGGGCACCTCGAAGCCGACCGGATCGCTGAACGCCTGGGCGCCCGCGGGGATTTCGGCCCTCGCCGCACCTCGGAAAGCGAGCGGGACCGGTGGAGCCGCCGGGCGCGCGCCGGCCGCCTGCACCGCCACCGTCGCGCTGCCGATGCGTACCGGCGTCGCCGCGAAGGTGTTGTCGAGCCGGATCCGCACCCGTGGCCCGCCCGCGGAGGTGTGCACCACGAGCCGAAGCGTCCGGTCCGTCCAGGGACCGACGGCCGGGTAGCCGGAGGACGAGGCAGCCCAACTCCCCGTCCAGCCCGGCGTCGAGGCCCGCACGGACAGCGCGAGCACATGCAGCGCGTCGGCCTCCGGCAGCTGCACCGACGCGACCTCGCGCCCTCGTACGAGCGGCACGGTCACGACGTACAGCCGTGCCTTCAGGGCGAGTTGACCGTCGGGCGTGTTGATGTGCGGCAGCGCCACGGCCAACGCGCCGAGCGGGCCGGTGCGCCAGTCCGGGGCGGTCAGGCGGTACGGGGAGCTGCCGCCGTCGGCATACCGCACCGTGCCCGTGCCGCCCACGTCGGCGCCGCCCGTGCCCGCGACCAGGAAGGCGAGCGCGTCACCGCGCCCGCGTACGCGGACCGCCTGGCCGTCGGCGCGCACATTGTCCGGCTCGCCCGCCGCGCGCCGCGGCCAGGTCAGCCGTGCGCCCTGCACGGTCAGTGCGCGGCCCGGCGTCCAGCCCGCGGCGGTCAGATCCTGCGCCGACAAGGAGCCGCCCGAGCCGTCGAAGTCGGCCCCGGTAGGCCACAAGTCGTCGCTGACCGCTGTGTTGTCGAAGAGCCTCTCCAGGGGGAGCGGCCCGGCGTCGGTCACCGCCGCTGCCGCGCCCACGGGCAGGAGCGACATGAGCGACATGAGCGACATGAGCGACAGGAGCGACAGGAGAAGCGTGAGCACGACGGCCCGACCCCAGACGCTGCGGCGCACGCGCGCCCCCTCTCCCGTTCCGGCGAGGTGACAGATGCGCCATGAAGTTAAGGATGCGTCGCGGACCCGTCAATGAGGCGGGTGCCGAGTTGGCGCGAACTCCCTGCGAACTCCCCTGCGAAGGGCGGGTCCGCGCGCCTGTGGTGCGAGGGACGGCGTGAATGTCACGCTGGGAGTATGAACATCCCTTTCCTGGGCAACTGGCGCAAGAAGCGCGGCCCCGCCTTCGGCGTCGCGGTGTTCTCCGACGGCGAGCATGATCACGAGGGCATCGCCGAACTCCTCTCCGAATGCGAACTGCTGCGCTCCCAGGCGCACCAGGCGGGGGTCGAACTCGACGATTCCGCGGCCTCGTTGGAGGCTCTCGACCAGTTGGTGCCACGCTGGCGGGACGACGAGGAGATCCTGCCCTGGCTCGGAAACGACGCCGGGCTCTACCTCGGCACCGTGATCGTGCGCACGATCCCCGGCGCCGTCTGGGACATCTGGCCCAACGGCCAGCCGGTGGTGCGGCTGGCCTCCGGTCGCGAGATCGACGTGGTCGCCACCGGGCACACCTGGGCGTCCAGCGGCGCCCCCGAACTGTCGCAGCTGTACGCGGAGGTGTCGGAAGCGTAGGGCGAACGCTCGCGTACGGAGAGTGGCGCTAAACGTAGAACTCGATAAATACGCCTAGTGCCCGAAAAGTGCGTGTCGAGTATTAAGTCCCTTCTTGTCTGGATAGTTTGCGGCAACTGCGACACAGTTGAGAGTGGGTAGGGCCGGGCATGGCTGTCGATCCGTTGATCGAGCTGCATGACGTGAACAAGTACTTCGGGGAGCTGCATGTCCTTCAGGACATCAACCTCACCGTCGGCAAGGGGGAGGTGGTCGTGGTCATCGGCCCGTCGGGGTCGGGCAAATCAACCCTGTGCAGGGCGATCAACAGGCTCGAGACGATCCACTCGGGCTCGATCAAGCTCGACGGCGTCCCGCTGCCGGACGAGGGCAAGGCGCTCGCGCAGCTCCGTGCCGAGGTCGGGATGGTCTTCCAGTCCTTCAATCTCTTCGCCCACAAGACAGTTCTGCAGAACATCTCGCTGGCTCAGATCAAGGTCCGCAAGCGCAAGAAGGAGCAGGCCGACAAGCGCTCCCGCGAACTCCTCGACCGGGTGGGCCTCGTCTCCCAGGCCGACAAGTACCCCGCCCAGCTCTCCGGCGGCCAGCAGCAGCGCGTGGCCATCGCCCGCGCCCTCGCCATGGACCCCAAGGCGCTGCTGTTCGACGAGCCGACCTCGGCCCTCGACCCGGAGATGATCAACGAGGTCCTGGAGGTCATGCAGCAACTCGCGCGCGACGGCATGACCATGGTCGTCGTCACCCACGAGATGGGCTTCGCGCGCTCCGCGGCCAACCGTGTCGTCTTCATGTCCGACGGCCGCATCGTCGAGGACCGCACCCCCGAGGAGTTCTTCACCAACCCGCGCAGCGACCGCGCCAAGGACTTCCTCTCCAAGATCCTCAAGCACTGAGCGGGGGAGTGCATCGCATGTTCCGTACGACACCGACCCGTTCACCTACCCGAAGTGGATGCCCTTCGAGTTCCGGGGCATCCCGAACTGCCATGCCGGGAAGCCCATCGCGGCCGACCTCGACTACGATTTGCCGTTCGTCCCCGTGGTGATGGTGATCTCGCCGATCAACATCGGGACCGCACCAGGGACGCTGCTGCCGGGGTGACCCCCCACGCCCCCGCGATGCGGGGGCGTGCAGCAGCCACAGGGCCAGGCCCGCCCGGCAGCAGCCGGAGATCACTGCTCGCGCAGCGGTATCGACACGTACGACGGGTCGTTCGCCGGCGAGGAGAAGGTCAGCTGCGCGCCGGACGGGTTGTGCTCGATGTAGAGCGGGTCGACCGTGTCGACGACCAGGGCGAGACGATGCCCTGCCGGGACGTCGTAGGCCGTGGAGAACAGTTCCAGGTCGACGCCGAACGGCTTGCCCGGCGTACGCCCGTGGAAGGTGTACGGCGCGTTGCTGACCAGCTTGCCGAGGCCGAGCGGGCCCACGTCGTACAGGTAGGCGACGAGGGTGCCGCTCTCCTTGGTCGGGGTGAGCGTGGTGTGCAGCTTGGCGGTGCCGCGCACCTGCTGGGCGCTCGCGTACTTCTCCGACTGCCATACGGCCGCCCAGTAGCGCGGCAGCAGCGGGATCGACGCCACCGGGGGCAGTTGGGCGAGCTGGTCGAGGATGCTGGAGAGGAAGACGACCCCGCCGTCCGCGCCCGAGTCGACGTTCGTGTGGATGGTCGTGGTGCCGGAGAGGGCGAGCTTGCGCTGGGTCGCGCCGACCGACTTCCAGTCCGGGTAGCCCTCGTAGCCGCCCGCGGAGCGGGACTTGAGCTGGACCGGCTGCTCGCGGTTGATGCCGTTGTCGTCGCCCTTGAGGTAGTGGTCGAACCAGCGCTCGGTGTCCGTCCACACGTCGTTGGGCAGCCCGAACAGTCCGGTCAGCTCGGCGGTGGCGTGGTCGCCCGGGCGGAACTCCAGTCGCTTCGGGCCGGTCAGCTTCTCGTAGAAGTCGGCGTACTGGTTGGGCGGGAAGATCGTGTCGCCCCAGCCGTTGGCCATCATGATCGCGGCGCCGCCCGCGTTGATCTGGTCCAGGTAGGTCGTGGCGGAACGTTTCGCCCCCCAGTTGAGCATGTCCTGTTCCTTGGACAGGTTGGAGGCGAAGAAGTCCTGGAAGACCTGCTGGAGTTCGGCGCTGGGGCGCCCGGTGATCGTGCCCGCGCCGTACAGCAGGCCGGCCGCCTGGGTGTGCTGGGTGCGGCCCGAGTAGATCGAGTCGATCAGGTTCGCCCAGCCGCTCAGCGAGGCGACCGCCTTGATCCGCTTGTCGTGTGCGGCGGCGAGCAGGCTGATCCCGGCACCGTAGGAGACGCCCGCCATGCCGATGTGCTGTGCGTCGGCGGGGGTGTTGGCGAGCGCCCAGTCGATGACCTTGGAGGCGTCGGCTATGTCGGGCGGGCCCGCCACTTCTATCTCTCCGCCCGACTGCCAGAAGCCGCGCACGTTGTAGGTGACCACGACATAGCCGGAGTCCGCGAGCTTCTGGGCCTGCGCCAGGTACTCGATCTGTGGCAGACCCCAGCTCGTGGGCATCACGAGCAGCGGGTAGCGGTGCGTGCCGTCGGCGCCGGCGGGCTTGACGACGTTGGCCTTCAGGACGGTGCCGCCGTCACCGGTGATGTCGACGAAGTCCACCCCGGACGACGCCGCCTGGGCGGTGGGGGCGAGCCCGAGGGCGGTGCCGGCGATCAGTGTCGCCGATACGGCGCCCACGGCGGTCGTACGCAGGGCCTTGCGCGAGAGTCCCACGGGTCACTCCTCACTCGTGTCACTGCAAAGTGACCCGACGGTAACCGTGGTCTCTTACCGGAGGTAACCCGTGAGTAAGTTACGCACGGGTAACGATTGTTGAAGTGTTCATTTCGTGAGCGAGATGGCTCCTTTCGTGTGCGTCGCCCCTGCTGAAGTGCTCATTCCGCGCGCAAGCGGAGGGGTCTCTCTCGTTGCGGGGACGGCTCAGGAAGATGCCCGGTGCGAGTTGCGCGGCGGCGCGGGAGTCGGCAGCGGTGTCTGGGCGGCACGCGTCACATCCGCGACGAGTTCGACGACATCGGGGCCGTACGCCTGGGAGTTCACGACCTTCAGAAGGAGTACGAAGGTGTTGTTGCCGTGCTTGCGGGCCAGCCGCTCGTGGTTGCGGGCGAGATAGCGGGTCGCCGCCTGGTTGGTGATCGCGCGCTGGCCGCAGAAGAGGAAGGCGGGCCGCGACTGCTGCGGCTCGCTGGTCGTGAGCCGGGCCAGGATGACGTGCTCGGAGGTGCCCGCCTCCATGCGGTAGCGCTCGCTGCCGATCTGGAACGCGGCCCGGTCCGGACCGGGTTCGGGATCGGTGTTGAAACGGATGCCCGGCAGCAGAGCGGAAATGTGCGCGGCCATCCGGCGGTTGGAGGACGGGCCGCCCACGCAGAACTCGGTGCGCTCGCCGAAGCCCTGCAGCGCCGTGTCCTGGCTGACGATCTGGGCGTGCGCGCCGCAGTCCTTGATCAGCGCGGAGAGCTCCAGGAGCGCGAACACGTCGATGCGGTGCACCGCCAGCTCCGCGCTGGCCGGGTCGCGCGGGACCACCATCAGCGACTCGGAGTTGTCGGGCAGCCCGAAGAAGGCCTGCTTCCGGCGGAGCCGGCGCTTCCACAGATAAGTCCTGGCGGCCCAGCCCAGCGTGGCGCTGATGCCGGCCGCCAGCACCCCCAGGACGATGTTGCGCACGTCGTCATTCATGGGCGCGCATGCTAGCGGGCGCCCGGACCGGTGTTCGAGGGGGTCCTGACGGGAGCATGCCGGTGAAGTTACGCTGCGCGGACAGCTGTTGACTGGAGGTACGCATGCGTCGCCCTCTTGTGCGGAATGTGACGGTCCTGGCGGTTTCGGTGGCGGTGATGTCGCTCGGTGCGGCGGCACCGCCCACGACGGCTGTCACGGAGAACACGACGGCTGCCACGGAGAAGACGCCGGTCGCCGTCGGCTACGGCGGTGCCGTCGCGAGCGTCGACGCGGACGCCTCCGCCGCCGGGATCGAGATCCTGAAGAAGGGCGGCAACGCGGTGGACGCGGCGGTCGCCACGGCGGCCGCGCTGGGCGTCACCGAGCCGTACTCCTCGGGTGTCGGCGGAGGCGGCTACTTCGTCTACTACGACGCCAAGTCCCGAACGGTGCACACGATCGACGGCCGCGAGACGGCCCCGTCGACCGCCGACTCCGACCTCTTCGTGGAGAACGGCAAGGCGATCCCGTTCGCGGACGCGGTGACCAGCGGGCTGGGTGTGGGCACGCCCGGTACGCCGGCCACCTGGGGGACCGCCCTCGACGAGTGGGGCAGCAAGGGGCTGAAGTCGCTGCTGCGGCCCGCCGAGCGGCTGGCCCGCGACGGCTTCACCGTCGACTCCACCTTCCGTTCGCAGACCGAGGCCAACCAGGCCCGGTTCAGGAACTTCCCCGACACGGCCCAGCTGTTCCTGCCGGGCGGCTCGCTCCCGGTGGTCGGCTCGACCTTCAAGAACCCCGATCTGGCGCGTACGTACGAGGAGTTGGGCCGCGAGGGCGTCGACGCGATCTACGACGGCGGTGACCTCGGTCAGGAGATCGTCGACACGGTCAACGAGCCGCCGGTGGACCCGGCCTCGGGCTACAAGGCCCGCCCGGGCGAGCTGTCGACGAAGGACCTGGAGGCGTACGAGGCGAAGCAGCAGGCGCCGACGAAGACGTCGTACCGCGGTCTGAAGGTCTACTCGATCGCGCCCTCCTCCTCCGGCGGCACCACGGTCGGCGAGGCGCTCAACATCCTGGAGAAGACCGACCTTTCGAAGGCGAGCGAGGTGCAGTACCTGCACCACTACATCGAGGCGAGCCGGATCGCGTTCGCGGACCGAGGGCGTTGGGTGGGCGACCCCGCCTTCGAGGACGTACCGACGAAGGAGCTTTTGTCGCAGAAGTACGCCGACTCGCGGGCCTGTCTGATCCACGACGACGCGGTGCTGACCAGCCCGCTCGCGCCCGGTGACCCGGAGCACCCGGCAGCCTGCGCCTCCGGCGGTACGGCGGCCCCGACGACGTACGAGGGCGAGAACACCACGCACCTGACGGTGGCCGACAAGTGGGGCAACGTCGTTGCCTACACGCTGACCATCGAGCAGACCGGCGGCAGTGGCATCACGGTCCCGGGCCGTGGCTTCCTCCTCAACAACGAGCTGACGGACTTCTCCTTCACGCCCGCGAACCCGGCCGTGCACGACCCGAACCTGCCCGGCCCCGGCAAGCGGCCGCGCTCGTCGATCTCGCCGACGATCGTCCTCGACGCGAACAACAGGCCGGTGGTGGCGCTCGGTTCACCCGGCGGCGCCACCATCATCACGACCGTGCTGCAGACCCTGACCGGATTCCTCGACCGCGGTCTTCCGCTGGTGGACGCCATCGCGGCCCCGCGCGCCAGTCAGCGCAACGCGGCCACCACGGAACTCGAACCGGGCCTGTACAACAGCGAGTTGCGTACCCAGTTGCAGTCCATCGGCCATGCCTTCAAGCTGAACCCGGAGATCGGCGCGGCGACGGGCGTCCAGCGGCTGCCGGGCGGCAAGTGGCTCGCGGCGGCGGAGAAGGTGCGGCGGGGCGGCGGCTCGGCGATGGTGGTGACTCCGGAGTCGTAGCGGCCGTCGTAGCAGCTCGGAGGTGGCGCACGGTGGATTGTCGGTGCCGTGCGCCATCCTCTGGAGGTGCGGCGCTCAGCGTGCCGTCAGGATGCGCGGCCCCGCGTCCGTGATCGCCACCGTGTGTTCCGCGTGGGCGGCGCGGGAGCCGTCGTTCGTGCGGAGGGTCCAGCCGTCGGGGGCCGCGTGGTAGCCGTCGGTGCCGCCGCCGATCAGCATGGGCTCGATCGCGAGGACCATGCCGTGCCGGAGCGGGAGACCGCGGCCGGGGCGGCCCTCGTTCGGGACCCCCGGGTCCTCGTGCATACGGCGGCCCACGCCATGGCCGCCGAAGCCGTCCGGGATGCCGTACCCCGCCGTGCGGCACACCGTGCCGATGGCGTGCGCGATGTCGCCGATGCGGTTGCCGACGACGGCAGCCTCGATGCCCGCGGCGAGGGCGCGCTCGGCGGTCTCCACGAGGCGAAGGTCGGCAGCGCGCGGCTTGCCGACGATGAAGCTGATCGCCGAGTCGCCCACCCAGCCGTCCAGCTCGGCGCCGAAGTCCATGGAGACCAGGTCGCCGTCGCGCAGCCGGTAGCCGGTCGGGATGCCGTGCACGATCGCGTTGTTCACGGAGGCGCAGAGGACCGCGGGGAAGGGCGTCGGCGCGAAGGAGGGCCGGTAGCCGAGGAAGGGCGATCCGGCCCCCGCCTCGCGCAGCACTCCGTGCGCCACCTCGTCCAGCTCCAGAAGGGAGACGCCCACGTCCGCGGCCTCCCGGACCGCCGTGAGGGCCCGGCCGACCACCTGGCCGGCCGCGTACATGGCGTCGATCGATGTGTCCGTCTTCAGTTCCACCATGCCAATTACTATACCGGTATTAGAATGGGTGCATGGTACGCACCCCCTTGACCCCCGAAGAGCGTGAACGAGGCGAGCGCCTCGGCCGTCTGCTGCGCGAGGCCCGCGGCGGCCGCAGCATGACGGAGATCGCCGCGCACGCAGGACTCTCCGCCGAGACCCTCCGCAAGATCGAGACCGGCCGGGCCCCGACTCCGGCGTTCTTCACGGTGGCCGCGCTGGCCCGCGTACTCGGCCTGTCGATGGACCAGTTGGCGGGCGACTGCGTGCCGGCCGAGGTGTGACGCACACCAACTGTCCGGGGGATCACAGCACTCTGCGTCCGGTCCGAAAACTCCTCGTAGTCCTTCCGTAACACGAGCGGTGTTTTCTGGCGGACCGGAGTACTCCAGTCTGTCGGGGAGCTGTGTGATGGCCGTGGAACAACTTCCGGGGCAGGTACGGGAGTTCGCGAGGTATCTGAACGGCCTGATGGAACGGCTCGATCAGGGCGGCGGCTGGTGCGCGGTGTTCTGGCAGCGCGACCCCGACGGCATGCGGGCCTGCCTGAACGGCTGGGAAGTACCGCCGTGGGACGTCGTCGAAGCGCTCCTCCAGGACCTCTCCGCGGATTACGGTGCCGGGGCCGCCGGCCCGGAGGCCGAGCGGGCCCGGGCCCTGCACGACGCCTCGCTCGCCGCGTACGACGCCCGGCCCGGCGGCCGGGACGCCCTCCGTGACCGTCTCGATGTCATGCTCCGCGAACAGCGCTACGCGGCGGAACGCCAGGCCGAGCTGGGGCAGCTGCTCCGGCAGGCCGCCTCCCACGAGGAGGCCGAGGCCGTCCGCCTCGACCTCGCCTGGGCCCACGACGACCATGAACGCGCCACGGCCCGCTGCGCCGAACTCCGCGCCCGGGTGGAGAACCTGGACCGACGCGCCCTGCGCACCCATGCGCAGGGCGCGCTGCCTTTCCCGGCCGGGCCGGCCGACGACGTGTTCCAGGTACGGGAGCCCGGCGGCGCCCCGGACCCGCAGTCCCGCCCGATGGTCCCCCCGCAGACGGGGCCACGCTCTCCGCTGGCCGACCCCGGCCGGCCCGGTGCGTCCGCTGCCGACTCGTACGACCGGAGCCCGGCGGTACCCGGCCCCTACCCCCAGAGCCCGGAGCCATCCGCCCCCCACCGCCCCGCCCCGCGCCACCGTTCCCGAGGCGGCCCCCGAGCCCCCCGTCTCCGCTCGCGCCCCCAAGCAGCGCTCCAAGCGCCGCCCCCGCGGCAGTGCCCGCTTCGCCGGGATGGAGGTGGAGGAGACCCCGGAGGCGGTCCCGGTGGCGGCGCCCGCCGTGGCCGCGCCGGCCGCCCCGTCCCGGCGTACCCCGCGCGGCGCGCGTTTCGCCGGGGCGGCGGAGGAGCCGGAGCAGCCACGGTCACAGCAGCCGCTGGACGAGGGCGCGGGGCGAGCCGTCGCCGAGACAGTCGAGACGCTGATCCGGCTGCGCAGGGAGGGCCGCAGCGGCGAGGCGCACGGCATGCTGGTCGAGGCCGCGTACTGGCCCCCCGCCCGTTTCCCGCTGCTCGCCGCCGAGCTGCACCGCGCGGGCCTCGACGCGGACTGGGCCGCGCTGCTGTGGGAGGCCGCCTCGCTGCCCGCCGCCCGGCTCGTCGCCGCCGCGGACGCGCTCGTCGCGGCGGGCCGCACGAGGGACGGACACCAGATGCTGCGGCAGGGCGTCGTACGGCCCGCCCCGGAGATCGGCGAGGCCGTGCTCGCGCTCACTGGCGAGGGCCGCCGGCGCGAGGTCCGCGCGCTCCTGGACGCCTACGTACGCATGCGTACGCCCGAGGAGGCGGCCCGCAGCGTGGAGGGCGACCCGCAGCGTCTCGTCCCGCTCCTGCTGGAGGCCGCCCGGGGCGTCTCGGAGGAACGCCACTGGGATCTGGTCCACGCGCTGCGGGTCGCGGGCTTCACCGCCTGAGCGCGTGACACAGGCTCTGAGGGCCGGGATCACGCCGTAGCGCTCACCCAGGGGGGTGTGAAACGTGATCGACTCAGCGGGTTAACGACGATGGTCTTGGCAAGGCTGTCCATGAGGCTTACTTTCAAGCCTCTACCGCCTTTGTCTACGGGCGTAGAAGCTCTGACGTAACCGCCGAAGGAGCAGCTCATGGCCAACGTCGTACGTGCCGCTCTGGTCCAGGCCACCTGGACCGGCGACACCGCATCCATGGTCGCCAAGCACGAGGAGCACGCCCGCGAGGCGGCCCGGCAGGGTGCCAAGGTCATCGGTTTCCAGGAAGTCTTCAACGCGCCCTATTTCTGCCAGGTCCAGGAGCCCGAGCACTACCGCTGGGCCGAGCCCGTGCCCGACGGGCCGACCGTCACTCGTATGCAGGAGCTGGCCCGCGAGACAGGCATGGTCATCGTCGTGCCCGTGTTCGAGGTCGAGCAGTCCGGCTTCTACTTCAACACCGCGGCCGTGATCGACGCCGACGGCACCTACCTCGGCAAGTACCGCAAGCACCACATCCCCCAGGTGAAGGGCTTCTGGGAGAAGTACTACTTCAAACCGGGCAACCTCGGCTGGCCCGTCTTCGACACGGCGGTGGGGAAGGTCGGCGTCTACATCTGCTACGACCGCCACTTCCCGGAGGGCTGGCGGCAGCTGGGTCTGAACGGCGCTCAACTCGTCTACAACCCGTCCGCCACCTCTCGCGGCCTCTCCGCCCACCTCTGGCAGCTGGAGCAGCCCGCCGCCGCTGTCGCCAACGAGTACTTCATCGCCGCGATCAACCGGGTCGGCGAGGAGGAGTACGGGGACAACGACTTCTACGGGACGTCGTACTTCGTCGACCCGCGCGGCCAGTTCGTGGGGGAGAGGGCGAGCGACAAGGCCGAGGAACTCGTCGTCCGCGACCTCGACTTCGACCTGATCGAGGAAGTGCGACAGCAGTGGGCGTTCTACCGCGACCGACGTCCCGACGCCTACGAGGGGCTGGTGCAGCCGTGACCGACCTGTACGCGCGCCACCAGGCCGTCCTGCCCGACTGGCTCGCGACGTACTACGCCGACCCCATCGAGCTCACGCACGGCGAGGGCCGGCACGTCTGGGACGCTCAGGGCAACAAGTACCTCGACTTCTTCGGCGGCATCCTCACCACGATGACCGCGCACGCGCTGCCCGAGGTGACGAAGGCGGTGACCGAGCAGGCCGGGCGGATCATCCATTCGTCCACGCTCTACCTCAACCGGCCCATGGTCGAACTCGCAGAGCGCGTCGCCAAGTTGTCAGGCATCCCCGACGCACGCGTCTTCTTCACGACCTCCGGCACCGAGGCCAACGACACTGCCCTGCTGCTGGCCACGTCGTACCGGCAGAGCAACCAGATCCTGGCGATGCGCAACAGCTACCACGGCCGCTCCTTCAGCGCGGTCGGCATCACCGGCAACAAGGGCTGGTCGCCGACCTCGCTGTCACCGCTCCAGACGCTGTACGTCCACGGCGGCGTCCGCACCCGCGGCCCGTACGCGCACTTGAGCGACGCCGACTTCATCGCGGCCTGCGTCGATGACCTCAAGGACCTGCTCGGCCACGTCCGCCCGCCCGCGGCGCTGATCGCCGAGCCCATCCAGGGCGTCGGCGGCTTCACCTCGCCGCCCGACGGGCTGTACGCCGCCTTCCGCGAGGTGCTCGCCGAGCGCGGCATCCTGTGGATCGCCGACGAGGTGCAGACCGGCTGGGGCCGCACCGGCGAGCACTTCTGGGGCTGGCAGGCACACGCCGCCTCGGGCCCGCCGGACATGCTCACCTTCGCCAAGGGCATCGGCAACGGCATGTCCATCGGCGGGGTCGTCGCCCGCGCCGAGGTCATGAACTGCCTGGACTCCAACTCCATTTCGACGTTCGGCGGCACCCAGATCACCATGGCCGCGGGGCTCGCCAACCTCAGCTACCTCCTCGAACACGACCTCCAGGGCAATGCCCGGCGCGTCGGCGGGCTGCTCATCGAGCGGCTGCGGGCGATCGCCGCGCAGCACCCGGGCGTACGGGAGGTGCGCGGGCGCGGGCTGATGATCGGCGTCGAGCTGGTGAAACCCGGCACGGACGAGGCGGACCCCGACGCCGCCACGGCCGTGCTCGAAGCGGCCCGCGAGGAAGGCCTGTTGATCGGCAAGGGCGGCGGCCACAGCACCAGCGCACTGCGGATCGCACCGCCGCTCTCCCTCACCGTCGCGGAGGCGGAGGAGGGCGCGGCGATCCTGGAAGGTGCCCTGAGGAGTGTCCAGCAGTGAGAAAGAGCAGGGCGAGTGAGCCGAAGGGGCGCGCCTGTGTCGAGGGATCGAACGCGCGGAGGCCCGAAGGGTCGAGCACGATCGGTCCCTCGACACAGGCTTCTGCGCCCCGGAGGTGAACCGAGCCTTCAGAAAAAAGGGAACGTTGTATGGCCACCGCCTCCTCCTTGGAACCCGCCCTGTCGGTACGCCAGGTCCTCTCGCTGGACCGGGTGCTCGCCGGAGAGCCCGAGGTGGTGGCCGGTGCCGGCAACCTCGACCGGCCCGTGCGCTGGGTGCACGTCGCCGAGGCGGCCGACGTCGGCGTGATGCTCACCGGCGGTGAAATGGTCCTCACCACGGGGGTGTTGCTCGCCGGGAACCCGGACGCCCAGGCCGAGTACATCCGTTCGCTGCACCGCGCGGAGGCCGCGGCCGTGGTCCTCGGACTCGGCCGGGCCTTCCCCACCCCGCCGGAGGTGATGCGCCGGGCCGCCGAGCGGTGCGGGCTGCCCATGGTGGTCCTCCACCGGCCCTTCCCCTTCGCGGAGTTGACGGAGGAGGTCCAGTCCCGGCTGGTGCGCAGCAAGTTCGCCGCCGTCAGCCTCTCCGAGGCCGTACGGACCGCGCTCACCGGGCTGATCACCACGGGCGCCCCGCTGCAGCGCATGCTCGACGAGATCGCCGGGCACGCCGCCTGCCCGGTCGTCGTCACCAACCTCGCGCACCGCGTGCTCGCCACGGCGGGGGAGCGGTCCGCGGTCGACGACGTGCTGCGCGACTGGGAGCGCATCGCACGGCAGGCCGGCGGCAGCGAGGGCGACGGCTGGGTGCGGGCCGAGCTGGGCGGGCGCGGTGAGCGGTGGGGCCGGATCGTGCTGTGCGGGTACCGCGGGGACGCGGCCACCGGGCGGCTGCTCGCCGACCGCGCCGCCGAGGCCCTCGTGCTGCACCGGATGCTCGGCGGGTCCGTGCACACCTGGGAGGAGGAGTCCGCGCAGAGCCTGCTGACCGACCTCGTCTCCGGCGTCGTACCCGCCCGCCAGCTGCTGCCCCGGGCCCGCGCCGCCGGACTCCCGGTCAACCGCCGTACCTTCGTGCCGCTGGTCGTCCGCGACGGCGACCCGGCCCAACTCGACCGCGTCCTGCGTCTGTTGGGGCTGCCCGGACTGGTCGCCGAAGTGGCCGACGGGGCCACCGCCGTGCTGCTCAGCCTCGCCCGCGACCAGGACGCGGAGACGCTCGCGGCGCACTTCGCCACCCGGCTGCGGACGGAATCCGGGGCGCCGGGCACGGTCGTCGCCGCCGCGGACCCCCGGACCGTCTGGGACGACGTGCCCGCGGGGCTGCGCGAGGCCCAGCATGTCGCCGCCGCCGTCGCCGAGAACTCCGCCGCCCTCGACCTCCCTGCGGTGGTGCGGCTGCGGGACGTCCATCTGCGCGGTCTGGTGCGGCTGTTGCGGGACGACCCGCACGTCCAGTCCTTCGCGGAACGGGAGTTGGACGGGCTGCTGTGCGGGCGGGACGCGGAGTCGGAGCTGCTGCCCGTGCTGCGGACGTACCTCGCGACCGGCCGCAACAAGTCGCGGACCGCACAGCTCCACCACGTCAGCCGGCCCGCGCTCTACCGCCGTCTGGAGGCCATACAGGCCCGCCTCGGTGTCGACCTCGACGACTTCGAGCAGGCCGCGTCGGTGCACATCGCGCTGCTCGCGCACGACGCGCAACAGGGGTGAAACATGGGACGACGTGGGAAAACGGTGGTGAAACATGGGCCGACGCGAGGGTGACACGGTGGAACGCCGCGAGGCTCCAGACGTGACACCGTGCAACTCAAAGCAGCTCCGGGCGCTTTCTAGGCTCCTCGTACACCGAGCGACCGGAGGTCCCGATGAGCAGAGTGATCCGCGCCGCCATTTTCCAGACCGCATGGACCGGCGACAAAGAATCGATGATTCAGGTCCACGAGCAGGCGGCCCGCGACGCGGCCGCACAGGGCGCACAGGTCCTGTGCTTCCAGGAGCTGTTCTACGGACCCTATTTCTGCCAGGTCCAGGACAAGGCGTTCTACGAGTACGCCGAGCAGATCCCCGAGGGCCCGATCGTGCAGCGCTTCCAGGCGCTCGCCAAGGAACTGGGCATCGTCCTCGTCCTGCCGATGTACGAGGAGGAGCAGCCCGGCGTCCTCTACAACACGGCCGCCGTGATCGACGCGGACGGCTCGTACCTCGGCAAGTACCGCAAGCACCACATCCCGCAGGTCCCCGGCTTCTGGGAGAAGTTCTACTTCCGCCCGGGCAACGCCGGCTGGCCGATCTTCGACACCGCGGTCGGCAAGATCGGCGTATACATCTGCTACGACCGGCACTTCCCGGAGGGCTGGCGTGCGCTGGGCCTCGAAGGCGCCGAGATCGTCTTCAACCCGTCGGCCACCTCGCGCGGTCTGTCCGCCTACCTGTGGCAGCTGGAGCAGCCGGCGGCGGCCGTCGCCAACGAGTACTTCGTCGGTGCGATCAACCGGGTCGGCACCGAGGAACTCGGCGACAACGACTTCTACGGGACCTCGTACTTCGTGGACCCCGAGGCGCAGTTCGTCGGGGAGGTGGCGAGCGACAAGGAGACCGAACTCGTCGTCCGCGACCTGGACATGGGCAAGCTGCGCGACGTCCGCGACCGCTGGCAGTTCTACCGGGACCGCCGCCCCGACGCGTACGCCCCGCTGACCGCTCCCTGACGGTCGCCCCTCGTCCGTGGGCCCGGTCACGGGGGCCGGGCCCACGGCACCGACTTCCCCAGCAGGAAACAGCGTTGACCTCAGCCTCTAACAGCAGCGGTATTACCTCAGCGCACGCGCGAGCGGAAGGAGAGGGAGCATGAGCCGTACCGTCATCCGTGGTGGTCTCGTCATCACCGCGTCCGACGAGATCCACGCCGACGTCCTGATCGAGGACGGCCGGATCGCGGCCCTCGCCGCGTCCGGCACCCCGGCGGCCGAGGCGTGGACGGCCGAGCGCGCCATAGACGCCACCGGCAAGTACGTCATCCCGGGCGGCGTCGACGCCCACACCCACATGGAGCTGCCGTTCGGCGGCACCTTCGCCTCCGACACCTTCGAGACGGGCACCCGGGCCGCGGCGTGGGGCGGCACCACCACCATCATCGACTTCGCCGTGCAGAGCAGGGGCCGTTCGCTGCGCGAGGGCCTCGACGCCTGGAATGCCAAGGCCGACGGCAAGTGCGCCATCGACTACGGCTTCCACATGATCGTCTCCGATGTGAACGAGGACACGCTCAAGGAGATGGACCTGCTGGTCGAGGAGGGCGTCACCTCCTTCAAGCAGTTCATGGCCTACCCCGGCGTCTTCTACAGCGACGACGGCCAGATCCTGCGGGCCATGCAGCGCGGCGCCGAGAACGGCGGGCTGATCATGATGCACGCCGAGAACGGCATCGCGATCGACGTGCTGGTCGAGCAGGCGCTCGCCCGCGGCGAGACCGACCCCCGCTACCACGGCGAGGTCCGCAAGGCGCTGCTCGAAGCCGAGGCCACGCACCGCGCCATCAAGCTCGCGCAGGTCGCCGGCGCCCCGCTGTACGTCGTGCACGTCTCGGCGCAGGAAGCGGTCGCCGAGCTGGCCCGGGCCCGCGACGAGGGTCTGAACGTCTTCGGCGAGACCTGCCCGCAGTATCTGTTCCTGTCGACCGACAACCTCGCCGAGCCGGACTTCGAGGGCTCGAAGTACGTGTGCTCGACGCCGCTGCGTCCCAAGGAGCACCAGGCCGCGCTGTGGCGGGGCCTGCGCACCAACGACCTCCAGGTCGTCTCCACCGACCACTGCCCCTTCTGCTTCGAGGGCCAGAAGGAGCTGGGCCGCGGCGACTTCTCGAAGATCCCCAACGGCCTGCCGGGCGTCGAGAACCGCATGGACCTGCTGCACCAGGCCGTCGTCGACGGACACATCAGCCGCCGCCGCTGGATCGAGATCGCCTGCGCGACCCCGGCCCGCATGTTCGGCCTGTACCCGAAGAAGGGCACGATCGCGCCGGGCGCCGACGCGGACGTCGTCATCTACGACCCGCACGCCGAGCAGATCATGTCGGTCGAGACGCACCACATGAACGTCGACTACTCGGCCTACGAGGGCAAGCGCACCACCGGACGGGTGGAGACCGTGCTCTCGCGGGGCGAACTCGTCATCTCCGAGCGGGAGTTCACCGGACGCGTGGGTCACGGCGTCTACACCCCCCGCTCCACCTGTCAGTACCTTCTCTGAGCGACTAGGAGCGGCGCCATGGACTTCGGACTCGTCCTGCAGACCGACCCCCCTGCCTCCCGTGTGATCGAGCTGATGCAGCGGGCCGAGGGCAACGGCTTCACGTACGGCTGGACCTTCGACTCGGCCGTGCTGTGGCAGGAACCCTTCGTGATCTACAGTCAGATTCTCGCGAACACCGAGAAGTTGACGATCGGCCCGATGGTCACCAACCCGGGCACCCGCACCTGGGAGGTCACCGCCTCCACCTTCGCGACCCTCAACGACATGTACGGCAACCGCACGGTGTGCGGCATCGGGCGCGGCGACTCGGCGATGCGCGTGGCCGGACGCAAGCCCAACACCTTGGCCCGCATCAGCGAGGCCATGAAGGTCATCCGCGCCCTCGGCCGCGGCGATGAGGCCGACCTCGGTGGCACGGTCATCAAGTTCCCGTGGGTCAAGCCGGGCGCCCAACTCCCCGTCTGGATGGCGGCTTACGGCCCGAAGGCCCTGAAGATGACGGGCGAGGAGGCCGACGGCTTCATCCTCCAGCTCTCCGACCTGTACCTCACCGAGTACATGGTCAAGGCCGTGAAGCAGGCGGCCGTCGACGCGGGCCGCGACCCCTCCGACGTGAAGATCTGCGTGGCCGCCCCCGCGTACATCACCGAGGACGACTCGCCCGAGGCGCTCGCCCACGCGCGCGAGCAGTGCCGCTGGTTCGGCGGCATGGTCGGCAACCATGTGGCCGACCTCGTCTCCAAGTACGGCGAGCACTCCGCCGCCGTACCGGACGAACTCACCGACTACATCAAGGCCCGTGAGGGCTACGACTACTCCCACCACGGACGCGCGGACAACCCCGACACCGCGTTCGTGCCGGACGAGATCGTCGACCGGTTCTGCCTCATCGGCACCGCCGAGCAGCACATCGAGAAGCTGAACGCGCTACGCGCGCTCGGCGTCGACCAGTTCGCCGTGTACGACATGCACGACGCGCAGGAAGCGACCATCGACGCGTACGGGTCGACGGTCATCCCGGCCATCAACGGCTAGCACCAACAGGCGGCCCCACAAGGGCCGTTGAGTCCCTCTCCCCGTTCTCCCCCTTCCCGCCGTCCCGGGAAGGGGGCCAGGGCGCACTCCCCGCGCACCCCCCTCGGCGCCACCCGCACGGCCTTTCCCGACCCACCTCTTTGATTGGCCTGCCCATGACCGACACCGCTCCCACGGCCATACCGCCGTCCGCTCAAGTCACCCTCGCCGACGGCCGGGTGGAGATCGCCCCCGGGGCAACGACGCCCAGCGGCCCGTACGCCAACGAGGACCTGCTGCCCGTCCCCGTCGAGAAGCGCACGTGGACCACGTACAACTTCTCCGCCCTGTGGGTGGGCATGGCCCACAACACCGCTTCCTGGACCCTCGCCTCCGGTCTGATCGCCGTGGGCATGGACTGGAAGCAGGCCGTCTTCACCATCGCGCTGGCGAACCTGATCGTCCTGGTGCCGATGCTGCTCACCGGGCATGCCGGACCCAAGTACGGCATCCCGTTCCCGGTCTTCGCCCGTGCCTCGTTCGGCGTCCGCGGCGCCAACCTCCCCGCTGTCGTACGGGCGTTGGTGGCCTGCGGCTGGTTCGGCATCCAGACCTGGATCGGCGGCGAGGCGATCTACTTCCTCGCCGGGAAGCTCATCGGCGACAGCTGGGCGAACGCGTCCCACGTGGGCGGTTACGCCTGGACGATGTGGCTGTCCTTCGCGATCTTCTGGGTGATCCAGGTCGCCATCATCTACCGGGGCATGGAGACGATCCGCCGCTTCGAGAACTGGGCCGCGCCCTTCGTGCTCGTCGGCGCCGGCGTGATGCTGTGGTGGATGAGCAGCAAGGCGGGCGGCTTCGGCCCGCTCTTCGACCAGCCCTCCAAGCTCGGCTGGGGCGGGGACTTCTGGAAGCTGTTCTGGCCCTCCCTCATGGGCATGATCGGCTTCTGGTCCACGCTGTCGCTGAACATCCCGGACTTCACCCGGTACGGAAAGAGCCAGAAGGCGCAGACCTGGGGGCAGGCGCTCGGTCTGCCCACGACAATGACGCTCTTCGCGTTCCTGTCGGTGCTGGTCACCTCCGGTTCGCAGGCGGTCTACGGCACCGCGATCTGGGACCCGGTCCAGCTGGCCGCCAAGACCGACAACGTCTTCGGCCTGCTGTACGCGCTGGTCACCGTGCTGGTGGCGACCCTCTCGGTGAACATCGCGGCCAACCTGGTCTCACCGGCCTTCGACTTCTCCAACATCGCGCCCCGGAAGATCAGTTTCCGCACCGGCGCGCTCGTCACCAGCGTCCTCGGCGTGCTGATCTTCCCGTGGAAGCTGTACTCCGATCCGCAGGGCTACATCTTCACCTGGCTCGGCCTGGTCGGCGGTCTGCTCGGCACGGTCGCGGGCATCCTCATCGCCGACTACTGGATCCTGCGCCGCACCAAGCTCGACCTCGCCGACCTGTACCGCACGGGTGGCCGCTACTGGTACAACGGCGGCTGGAACTGGCGGGCCGTCGTCGCCTTCCTGACCGGCGGTGTCCTCGCCGTCGGCGGCGCCGACTTCCATCCGCTGATCGACGGGCGGCCCATCCCCGCCCTGGAGTCGCTGGCCGACTACGGCTGGGCGGTCGGCCTCGGCACCTCCCTGGTGCTCTACGTCGTCCTGATGTCGCTGCGGGGCGGGGAGCGCGCCGAGGTCTGACGTGCGGCACGCGCTGTGAGGCGGACGGCCGTCAGCTCTGGCGGCCGTCCTCCAGCGCGGCGACCGCGTCCTTGGCCGCCTTGATGGCGCCCTTGTTGATCTCGTCCGTGCTGGGCGCCTTCTGCGTCTCGAAGTCACTGCCGTTGTACGTGATGATCACCAGCGCGTTGGAGGCGCGCACCATGACCACGCCCTCGCGTGTCTGCTGCTTCTTCTCGGTGGAGAGGTTCACCACGGAGTAGCCCGCGTCGCCGAGACCGGGGACCGCGCCTCCGCCGCTCTTGTCGGTGGTGCGGTCCTTGTAGGCCTTCTCTGCGGCGCTGTCCGTGGCCTTGATCTCGTACGAGACGTCGAGCCAGCGGTAGTCGTATCCCTTGAGTGCGTTCCACGAGCATGTCCGGCGCAGGGACTTGTCGGTCGAGGGGATCTCCTGGCCGGCCGTCTTGGCGCCCGGAACGAGCGACTTGACCGTATCTGCGGTCACGCCCGTGCAGGGAGAGGGTGAGGCGGTGTACGTCTTGGATGCCGCCGATGTCGAGGGCGCGGACGCCGAGTTGTTCTTTTGCGGCGAATCAGTCGATTTGTGCTCGGCTGTCGGGGATGGGTCGAGCGGGCCGGACGACAACGCCCAGCCCATCGTGGCGAGCACGATGACGGGCGACAGGCGCGCGCCGAGCGCGAGCGGCAGAGGAAGAGAACGCACAGAGCACTTCTCGCGTGTTGGTGCGGGAGGTCCCGCACTGGGGTGGGGGACGCCAGTGTCACACGAGTCCCTGTGGGGTGGAAGTGTCAACTCGCTCCGTGCCTGCCTGGTGACAGAGCCTCACTGCCGGCGGGCCCCGGGACGCGTCGCCGTCACGAGCCATACGGCGCCCCGGAGGCGTACGCCGCGCTCGGTCTCGTACGGGCGCAGGCTGTCCTCCAGGGCCGCGCGCGTGTCGGCTGCCACAGGGGTGCCGGTCCTGCGGGACAGGAGGAAGTCGACGGCGTCCGCCGCGTCCCGGCCCCAGACGGTCTCCACCGCGACCGGCTCGACCGCCACCTTCTCGTAGTCCGTGTACCGCTGGAGCACTTCGCGGATGCGGGTCGGGTCGGACAGAGAGGCCATCGCGATCTGAGCGGCGGCCGTGTCGGTGTCCGGTTCGCCCAGAAGTTTCCCGAACAGTTCGAACGCCTGGACCTCCTCGGAGTCCGGGCCGGCCTGCCGCGGGCAGACGAAGGCGAGCCGCCCGCCCGGGCGCAACGCCCGCGCGAGGTTGCGGAACGCGGCCGCGTGGTTGCCGAAGAACATCACGCCGCCCCGGCTGATGGCCACGTCGTATCCGGCCGGCGGGAAGCGGTGGACCTGCGCGTCGGCGCATTCGTACGCCACGTTGGCGACGCCCTCGGCGGCGGTGAGTGCCCGGGCCCGGTCGAGCAGCGGCGCCGAGATGTCGACCCCCACCGCGTGCCCGTGCGCGGCCAGCCGGGCGGCGATCCGGGTCGTCGCCCCGGCGCCGCAGCCGACGTCCAGCACCCGGTCGCCCGCCTCGATCGCGGCGCCCGCGAACAGTGCGTCGTTCACGCCGGAGACCAGCGTGTCGTAGCGCTCGTGGTGGGTGGCCCAGTGGGCGCCGAAGGGGCCGTTCCAGGCCTCGGCCTGACGGGGGTTGGCGACCGTGGTCATGACGTCTCCTTCGCGGCGTGCAGGGGGAGCGAGCGCTCGATCCTGTCGACGGCGGCGAACGCGCCGTAGGCGACGAGATGCACGAGGCAGTGATCAGTGTGTTCCGGTTTGCGCCAGTTCATCACGTCCTCGTCCGTGATGCGGTACGGGGCGAGGGCGGCCAGCACCGCCAGACGGGCGCCGGGCCGCGACCGGTCGGGCAGGGCGTCCCACACGAGCGGCGGGTGCGAACCGTCCCACGCCTCAAGGGCTTCGCGTACGGCGGCCCGGTCGGCCTCGTCCAGAAGGTCCGCGCCCGCGGTGGCGGCGGCGCGCAGCGCTGCGTAGGCCCGGCCGACCGGGGTGCCCTGCGCCCAGTCCGGCTCGGGCCCCGCAGCCGGATCGTCGAGGAGCGCCAGGCTCGCACCAGGGGCCGGGCGGCGGCGCAGGGTCCCGGACAGCGACCGGCCCGCCCAGCTCCGTACCGGCCTGAACCGCTGGAGGTTGCACGGCATCAGCTTCTCGGTCAGCAGCGCCGACACGATGCGGTTGATGAAGTGGAAGGAGAGCGCGGTGCCGATGTAGGCGGGTGCGTGCGCGAGAGGGAAGGGGAACGGCGTCAACTCCGGGGCGCCCGGCGTCCTGCTCGCACCGCCCCACGCCAGCACCCGTGCGTGCTGGCTGTCATCCGGAGTCCGGCCGCGCGCCACGGCCTCGGCGAGCGCGTGGTCCCCGGTCGCGTGCAGCAGGACGGTGTGCGCATCCATGCAGAACGGGCACCGGTTCGCATCCGACACCCCGAATGCCGCCAGCTCCTTCCCGGTCCGGCTCCCGGGCCCCGCGATCAGCGACTCGCGCATCAACGCCCAGGTGGCGGTGAGGAGTTCGGGAGCGGAGGAGAGCACGACGAACGTGACCGCCCGCTCGATCCCGAAGTCCTCGGCGAGCTGGGCGTACACCTCGGCGGTGCGGCCGGTGGCGGACTTGGGCGGGGGTGGGGCGGTGTAGCGGAAGGGGCTGGGCATGAGGACCTCCTGAAGGCCGTTGCGCCGGGCGGAACCGTTGGGGCGCAGCCGGCAAGTGCCGGGTGCGGTTGAAACCCTGGCCCGGACGGCCCCCTCGGGACGTCGTACGGCCGAAGGCATTTCCGGCTACGGCGGGGGGCCCGCGCACCGCGCGATCTACTCCACCGGGAGTAGCCGGGACCCCGTCCACAGGTCTGACGCGACAGCCCCGGCCCGCGGCTAACGTGCCGCTTATGCAGCCGACCCACGCCCTCCGCAGGCGCCTGGCCGACGCGGCGCTCGCCGTCATCGTCGGCGCCCTCGTCGTGACAGCGGCCGCGTTCGACGACGGGACCACCGCCCTCGACTACGGCCTGATCGCCCTCGGCTCCCTCGCCCTGGCGGGCTACCGCGCCGCTCCCCGCGCGGTGCTCGCGGCAGCCACCGCGGCGATGACGGCGTACGTCCTGCACGCCCACCCCGGCTCGCTCGCCGCCCTTCCCGTCCTGGCCGCCGTGCACACGGCCGCCCGGGTGGGCCACCGCGGCGTGGCGGCCGCCGCAAGTGCCGTGTTCCTGGCGGGATTTGTCGCGGCCGGCCCCACGACGCAGGAGGTCATGGGGAAGGCGACGCTGCTCGCCGGATGGTTCCTGTGTGCCCTGGTGACCGGCCTCGCCGACCGCAACTGGCGGGCGTATCTGCGCCAGACGGAGCAGCGCGCGCTGGAGGCGGAGCGCACCCGTGAGGAGGCGGCTCTGCGCAGGGCGGGCGAGGAACGGCTGCGCATCGCACGTGAGTTGCACGACTCGCTGACGCACAGCATCTCAATCGTCAAGCTCCAGGCGGGAGTTGCCGTGCACCTCGCCCGCAAGCGTGGCGAGGAGGTGCCGCCCGCACTGCTCGCCATCCAGGAGGCGGGCGGCGAGGCGATGCGCGAACTGCGGGCCACGCTGGAGGTGTTGCGAACCGACGAGCCGACCGGCACTCCTGCGCTGCTCGTCGAGCGGGCCCGCGCGGCCGGCCTCGCCGTCGCCCTGACGGTGACCGGCGACGAGCGCCCGCTGACGGCAACCGTCGACCGAGCCGCGTACCGCATCGTCCAGGAGGCTCTGACGAACGCGGCCCGCCATGCCGGATCGGCCAAAGTCGCCGTCCAACTCGACTACGGGAGAGAGGACTTGACCGTACGGGTGGACGACGACGGGAACGCCGACCCGACCTGTCCGCCGAAGCCGGGCATCGGCCTCACCGGCATGCGCGAACGCGTCGCGGCCCTGGGCGGCACCCTGCACGCCGCCCCGCGCACGGACGGCGGCTTCTCGGTACGGGCCGAACTGCCGCTCGGGGAGATGGCGTGATCCGGGTCGCGCTCGTCGACGACCAGGCCCTGATGCGGGCCGGGTTCCGCGCCCTGCTGGATGCCGAGGACGGTATCGAGGTGGTGGGCGAGGCCGCCGACGGGAAACAGGGGCTGGCGCTGGTGCGCGCCGAGCTTCCGGACATCGCGCTCGTCGACGTACAGATGCCCGTCATGACCGGCATCGAGGCCACCCGCCGTATCGCCGCCGACCCGGAGCTGTCCGGTGTACGCGTGGTGATCCTCACCAACTACGGCCTGGACGAGTACGTCTTCGAGGCGCTGCGGGCCGGTGCCAGCGGCTTCCTGCTCAAGGACACCGAGCCCGCCGACCTGCTCCAGGCCATCGAGGTCGTCGCGCACGGGGAGGCGCTGCTGTCGCCGTCCGTCACCCGCACCCTCATCGGCGAGTTCGTCTCCCGGCCGCCGGACCGGGCCACCGCGCCCGGACTGGAGAGCCTCACGCGCCGCGAACGCGAGGTCACCGCGCTCGCCGCACGCGGCCTCACCAACGAGGAGATCGCCGCGCACATGGTCATCAGCCCGCTCACGGCGAAGACCCACATCAGTCGCGCGATGACGAAGCTGGGCGCGCGCGACCGGGCCCAACTGGTCGTGTTCGCCTACGAGTCGGGGCTCGTGACGGCACGCGGGCACGCGGAGTGACCGCTTCCGCGCAGGCCCCGTGCGATGATCGGCGCGTGATCGCGATACGCCCGAGGCCGCCCCGGTACGCCGCCCTGGTCTGCGTGCTGGCGCTGGCCGCGAGCGGGTGCGGCCTCTCCGCCGAACTCGACCGCGAACGCAACCCGGACCGCTCGCCGACGCCCACTCCGACGCTCAGCCGGGCGCCGACCCTGGCTGTTCCGGCACCCGCGTCCCCGAGCGCCGAGCCGTCGCCTGCCGTGCCGGTCCAGCCGGCGGGCTGCCCGCCGTCCGGGGTTCGTGTCGACGCCGGGCCCGTCGACGGGGCCATGGGGCTGCGTGCCATGACTCTGACGCTGACCAACTGCGGCCACAAACCGTACAAGTTGAACGGCTATCCCGCCGTCCTCGTGCTCGACGAGACGGGCCTTCCGATCCCGGGCGTACGCACCGCCCAGGGAACGGAGGGGGTGTCGATGGCCCCGAAGGACCCCGGCCCCGAGCCGCTGACCCTCGCACCCGGCGAGGCCGCGCAGGCGGGCCTGTACTGGCGGATGAACGCCGAGGCCGGTCCGTACCTCCGGGTCGGGTCCGCGCAGGGGCGCGACGAGCGGACCATACGCCTCGCCGACCCCCTCGACATCGGCCCGGAGAACACGCTCGGGACGACGGCATGGAGGGCTCCTACGGAACCCGGCTCGTCCACTCCGGCGAGCTGAACTTCGTCCGCACCAGTTCCTCCGCGCGCGCCAGCTCCTCCGGGGTCACTTTGCCGCCGGGGACCTTTTACTCACCACGCACCGCCGCGCCTCCGTTCCGTTCACGAGGGCCAACGTCCATCCCGGCCCGATGATTCCGATCATCCGGGGCATTACGGGCCGGGTGGCGGCGGCCCGGACCGCTCCGGAATCGCAAGTGCCATAGTCGGACCCGAGGTTGATCGCTCCGCACAGCGAGGTGGCACGGAATGTTCACGACCCGACCGACGCTCCAGGGCACCTTCGGCATGGTGTCCTCCACGCACTGGCTCGCCTCGCAGTCGGCGATGGCCGTCCTGGAGGACGGCGGCAACGCCTATGACGCCGCGGTCGCCGCCGGCTTCGTCCTGCACGTCGTCGAGCCGCACCTCAACGGGCCCGCGGGCGAGGTGCCGATCATCCTCGCCCCGGCGGGCGGCGAGGTACGGGTGCTGTGCGGGCAGGGCGTCGCGCCCGCCGGGGCGACGATCGCCCACTACCAGGGTCTCGGTCTGGATCTCGTGCCCGGCACCGGACCGCTCGCCGCCGCCGTCCCCGGCGCCTTCGACGCCTGGATGCTGCTCCTGCGCGACCACGGCACGAAGTCCCTGGCCGACGTCCTGAAGTACGCCATCGGGTACGCGGAGGACGGGCACGCGCCCGTGGAGCGCGTCGGCGAGACCGTGGAGACCGTACGCGAGCTCTTCGAGGCCGAGTGGACCTCCTCGGCCGCCGTGTACCTGCCGGACGGCCGGGCGCCGCGCCCCGGCGAGCTGTTCCGCAATCCGGCGCTCGCCGCGACCTGGCGGCGGCTGCTCGCCGAGACCGCCCACGCCGGGGACCGGGTGGCGCGGATCGAGGCAGCGCGCGAGGTGTGGCGCTCCGGGTTCATCGCCGAGGCGCTCGTACGGCAGGCGGGACGGCCCACGCTGGACACCAGCGGCACGCACCACACCGGCACGCTGACCTCAGCCGACCTGGCGTCCTGGTCCGCGACCTACGAGGCCCCGGCGACGTACGACTGGCGC
This sequence comes from Streptomyces sp. R21, assembly GCF_041051975.1. Classification (GTDB taxonomy): domain Bacteria; phylum Actinomycetota; class Actinomycetes; order Streptomycetales; family Streptomycetaceae; genus Streptomyces. Next base: position 2,226,666 of record NZ_CP163435.1, on the reverse strand, counting down.
GGCTGGACCCTGTGCAAGGCGGGCCCCTGGAGCCAGGGCCCCGTCCTGCTCCAGCAGCTCGCCCTGCTGCCGCCCGAGCTGCCCCGGTACGGCTCCGCCGACTACGTCCACCTGCTGGTCGAGGGCTGCAAGCTCGCCATGGCCGACCGGGAGGCCTGGTACGGGGACGCGGCCGAGGTGCCCCTCGACGAGCTGCTGTCGCCGGGGTACAACACCACGCGGCGCGCGCTCATCGGCGACAAGGCTTCCCATGAGCTGCGTCCCGGCAGCCCGGGAGGGCGGGAGCCCCGGATCAGCGGGCACGCGCGCGTGGCCGTCGAGGAGGAGCCGGGCTTCGACGCGTTGGGGGTGGGGGAGCCGACGGTCGCCGCGAGGGGAGTCGGGGAGCCGACGGTCGCCGCCAGGGGAGCTGGTGAACCGACTGTCGCTGCTGGGGGAGCTGGTGAGCCGACCGTCGCCAGGAGCCCGTGGTCACCGGTGCCCGGCGAGCCGGACGTCGCGCCCGACGGCGGCACCCGGGGCGACACCTGCCACCTCGACATCGTCGACCGCTGGGGCAACATGGTCGCGGCCACGCCCAGCGGCGGCTGGCTCCAGTCCAACCCGGTGGTGCCCGAGCTGGGCTTCCCGCTCGGCACCCGGCTCCAGATGGCCTGGCTGGAGGAGGGCCTGCCGAACTCGCTGACGCCCGGCCGCCGTCCCCGCACGACCCTCACCCCTTCGCTGGCGCTGCGCGACGGGGTGCCCGTCATGGCCTTCGGTACCCCGGGCGGCGACCAGCAGGACCAGTGGCAGACGCACTTCTTCCTGGCCGTCGCACTGCGCTCCGAGGTGCGCGGCGGCCTCGACCTCCAGGGCGCCATCGACGCCCCGAACTGGCACAACGACAGCTTCCCCGGCTCCTTCTACCCCCGCGGCATGCGCCCCGGCAGCCTCACCGTCGAGTCCCGCACGGACGAGGCGGTCGTCGAGGAGCTGCGCCGCCGCGGCCACGACGTCCTCGTGGGCGGCGCCTGGTCCGAGGGGCGGCTGTGCGCGGTCGCCCGGGATCCGCGCACCGGGGTGCTGTCGGCGGCGGCGAATCCGCGGGGGATGCAGGGGTACGCGGTCGGTCGCTGACGCTGAGGCTGACGCCGGCACCGGGCCGGCGTCAGCGGGCCGGGCGTCGACGCCCGGCGCCGGGTATTCATGCCGATTCCACCCGGAGTGCACCGGGCGGGTGGGGATTGTCAGTGGGCCGTGCTCTCATGGAGCCATGATCGAAGACACGGAAACCATCGAAGAGTTTCTCGCACTGCACTCGGCCGACGTCGAAGAAGCGGTCCGCACGGCGGCCGCGACCGAGATCATGCCGCGCTTCCGGCAGCTCGCCGCGCACGAGGTCGACCAGAAGAGCGGCCCGCACGACCTGGTCACGGACGCCGACCGCAAGGCCGAGCTGTACCTCACCGAGGTGCTGCGGGAGCTGCTGCCCGGCTCCGTCGTGGTCGGCGAGGAGGCGGTGCACGCCGACCCGGCGTCGTACGAGGCGCTCCAGGGCGACGCCCCGGTCTGGATTGTCGACCCCGTCGACGGAACCCGGCAGTTCGTGCACGGAAACCCGGGCTTCTGCACGCTCGTCGCCCTCGCGCGAGGAGGCGTCCTGCTCGCCTCCTGGACCTACGCCCCCGCCCTCGACGAGTTCGCCACCGCGATACGCGGGCGGGGCGCCGTACTGAACGGCGCGCCGCTGCTCTCCGGCTCGCCCGAGCCCGGCCGCGACCTCGACGTCGCCACGTCCCACCCGGACTACACGACGCCCGAGCAGAAGCGCGCCCTGCTCGGCCTGCGTACCGACGGCGTCCGACCGCGCGCGTGCGGCTCGGCCGGCCTGGAGTATCTGGCCGTCGCCCGCGGCGAGTTGGACGCCACCGCCTTCAGCTGGGAGGCGGCTTGGGATCATGCGGCGGGTCTGCTGCTGGTCGAGGAGGCGGGCGGCGCCCATCTGACCCTGGCGGGCGAGCCGTTCCGTATCACCGGGGGCAACGCGCTGCCGTTCACGGCCGCACGGGACGCGGCCACGGCTCGCCGGGTGGTGGGGTTGCTGTCGGCCGGAGCCTGAGCTGCGCGGAGCCGTTGACGCGGATGTCGACGACCTCGAACTCGGCCCGGGTCCCGTCGGGGGGCCACACGGCGTCCGCCCGGAACAGATGGATCGCGTCCACGAAACCGGGCAGCGGCAGCCCGAGGTCGACGAAGACACCCGTCCTGCCAGGGGGCCACGGCGCGCCGACGAACGTGCCGGGCAGCCGTGTGCCGACAGGTATCGGACCGCTGGAATGCCGGACGTCGCACTGCCGGAAGGAACGGCAGCGCCCCCACATCACGGCGAACTCGTGCTCGGTGACGGGCTCCGCGTCCGGCGGCTCCTCGAGGGGCCCCTCCGCCGCCACGCCGTACACGACCTCGTAGAGCTGCACGCCCAACAGGCCACAAATGTCGCGTACTTGGGCGAGTTCGGCGAAGTCCACGGCCACCGCGGGGACGGAATCGGCGCCGAGCAGGGTCATCTGGCGTGACGGACGGTCGCTCTCCGCCAGCTCGAACCAGTACCAGGCGTCCTCCCCCGGCTCATGGCAGCGGAAGCGGCGCGTCATGCGCGTAGGTTACCCATGCCCCTGGGCTGTCGGTGGCCCGGCATATCCTGATCCTCAGTGGCCGTCGGCAGACAAAGGAGTCCGAAGGTGTCCTCCATGCTCGATGCGGTCGTGGTCGGAGCGGGACCGAACGGACTGACGGCTGCCGTGGAGCTGGCCCGCCGTGGATTCTCCGTGGCCGTCTTCGAGGCACGCGACACCGTGGGCGGGGGAGCCCGCACCGAGGAGCTCACGCTGCCCGGGTTCCGGCACGACCCCTGCTCGGCGGCCCATCCGCTGGGCGTCAACTCACCGGCCTTCAAGGCGATGCCGCTGGAGCGGTACGGACTGGAGTGGCTGCACGCCGGGCTGCCCATGGCGCACCCGTTCCCCGACGGCACGGCCGCCGTCCTGTCGCGCTCGGTGGCGGAGACGGCCGCCTCGTTCGGACCGCGCGACGCGGGCGCGTACCGGCGGCTCGTCGAGCCCTTCCTCCCCAAGTGGGACACGCTGGTGCGCGACTTCATGTCCCTGCCGCTGACCTCGTTGCCCCGCGATCCGGTCACTTTGGCCCGCTTCGGCCTCGTCGGCCTGCCGCCCTCGACCTGGCTGATGCGCCGCTTCCGCGATGATCGCGCCAAGGCACTGTTCTCCGGGCTCGTCGCGCATGTCATCGCCCCGCTCGGCGGTCTTGCCACCGGCGCTGTCGGCCTGGTCTTCGCCCTGGCCGCGCACACCGGGGGCTGGCCCGTCGCACGCGGCGGCTCCCAGTCGATCTCCGACGCGCTGACCGCGTACCTGAAGGACCTCGGCGGCACCGTCCACACCGACTACGAGGTCAAGCGCCTCGACGACCTGCCCCCGGCCCGCGCCTACGTCTTCGACACCTCGCCCACGGCCCTGGCCAGGATCGCCGGCCTGGGGCGCTACTACGAGCGGTACCGGTACGGGGCGAGCGTCTTCAAGATCGACTATGCGCTGGACGGCCCCGTGCCGTGGACGGCGAAAGAGGCGCGCAGCGCGGGAACCGTGCAGGTGGGCGCCACCAGCCAGGAGATCGACCGTGCCCTTCGAGCGGCCTCGCGCGAGGGCCGCGCCCCCGACGTGCCCTTCCTGATCTCGGTGCAGCCCAGCGTCGTGGACCCCTCTCGGGCACCCGACGGCAAGCACGTCTTCTGGACATACGGCCATGTTCCGAACGGCTGGAGCGGCGACCTCACGGACGCCGTGGAACGCCAACTGGAGCGGTTCGCGCCCGGCTTCCGCGACCGCGTACTGGCCCGTGCCACCGCGGGCCCGCCCGAACTCGCCCAGCGCAACGCCAACTACGTGGGCGGCGACATCGCCTGCGGCGCCGCCTCCGGGCTCCAGCTCCTGCTGCGGCCCAAGATCTCCCTGTTCCCGTACAGCACCCCGCACCCGGCCGTCTTCATCTGCTCGTCGGCCACCCCGCCGGGCCCCGGGGTGCACGGGATGTCGGGACACAACGCGGCCAAGGCCGTATGGAGGAGACTGCGGCAGACATGACCACCATCACCCTGGTCCAGGGCGACATCACCCGGCAGACCGTCGACGCCGTCGTCAACGCCGCGAACTCCTCGCTGCTCGGCGGGGGCGGAGTGGACGGAGCCATCCACCGCCGGGGCGGCCCCGCCATCCTGGAGGAGTGCCGCAAACTCCGCGCTTCCCAGTACGGCAAGGGCCTGCGCACCGGCCAGGCGGTCGCCACGACCGCCGGGGAACTCGACGCGCGCTGGGTCATCCACACCGTGGGCCCCGTCTTCAGCCGGAGCGAGGACCGCTCCGCCCTGCTCGCCTCCTGCTACCGCGAGTCACTGCGGGTCGCCGACGAGCTCGGCGCGCGTACGGTCGCGTTCCCGGCCGTGTCCGCCGGTATCTACAGGTGGCCGATGGACGACGCCGCCCGGATCGCGGTGGGCACGGTCCGGGCCACGGAGACCGCTGTCGAGGAGGTCAGATTCGTGCTCTTCGACGAACGGGCGTACGACGCGTTTGCCCGGGAGACGGGCGACTAGCCGGAGGCGGTCGCGGCGTCGGCGGTTCATGGCATCACCGGTCACCGGACCGGGAACACCGATGCGGTCTCAGCCGTTGCCCGAGAGCCCGATGGATCCTGTCCACGCAGCGATCCCTCGGCCCGCCCGAACCTCTGATGGGGAGCCCGACATGACGACACCGCGGGATCTGATGATCGTCACCCTGGACGCCGCGTCCAGCCGCCCCGTGGAGCAGGGCAATCTGTCGCTGGCCCTAGCGGGAGCCGAACTCATCGACCTCCTCGACGTGCGGGCCGCCTTCCTGGACGGCGACCGCATCGTGCCCGGCCCGCAGCTGGTCACGGACGACCGTCTGCTGGACGCGGCCGCGTCGGCGCTCGTGCGTCAGGAGCCGTACGAATCCGCCGAGGACTGGCTGTGGCGCCGCGGCAACGGTCTGTCCTCGACCTACCAGGCCGCCCTGGAGGAGGAGGGGCAGCTCGCCCGGGAGCGTCGCCGCTGGCTCCCGGTGCCGACCGAGCGCACGGCACTGGTCGACTCACCGGCCCGTCGCCACGCCGCCGACCGCTGGGCGTCGGGCGAGCGCGTCCTCGCGGGCCTCGCGGCCGCCGTGGGGATCCACGACAAGCCGGACGAGGACTTCGAGGGCTCCGGTGACGCCGGCGACGACGTCGTCCTGACCGTACTGGGCGCCGTCCACGACGCGGTGATGGAGCTGGAGGCCGTACGACAGCGCCGAACCATCGAGAACGCGGCCTTCGACAACATCTGGCGAGGCCAATGATCTCGTCGGCCTGAGCAACCCGAGCCATCGACCGGAGGCCGGAGGAGAGCGAGCCGACCGCAGGCCACGCAACCTACGTGTCGGATTTCCGCCAGCCCTCGCCCCGTCAGTGCCCGATCCTTGAGGCATGCAGAACGGGATGCACGCCGACACCGAACGCTGTGTGCGCGCCGTCCAGTCGAAGGACGCGCGCTTCGACGGATGGTTCTTCACCGCGGTCCTGACCACCCGCATCTACTGCCGACCCAGCTGCCCGGTGGTGCCGCCGAAGCCGGAGAACATGACGTTCTACCCGAGCGCGGCGGCCTGCCAGCAGGCCGGATTCCGGGCCTGCAAGCGGTGCCGCCCGGACACCAGCCCCGGTTCGCCCGAGTGGAACCAGCGCGCCGACCTGGTCGCCCGGGCCATGCGCCTCATCGGCGACGGAATCGTGGACCGCGAGGGCGTCCCGGGCCTCGCCACCCGGCTCGGCTACAGCACCCGCCAGATCGAGCGGCAGCTCCTCGCCGAACTGGGCGCGGGACCGCTCGCCCTGGCCCGGGCCCAGCGCGCCCAGACCGCACGCCTGCTCATCGAGACCACCGCGCTTCCGATGGCGGAGATCGCCTTCGCGGCCGGGTTCGCCTCGATCCGCACCTTCAACGACACCGTCCGCGAGGTCTTCGCCCTGTCGCCGAGCGAGCTGCGCACCCGGGTGCCCAAATCGCGCACCCCGGGCACGTCGGGAACGCCGGGCGTCCTCAACCTGCGGCTGCCGTTCCGCGCGCCGCTCAACCCCGACAACCTCTTCGGCCACCTCGCCGCGACCGGCGTACCCGGCGTCGAGGAGTGGCGAGAGGGCGCCTACCGGCGCACGCTGCGACTGCCGTACGGCCACGGGGTCGTCGCGCTCACTCCCAGCGCCGACCACATCGCCTGCCGCCTCACCCTCAGCGACCTGCGCGACCTGCCCGTCGCCATCAGCCGCTGCCGTCGCATGCTCGACCTGGACGCCGACCCGGTCGCCGTCGACGACCAGTTGCGCACCGATCCGCTGCTCGCGCCGCTCGTCGACAAGGCGCCGGGCCGCCGGGTGCCGCGGACCGTCGACGAGGCCGAGTTCGCCGTCCGCGCGGTGCTCGGCCAGCAGGTCTCCACGGCCGCCGCCCGCACCCACGCGGCACGCCTGGTCCGGGCCCACGGCGAACCCGTCGACGACCCCGAGGGTGGCCTCACCCACCTCTTCCCGTCCGCCGAGGCCCTCGCCGCGCTCGACCCCGACTCGCTCGCGATGCCCCGCACCCGGCGCACCACCTTCACCACCCTCGTCCGCCAACTCGCCGACGGAACCATTCACTTGGGCGTGGAGAGCGACTGGGCGGAGACGCGCGCCAGGCTGCTCGCGCTGCCCGGCTTCGGGCCGTGGACCGTCGACGTGATCGCCATGCGCGCCCTCGGCGACCCCGACGCCTTCCTCCCCACCGACCTCGGAATCCGGCGCGCCGCCCAGGAGTTGGGCCTGCCCTCCACCCCGGCCGCCCTCACGGCACGCGCCGCGGCGTGGGCGCCCTGGCGGGCGTACGCGGTGCAGTACCTGTGGGCGACGGACAGTCACCCCATCAACTTCCTACCTGTGTAAGGGTCCTTGTGAAACAGCACACCGTGATCGACAGCCCGTACGGCCCCCTGACCCTGGTCGCCGAGGACGGCACCCTGTGCGGCCTCTACATGACCGACCAACGCCACCGTCCACCGGAGGAGAACTTCGGCGCGCCGGACGACACTCCCTTCGGCGAGACGACCGCCCAGCTACGGGCCTATTTCAGCGGCGAGTTGAAGGACTTCGACCTGCCGATGCAGCTCGCCGGCACCCCCTTCCAGCGCACCGTCTGGGAGCAACTCCGCAAGATCCCGTACGGCGAGACCCGCAGCTACGGCGAACTCGCCGACGCGCTCGGCAACCCCAAGGCCTCACGCGCGGTGGGCCTGGCCAACGGCAAGAACCCCATCGGCATCATCGTCCCCTGCCACCGCGTCGTCGGCACCGACGGCAGCCTCACCGGATACGGCGGCGGCCTTGACCGCAAGCAGCGCCTGCTGGACTTCGAACGCGCAGCAGCGCTCTTCTAGCCCTTCTGAAGGCGGACCAGCAACTCGGGCAGCGCCGTCCCGATCCGTTCCCGTACGATCTCGTCGGCCCGGTCGTCGTACGGAGTGGGCTCGGCGTTGACGATGATCAGCCGTGCCCCGTGGTCGGCGGCGACCCCTGCGAGCCCGGCGGCGGGCTGCACCTGAAGGCTGCTGCCGACCGCGATGAACACCTGGCACGCCTTGGTGATCGCGACCGCCTCGCCCAGCACCACCGGGTCGAGCCGCTCGCCGAACATCACCGTCGCCGACTTGAGGATTCCGCCGCACTCCAGACACGGCGGGTCGTCCTCGCCCGCCTCGACCCGCGCGAGCGCGTCCTCCATGGGCCCGCGGGCATGACACCCGGTGCACACCACACTCCGTGCGCTGCCGTGCAGTTCGAGCACCTTGCGGGCCGGCATCCCGGCGAGCTGGTGCAGCCCGTCCACGTTCTGCGTGATCACCCGCACCGGCACCCCGGCCCGCTCCAGCTCGGCCACCGCCCGATGCGCCGCGTTCGGCTCGGCCTGCAGCGTCCGGTTCTTCCGCCGCATCTGCCACGAGCGCCGCCGGATCTCCGGATCACCCATGTAGTACTCGTACGTCACGAGCTTCTGGGCTTCCGGATCCCGCTGCCACAGCCCGCCTGGTCCGCGGTAGTCCGGGATCCCGGAATCGGTGGAGATACCTGCGCCACTGAGGATGGCGACGAGGGGCTTGTTCATGGTGCCGAGGGTAAAGGCGTCGGCTCCCGCCAGCGAACGAATTCGGGGGCCTCAGGAGGAGCGGGAGCGCGGGCCGAGGAGCAGGGAGGCGAGGCGCAGGTAGGCCTTGTACGCGTCGGGGGTCAGCCAGGACAGTTCGACCGTGCTGCCCATGGCCAGGTGGCCGTCCCGTGGCACCGTGACGATGCCGCGGCAGCGGGAGCCCAGGCTCAGGAGGGTGCTCGAGTCGAGGGACCAGCCCGCGGCGGGGCGGCTGTGGTTGAGCACGACCACCGACTCGCCGACCAGGCCGGGCCGGTCCAGGGTCACCAGGCGGTCCATGGCCTGCTGCGCCTGAGTGAGGCCCGCGGGGTCCGCGCGCGAGACGATCACCACGCGGTCGGTGTGCTGCATGATCACGGGATGCAGGTTGTCGGTGTCGATCAGGGTGAGGTGGAAGTACTTCTGCGTGGTGTACGCCACGCTGCGGAAGTCCGAGTCCGTGTACTGACCGGCCGATGCGGGGCGCCGTACCGAGTCGTTCGCCAGGGCCATGAGCCCTGAGCGGTGCGGTGACAGGAAGAGCTCGAGATCCTCGAACCGTTCCACATGGTGCAGCGAACGGGCCAGGTCGGACAGGCTCTCCAGGGTGTTGCGGAACACGCGCCCGCCGATGCGGACCTGCCGTCCCGCATGCCGGTCGGCGTCGATCGCGAGCACATGCTCCTGCCGCTGGTCGGCCAGTACCGCGCCCAGCATCATCGTGGTCGTGGTGCAGCCGACGCCGTCCCTGACCCCCACCAGCGTGATGCGCAGCGGCCGCTCCAGCGGCTCCCGGATGATCCGCTGCCACTGTTCGCGGTGGTCCTCGGGTGCGTGCGCCTCCATCGGCTCGACCGCCGCGGGGTCGGGTGTCTCCTCCTCGACGCCCTCCCACTCCTGACCGCCCGGCAGCCGCGTCCCCAGGGCGTCCGCCACCTCGCGCGCCGTGGGCCGCCCCTCCGGCTCGCGCATTACGCAGCGCAGCAGCAACTCGGCCAGATCCTCGTCGAGTTGGGCGAAGTGCCGGTTGCGCGCCAACTCGGCCTGCTCGTACGGGGACCACGCCCTCCCGGTCACCGCGTGCAGCAGGACGGCGCCCAGGGAGTACACGTCGCCCGCCGTGATCCGGGACTCGCCCCAGTACGTCACTTCGGGCGCCCGGTAAGGGGAGTTGGCCGGCACCGACGCCGTCGAGGCACTCCACGAGCCGTCGATGCGCGCCGACGTCCAGCCGATGAGGTGCAGGGTCGACTCGGTCACCAGGATCGAGCCCGGGGCCAGCGCGCCGTGCACGAGGCCCAGGCGATGGCAACGGCTCAGCGCACGCGCCAGATTCCAGGCCAGCCAGGTGAACAGCGGTGTGCCAGGCTGTGGCCCGGCCGCCTCCAGCACGGCCCGCAGCGTGGGCGCCGGCCGCCCGTCGGCGAGCGTGTCGAGCCGCAGTGCCAGCCACGGCGTGACGGCGTTCGCCAGGTTGCCGTCGACGACCGCGGGCGCGTACACCCCGCCCATACGGCGCAGCGCGCGGCGCTCGACATCGAGCAGTTCCTGCGCCGCCGGTGAGTCGAACGAGGAGGACACGCGCAGCAGCACGCGCTGTCCCTCCTCGTCCTCCCCGATGTACGCGGTGGGTTTTCCGCCGGACGTGTCGCGCTGGAGGAGCGTGTAGGGGCCCAGCGCGTGCAGATCCTGGAGGCGCAGGGGCAGCCAGGAGGGCGCGGTCGCCAGCTCCGAGGGCAGCCGTACGTCCTCGTGCCCGGTGACGCGCTCCGGCGTCGGTGCCATCGGCCGGGCGCCCAGATGCGTCAGCAGGCGGTCCTCCAGCCAGGCGAACGGCCGGGTGCCGGGCAGGAGTTCACCTGTCCCCGACGGGTGGGCGAGCCACGCCGGGAAGTCGGGGGAGCGGCCCACGAGCGTCCGCAGACGGTCGGTGACAGCCCGCGTCGTGCGCAGCAGGTCGATCGGCGACGCTGTGTCGAGCAGGATCTCCTGGGCGTCCCTGGGGAAGCCGAAACGGCGGTGCTGGACCGGGAGTTGCTCATCGGCCGGTTCGGTCTGGCGCATGAGACCGCCCAGGAACACCTCCGCGAGATGCTCGGTCTCGGCGCGCCAGGGCACGGCCGCCTGGACCAGGCGCATCACCGGAACCGTCAGCGGGGACACCGAGGCGAGATGCGCGGCCAGCCGGTAGGCCTGCGGTGACGCGGCGTTGCGGAACCGCAGGACGGCCTTCGCCGCGTCCGTTCCGCGGGTGTCGGCCCCGCCGCGGGGCGCCCGCGCCTCCGGCGGTGCCAGCAGCGGCAGTTCCGCGCTCGCACCGGGTGACGCCACGAGGCGGGCCCAGGCTTCGACGGCCGGCGGATACGGTTCCAGCACCGGAACCGGAACGCCGGAGAACTTCTCGCCGAGGTCCGGCGGCAGCAGCGGATCGGCCACCTCCCAGCTCTCGTTCGCCGCACCGCGCCGCCGGGTCGTCACCAGCCATGGCTCCGAGCGGATGCCCGAGCCGTCCCACAGGTGAGCCGGCAGCGTGTGCATGATCGCCGTCGGGCCCTGGCGCGCCCAGCGTTCCAGGACCGCCCGCATCCGCCCGTCCCGCCAGCAGGGGCCGACGCCGTCGCTGATCACCAGGACCAGCGTGCCGCCCGAGGGGTCGACGACCGAGGCGGGCGACAGCAGCGGGGCGCCCGGATCGAAGGGGCGCGCCCGCAGCAGAGGCATAGGCGCCTCGTCGGGGTCGGGATGGTGCATGCGCGTGTCGAGGCCGTGCACCCGGATGTCGCGGAACGCGCCGAGCCGCTCCAGCAGCGCGCGCAGCTCCGCCGCGAGCCGCCGCCACAGCAGCATCGATATGCCGTCGTCGATGAGCAGCACCAGATCCAGCCAGCGCTGCCGTGCGGGCCGGGTCACCACGTCGGGCAGCCCTGTCTCGGCGATCGCGGCGGCCGTGGCCTCCTCGTCGAACTCCCGCTTCAGCAGGTTGGGTTGGGGCTGCTTGAGCAGACGCAGGGCACGCCCGAAGCGCAGCTCGTCCTCGCCGAGCGCCTTCTCCTCCGGCACCCGCACCGGCATCGCACCCTCGCGCGCGTGGCCGTAGGCGCCGGCCCCGTCCACCTCTCCGAGAGGGGCGAACTCGGGCGCGCTGCGGGTGGCGGCGGCCGCGTGCAGCGCGCCGAGGAGCTGCGCCGGAGCAGGCGGTTGCTCCGGGACCTCGGCGCCCGGCTCCCGGGCGGCGGCCCCGGGAGACCCTTCGCCGGACGACCGCGCCTCCTCGCCAGCGCCGGACCCCGGCCGGTGGGCGGAGAGTCGCGGCAGCGCCGATACGAGGGGTGCGCTGCCGTCCGCCGGGAGCCGCGCCGCCAGCCATACGGCGTCCAGCAGCTCGTGGATGGACAGGTCCTGCCCGGTGAGCGGGCCGATCCTGCTCAGCGCCGGCGGCGGCTCGACGCCGTCGAGGGGGTCGTCCGGAGCCCTGGGGCCCGTGCCGTCGGGCGGCATCTAGACCATCCCGCCGAGCCGGTGCAGTACGGCGTCCAGCAGCCCCTCGGCGTCCAGGTCGACTCCGCCCTTGCGCAGGAACACGGCGTTGAGCAGCTGGTCCGTGGCGAGTTCCCCCGGTGCCCGGCGGTTGAGGAAGGCATGGAGGAGGTCGTCCACGTCGGTCAGGGTGTCCTCGCCGAGATGGGCGGCCACGATGTCGCGCAGCCGGGCCTCGTCCGGATCGGGCAGGTCCAGCCGCACGCAGCGGCGCATGAACGCGGGCGGGAAGTCCCGTTCGCCGTTGCTCGTGATCACCACGACGGGGAACTCCCGGCAGCGGACCAGCCCGCGCGTGACGGTGATCCGCTCGCCGCGCGCCCCGTGGGTGAGGACCGCCACCTCGGACTGCTCCTCGGGCAGCCGGGACAGCTGCGGGATCTCGAACTCGCCCTCCTCGAAGACGGTCAGCAGATCGTTGGGCAGATCCACATCGCCCTTGTCCAGCTCGTCCACCAGCAGGACACGCGGCCGGTCGCGCGGCACCAGGGCCGTGCCCAGCGGTCCCAGCCTGATGAAGGTGCCGATCTCGGGTTCGGATGCGCCCCGCTCCCGGTGCAGATGTGTCTCGCGCAGCCGGCCGACGGCGTCGTACCCGTACAGGGCGTCGTTGAGGACCGAGCGGCTGTTGACGGCCCATTGCAGCACCGGCCCCAGGGACAGCTCGTGGGCGATGGCGTGCGCCAGCGACGACTTGCCGGTGCCGGGGTGCCCGGTCACCAGCAGCGGGCGGCGCAGATGCAGGGCGGCGCTCACCACGTCGGCCTCCGCGCGGCCGATGAGATAGGGGCGGTGCCGGGGCCGGCCGCCCGGCCGGTCGGCGAACTGCCGCCAGGGCGGCGCCTCGGGGAACTCCGCCTGCCGGGCCACCCGGTCACCGCGGAACAGCCGCCACCCGTCGGTCTGCGTCATATCGCGTGCTCCGTTCCTTCCGAGGGGTCGGCGAGCTGCAGTTCGTCCGGCAGCGGCAGTTCGGCGTCGTCCCACACCAGGGCCGGGCGCGCGGCGGCCGCGTTGTCCGCGTCCGCGTAGACCCGGACTCTGACGTACCGCACACGCTCCGGAAGTCCGTCCACCGGGCCCTCGGGCACGATGGCATCGAGCGGGGGCCCCTCGCCAGGGGCGAGGCCCGCACGGTTCCACAGCACGATGGGCACGCCCATGGCCAGACAGACGAGGACCAACCTGCCGCGATGCTGGGCGGTCCCGTCCACAAGGACGCGCGCGGTGTCCCGATGGGTTGTCTTCAGCAGCCCGGCCAGTGTGCGGTCGCCCATCCGGTGGTCGGCGAGCAGCGAGCCGCTCTGCTGCCGGGCGTTCCAGCGCCGTTCGAGATCGGCGGCCCCGGTGGGGGAGCGGCGCCGCAGCCGTGGGCAGCGCAGGACCAGGTGGAAGTCCTCGCCGAGCGGCGCGGGCATGTACTCGCCGGCCCCGGCTCCGTCCCACTCGTCCACCGGCAGGTCCAGCGCCTCCGGCGGCACCGACACGGCGACCAGCGCGACACCGTCCCCCGTGTCCTTCGCGCCGCCCGCGACCTCCCTGATCAGCCGGGCGATCTCCGGTCCCGTACGCGGCCGGTCGGGTCCGTCGACGGTGCGTGCGGCGCTGCCGTCGGGGCGCAGCCGCCACACCGAGCAGCGGTAGTGGTGCGGGGGGTCCTTGGCGTAGTGGTCGAGTTCCACCAGGATCCGGGCCCCGGCCGGGGCCGCCTGCCGCGACCAGCGTTCGGCGTCGGCGCGTCGCTCCCGCAGCGCCGACGGGTGGATGCCGAGCCGGGCGGCGACCCGGTTGCTCCACTCCCGCAGCACCTGCCCGACCAGGCCGTCGGTGGCCGCGGCGAGGTACTCGACGACACGCAGCAGGGCAGGCAGCCGGGGCGTCTCGTCGGGCACCGGTGACCCGTCGCCGTACCAGGTCTCCAACTCGCCCAGTACGTCCGGCACTTCGGCCTGGGTGAGGCGGGGCGCCTGGAGTGACCGGGGGAGTTCGAGATAGGGGAGGGCCGCGGTCGCCGCCCGGTGGAGCAGCCCCGGGTCGCCCTGGGTGAGATGCTCCAACTTGCCGAGCAGCATGCGGTGTTCGGCGATCGAGAGGAGGCGGGCCGCTCCGGTGAGCCGGCCCAGCGCCAGCAGCCGGTCGAGCTCGGCCCGGCCGCGGGGGTCGTCGACCACTTTGGGTGCCAGTGACTCGGCGAGCGTCGGCAGTGCCCGCTCCGTGCCGCACAGCAGATGCGCCAGCTTCTCCACGGACGGCGCCGTGCCGTCGGTGGGCGCCAACAGGCCCAGTGTCTCGGCGAGTTCGGCGGCATGCGCGGTCCGCGCCACGGGATCGCCGAGGAGTGTGTGCAGCGGGCCCACCATCATGTCGCGCACCGACTCGTCCTCGGCGAACACCGCGGACGGCCCCGCCCACAGCCCGGCCAGGTGCGGTTCCGGCACCGCCTCGGCCCGCCGCAGCTCCACCAGCACCGACTGCCAGCCGAGCCCCCAGCTGCGCCGCACCGTGTGCTGGGGCGAGAACCCGTTGTCGGGAGCGGTGATCCGGCCCATGACCAGTCCTACGGCGGCGCCGTCGCCCATCGACCACAGGGGACCGCCGCTGTAGCCGTCGTCGACGGCCGCCCCGGACAGCTGCCCGTCGAGATAGCCGATGCCGTCGTCGTACACGGCGACGCGCACATCGGCGTACGAGAACGGCTGCCCGGCCCCGTACCACGCCCTGACCTCCTGCCCCCGCGCCATCTCCAGCCAGCGCACCGAGCCCACCGGCGGCGGCGGTTCCTCGTCGAGTTCCAGCACGGCCAGATCGCCCTCCCACTTCAGGGCGCCGTCGTCGACCGGGCCGTACTGCTGGGAGCGGGGCGGTATCCAGGCCACCAGCCGGGCGCTGCGGACGTCGGTGGCGGAGAGCACCGGGAAGGACACGTCGAGCGTGATCCCGCCCGGGTCCTGCGGACTCAGACTCCGCCGCCCGAGCACGGTGTTGACGACATGTGCACAGGTCAGCAGGCGCCGGTCGGAGAGGTAGACGCCCGCGCCCGCGGTACGGCTGCGGTTGGCGGACAGGATGCGGACGAGCGCACCGCGCGCGTCCGCCGACCGGTCGCCCCGGGGCGCCGCGAACCAGGTCACGCCCCGTCCCGGGGCGGCAGCTGCCAGGTCGCCGAAACGGTCAAGCTGGCCTGTCCGTTGGCACCCACGATGCCGATCTTCAGGTCCTGGCCGATCTGTATCCCGAAGGCGACGGACAGCTCGTGCGGCGGATCGGCGATCCCGGACACCGAGTCGTGAACCTGCTGCAGTACGGGGCCCAGCGGGCTCAACACGGAGCGCAGGGCGTCCGTGGCGAGCGTCCCGACGCGGGCGCCGCGTCCGACGGGCGTCACACCGGAGATACCGCCGGGTAAGTCGCCATCACCCGCCGGGGCCTCGCCCGCTGCTGCCAGCTCGAGACGGACCTGCGCTCCGTCGTCGAGGGCGAACTCCATGTAGTCGTAGTGCGGCACAGCAGCATTGTGCCGATCAATGAGCTGTACAGGTAGGAGAGTTGAGGAAATAGGCCCGCGGACCCCAAGGGCTGGGCTACTACGCCCCCACAGGGCCCACCCGACGCCCGTCCTCCAGCTCCGCCGTCCCCGCACCCTCCGTCAACACGTCCAGCGCGGCGAGCACCCGGCGGCCGAGCGCGTCAGGCAGGTGCTGGGTGAGCTCCTCGCGCGGGACGAGGCGCCAGGACAGCAGTTCCTCCTCCTGGAGCCGGATGGACCTGAGGTCGCTGTCGCCGAGGACTCCGCCGTCGTAGAGGTAGGCGACCAGCGGCGGTCGCCCGGTCCCGGGAACCCAGTCGACGGCGAGCAGGCGCCCGAGTTCCACGTCGAGTCCGATCTCCTCGGCCGTCTCGCGCCGCGCCCCCTGCCGCGGGGTCTCCCCGGCGTCCGACTCGACGATGCCGCCGGGAAGAGCCCAGCCCTCCTTGTAGTTGGGATCGACGAGCAGGATGTGGCCGTCGGCGTCGCGGAAGAGAGCGGCGGCGCCGACGATGACGCGGGGGAGGCCCGCGATGTACGTGGCGTAGTCCTGAGTGGTCATCCGTGCAGCGTAGCCAGCTCGCGCAGACGTCTCTCGGACTCGCTGCCGGGCTCGGTGAAGTCGGGTCTGGTGTCGGGGAGTTCGGCGACCTGTTCGGCTTCGGCACAGGAGGTGCCGTCGCGCGCGGGCCCAGCACCGACGGCTGGACCGTGCGGGACGGCCCCGGTTCCGGTGGGCCGCCAGTAACCCCTAGTCCTCTCTCTCCGCCTCCGCGACGGCCACCGTCCGCGCCGCCAGCTCGCTGATCCGTACGCCGTCGAAGCCGAAGACCGCGCTGCGGACCATGTCCTCCAGGGGGTCCTTCCACTGGGCGGGGATCGCGTCGGCCCCGCACAGCACGCCCGCGACCGACCCGGCGGTCGCGCCGTTCGAGTCGGTGTCCAGGCCGCCGCGGACGGTCAGCGTGATGGTGCGGGTGAAGTCGCCGTCGCCGTACAGGAGCCCGGCGGTCAGGACCGCGGCGTTCGGGATCGTGTGGATCCAGCCGAGCCCGGCGGTCTCCTCGGCCACCGTGGTGAGCGTGTCCTCCCAGCTCATCCGGGTCTCATGGAGCGTGAGCACGCGCCGTACGGTGCGGGCGAGACGGCTGCTCGCGGGGATGACGGTCAGCGCCGTGTCCAGGGCATGCCGCACCGTGGGCGCGGTGAACGCCGCCGAGATCAGCGCCGCCGCCCACATCGCGCCGTACACGCCGTTGCCGGTGTGGGAGAGGACGGCGTCGCGGCGGGCCAGCGAGGCCGCGCGGCGGGGCGCGTCCGGGCAGGTCCAGCCGTAGACGTCGGCGCGGATCAGGGCGCCGATCCACTCCTGGTAGGGGTTGTCGTAGGTGGCGGTGAGGGGCGGTTTGAGACCGTTTGCGAGGTTGCGGTAGGCGGCGCGCTCCGCCGTGAACGTCTGGAGATACGGCAGCCGCAGCAGCCACAGATCGCCGACCTGCTCGGTGCTGAAGCCGAAGCCGTGGGTCTCCAGGAGGTGGAGGCCGAGGATCGCGTAGTCCACGTCGTCGTCGCGGCAGCTGCCGTGGATACGGCCGCGCACGCATTGCCGCCATTCGGGGCGCAGCTCGAAGCCGTCGCTCTCGGTGGCGGGCTCGGGCAGGTAGTCGACGAGGGGCAGGGCCGCGGCCTGCCGCAGATAGCGGTCGATGCGGTCCCGCGTCCAGTGGTCGCCCTGCTCGACCGGTTTGCCGAGCATGTTGCCCGCGATCCGGCCCAGCCAGCCCCCGAGAACGCGGTCGCCGAGCTCAGTGCCCACAGGGGTCATGACTCCGGTTTACCGAATTCCGGGCGAGGCCGCGCGGTGTTCGGCCGGGTGTTCGCTGCGCGGGACGGGGCATGACGGGGCGGGCCTCCTCCGGTTATGGTCGCAGCGGCGCGACTGCCTTGACGTGAGCAAGGCTCGAAAGCAAGGGGAATGCAAGGTGGCGGACGCTGCTGTGGACCGGACACCCACCGGAAGTGCGCGGGTGCTGATCGCCGCGGACAAGTTCAAGGGCTCGCTGACGGCCGTCCAGGTCGCGGAGCGGGTGACGGCCGGACTGCGCCGGGCCGCGCCGCATGTCGAGGTCGAGGCCCTGCCGGTCGCCGACGGCGGCGACGGCACCGTCGACGCGGCGGTCGCGGCCGGGTTCGAGCGGCGCGAGGTCCGGGTCGCCGGGCCGCTCGGCGACGAGGTCACGGCGGCGTACGCGCTGCGCGGCGACACGGCCGTCGTCGAGATGGCCGAGGCCAGCGGGTTGCAGCGACTGCCCGCCGGGGTCTTCGCGCCGCTCACCTCGTCGACGTACGGGTCCGGGGAACTGCTGCGGGCCGCGCTGGACGCCGGTGCGCGCACCATCGTGTTCGGGGTCGGCGGCAGCGCCACCACCGACGGCGGCGCCGGGATGCTGGCCGCGCTCGGTGCGCGGTTCCTGGACGCGGAGGGTGAGCCGGTGGCTCCCGGCGGTGGTGCGCTGCGTGACCTCGTGACCGCGGATCTGTCCGGACTCGACGCGCGGCTCGCCGAGATCGACTTCGTCCTCGCGAGCGACGTGGACAACCCGCTGACCGGGCCGAAGGGTGCGCCCGCGGTGTACGGGCCGCAGAAGGGCGCGAGCCCCGACGACGTGGCCGTTCTCGACGCCTCCCTCGCCCACTTCGCCACCGTGCTGGAGAAGGCCATCGGATCGCGGGCCGCCGAGTACGCGCAGGCGCCCGGTGCGGGGGCCGCGGGCGGTATCGGGTACGGCGCGCTGGTGCTCGGTGCGCGGTTCCGGGCCGGGATCGAGGTCATGCTCGACGTTCTCGGCTTCGCGCCCGCGCTGGCGCGGGCCACGCTGGTGATCACCGGTGAGGGGTCGCTCGACGAGCAGACCCTCCACGGGAAGGCGCCCGCCGGGGTCGCCGCGGCGGCTCGTGCCGAGGGCAAGGAGGTCGTGGCGGTGTGCGGGCGGCTGGCGCTGGCGCCGGAGGCGCTGGGACGCGCCGGGATCCGGCGCGCGTACGCCCTCACCGACGTCGAGCCCGATGTCGCCCGGTGCATCGCCGAGGCGGGGCCGATCCTGGAGGAGCTGGCGGAGCGGGTGGGGCGGGACTTCTTGGTGTGACGCCGGGCGGGCCCTACGGGGTTTTCGCTTTCGCCTTGAACGGGCTCGTCCTCAAACGCCGGACGGGCTGGATATAGCCCCTCCGGCGTTTGAGGAG